>LFEY01000024.1 GCA_001510275.1 Thaumarchaeota archaeon casp-thauma3
TGATAGAAATTCAAGATATTCTAGTAATGATAGAAATTCAAGATATTCTAGTAATGATAGAAATTCAAGATATTCTAGTAATGATAGAATCTCACGTTCAAGTATAGATGATTCTAGACCTCGAAAATCAAGAAATGATAAATTTTTAAGAAAACAGGAAAGCTTTTTTTCTGATGGTTCAGAAAAATTCTATGCATCTCTAAAAGAAAAATTATTTGAAATTTTGGGAGGAAAAGTTTGTTCTAGTTGCGGATTTAAAGATGAAAAAGCATTAGGATTTAGTCACAAATTTGATGATGAATCTTTTGATAATATTAGACGTGGAGGCGCAGCATCTTCATGGGGAAAATATATCTCAGAACCAGAACTTGCTAAGGAAGAACTTGATGTGCTATGCTTGAATTGTAATGAAATTCGACAACCTACATCAAAACCAAAAGAATATGGTTCAAAACCTACTAAGAAAAATAGGCGCTTCCCTAGATAATCTTTAAAATCATCTTTGAGAATTTATTAACACTTTAATAATAATAATTTTGAAATCAAATTATGAATGGTGACTTTAAGGCATTAGGAATTTGTCTAATTATAATGGTTGGAATTACAGCACTATATGCCGCATTTGGTTAATAGATTCACTCCTTCGCAATTTCTACACTGTATTCTGAAATTTTAGTAGAAACCAGTCTGTGTTCTTTATCAATTACTGACTGAATGAAATCTGCAAATTTCTCAACATTTACCTTATCCTTTAGCAAGACACTGTGAGCAGACTTATCCTTTAGTGAAATCACTAGTTCATTTTCAATCACATTTAGGATTGATGTAATGTAGGTTTCTTTTCCATCCTTTATGAAAATTAAACTAGCAAATTTCTGAGCTTCATATTTATCGTCAAATGCAATACTAATTTTCATTTATTCTCAAAAAGAAATTGGTCTATCTGGCTTTTTGCTTTTTCTCTTTTTTCTTGATGGACCGCAAGAAAATCATTAATTTTTTCAATTAAAATTGCTTTTAGCTCCCCTGAAAGCAATTTTCCAGATTTGTAATCTTCATAGATTGACTTTAACTTGTTGTCATCTGGTTCAAAAAATATTCTTAGATATTGAAATGATACATCGATATCTGGATTTCCTCCAAGTTTTCTATGTTCTTCAATATCTGGTTGTCCTCCTGAAAATGCATACTTGTTAATTTTCTTTTTTACTATATTTGGTGCATCAGTTGTGTAAACTGTACCATTTTCATCTGAAGCTGACATTTTTCCACCAGGCCCTTCCAAGCTTGGAATCATAATATTATGAATCAGTGCAGGCTTTGGTTTTCCAATCTTTGGTGCGATATCTCTTGTTAATCTAAAGTGAGGATCTTGGTCTACTCCTAATGGAATCAAAACTGGTTTATCTTCAATAAAACATGGTGCAGATTGTAATGCTGTATAAAAAATCATACCAATATTTGTTTCATTGGTAAATCCAAATGTTGCTTTTGTATTTGAAAAATTAATTTTCTTGGCTACTTGAGCAGCAATTGGATAGAGAGTTTGAATATTTCTTGTATTGATAATAATTTTTGTTTTTTCTGGTTTGAAACCTAATGCAATAAAGTCTAGTGCATTTTCGTATGCAAATTTACTGGTATCTTCTAAAGTTAAGTTAGGTTTTGCATAAAATTTCTCATCATCTGTTAATTGAAAATACATATTGACATCAAATTTTTCTTGTAACCATTTTGCAAAAACCCAAGGTATCAAATGTCCAATATGAGTATGACCAGATGGCCCCCTTCCAGTATATAGAAAGAATTTGTTACCTTTTTCATAATCATCAAGAATTCTATTCATTTCTCTATGGGAGAAGAAAATCCCCCTTCTAAGCATGAAATGGTCCTCACCCGCAACTTTCTTGATTCTCTCAGATAATACTGAAGAAATTTTTTCAGTACCAAACCTCTTGACTAATTTATCATAGTCGATATCCCCTTCAACGTGCCAAGGAGTTACAATAAAGTCATCAGCTGACATTCAAATTGACTTAGGTTAAGGTTTAAAAAGTCTTTTTCGAACTTTTACTATTGTCACAAGTCTTTCATGAAATTGAAAAAAAAATTATCATCTCTCTAAAAGACAATCCAAAGCAAACCCCTGAGATTCTTGAAAAATCTACAAAACTTTTACCAGATCAGATTAGACGAGGAATTGAATGGCTTAAACTTAAAGATCTAGCAATTGTCAATGAATCAAAAACAAGTATTATTAGTTTAGGTAAAAATGGTATTGAATCTTTTCAAAAAGGATTACCTGAAAGAAGATTACTAAATTTACTAAAAGATGGCCCTAGAAATTTATCTGATTTGCAAAAAGAACTTGGACCTGTTTTTGGACCTGCTATGGGGTTAGCTAGAAAAAATAATTGGGTTGAAGCATCTTCAGAACAAATATCCCTTAAGAATTCACCTTCTGAACTTCCTGGTGAAAAAACCCTCAAACAAATTGGAGAAAAGAAACTTCAACAAGATAAAATTGATAAAAGTGATTTATCAGGACTTTTGAAAAGACCTGATTTTATAATTGAGGATATTGTAAAAACCAAAGAAATTAGTTTAACTGATTCTGCAAAGTCTATAGACCTTTCAGATTCTTTTGGAGCAATAGATGTTGAAGCAAAAGTACCTGAAGTTTTTGTTGCAAGAACTCATCCATTAAAAGACACTATTGATGAAATTCGTGAAATTTTTGTTACATTGGGATTTTCAGAAATCAATGGAAATATGACTCAATCAAGCTTTTGGAATTTTGATGCTCTATTTACTCCACAAGATCATCCTGCAAGAGAATTACAAGATACATTCTATCTAGATGGTATCTCTGCCAAAAAAATTGCAACTCCAGAACAAATTCGAAAAGTTTCTGAATCTCACAAGAAAAATTGGAGATATCATTGGGATATTAATGAAGCAAGAAAAATGGTTCTAAGAACTCATACTACTTGTGTTACCATCAAATATCTAGCTGAAAACAAACCTGATGAATCTAGAGTTTTTTCATTAGGACGTGTGTTTAGAAATGAAAAGGTTAGTTACAAACATCTTGTAGAATTTAATCAAATTGAAGGAGTTGTTGTAGGAAAAGATGCTAACCTGAGAAATTTAATGGGAATTCAACGAGAATTCTATAAACGAATTGGAATTACAAAAATAAAATTCTGGCCAACATTTTTCCCATACACCGAACCATCACTACAAACTATGGTGTACAATGAAAGATTAGGAAAATGGGTAGAATTATTTGGAATGGGAATTTTCAGACCTGAAGTAACTAAACCTCTTGGAATCACTAAACCTGTTTTAGCATGGGGAGGAGGTATTGAAAGAATTGCAATGCTAAAGTATGGCATTGATGATGTAAGAGAATTTTACAATAACAATTTAGGTTGGTTAAGGAGTGCTAGAAAATGCCAGTAGTTGAATTATCATATACTCGTCTTCAAAAATTAATTGGCAAAGTTACAAAAAAACAAATTTCTGATTCCTTACCCTTTCTTGGATTGGATATTGAATCTGAAGATAAAGATCTAATCCGAATTGAATACAGCCCAAACAGACCTGATTATTCAACAGATTTTGGAATTGCACTTGGATTACAAGGATTGCTTCGAATCAAAACTGGGGCAATTAAACTGAATATCAAAAAATCAAACAAATATTCAATATCTGTAAAATCTGATGTATCAAAAATTCGTCCGTTTGTAACTGGTATTATTGCAAAAAATGGAAGAATTGATGATAAAACAATTAAGCAGTTTATGACCATGCAAGAAGATCTTCATTTTGGAATAGGACGAAAGAGAAAGAAATCATCAATAGGGATTCATGACTTAGATGTGATTTCATTTCCTTTAGTTTACAGAACCACAAATCGAAATCATAAATTCATTCCATTAAACTCTAAAAAAGAACTTTCAATTTCTGAAATCCTCAAAAACACTGATGTAGGAAAGAATTATGGTTCTATACTTGGAAATTCTCCACAAGTTCCTCTGATTTTAGATGCAAAACAAAATACCATTTCTTTTCCTCCAATAATTAACGCAGCAGTAACTACTGTTACAACTAAAACAAAAAATCTCTTTGTTGAAGTAACTGGAATCAATAAAGAAGATGCTGAAGATATGCTTTCAGTTGTTGCGACTATTTTACAAAGTGCTGGATTCACTTTAGAATCAGTTCAAATTTCTGGTGCAAAAAACTCTTCCCCAAAACTTGAACAAAAGAAAATGTCTGTAAATCCTTCCTTGATTAATCAAATCCTTGGGTTGAATCTTAACACTTCAAAGATTATTTCATCATTAAAAAAATCTAGGTTAGATGCATTAACTAAAGGCAAAAATATCATTTGTACAATTCCTGCATACAGATTTGATATTTTTGGACCAATGGATTTGGTAGAAGAAGTTGCTTTAGGGTATGGAATTCAAAATCTTGAACCTACATTGTCCCCTTCTCAAACAGTTGGCCAAAAACATCCCAATTCAGTTAATTTACAATTAATTTCTTCTATAATGACTGGATTAAGCTATATGGAATCTCTAAATTCTAGCTTAACAAGTAAACAAATTCTTTATGATAATACAAAAAGAGACTCATCAAAAATTATCTCAGTTTTAGATTCTAAAAGTATTGAACATACTATTCTTAGAGATTCATTACTTCCAGGATTAATTGATAGCCTAGCAAAAAATATTCATGAATCATACCCTCAAAAATTATTTGAGATAGGAACCATTTTTAATAAAACGAGTTCTGTAACTGAAGAAACTCATCTTTGTGCAGTAAGTTCTCATAAAGATGCAAACTTTAGTGAGATAAAATCTATTTTACAATCTGTTATTCAATCAATATTTGGAAAAACTTGTGAAACTAAAACCACCACTCATCCAACTTTTAAAAAAGGGCATGTTGCAAACATCGTTGTTGATGGAAAAGTTATTGGAATAATTGGTGAAATCAGCAAATCTATTAAAGATAACTTTAAGCTTAGAGAACCAATAGTTTCTTTTGAAGTAAAACTACCTGGTTAATATTTGACTAAGTATACTATTGTATGCCCTAAGAGCAACCATGCAGACGGATTGGGATGATGTCGATCGTATTGATACCAATGATTTCCAATTCACCCAGGCATGGCACATTAAGGGCGCCCCGGTTTCAGAACCCAAGGAGGTTTTGGCTAAAATACCAATGATCTTGTGCGAGTCAGAACCGGGGAACAATTTCATTTAACAAAAATTGAAAAACCATAAAACATCCATTACTGATACAGAAAACTGAAATGGTAAATTATTGGTTAGCAAAACAAGAACCTAATGGACCAAGGGGATATAATTTTGAACAACTGAAAAAAGAAAAAACAACTATTTGGGATGGAGTTCATAATAATCTTGCATTAAAACATATGAGAGAAATGAAACCAAGTGATCTTGTTTTGTTTTATCATACAGGTGATGAAAGACAAGCTGTAGGTATAATGCAAGTTATTTCAAAACCATATCCCAACCCAAAAGAAGAAAATGAACGTTTTATTGTTGTTGATGTAAAATACAAAAAACCATTAAAACATCCAGTTACACTTGATGAAATGAAAAAAGAAAAGAAATTCAAAGATTGGGAACTTATTCGAATTTCAAGACTATCTGTAATGCCTGTTCCAAAGCCAATTTGGGATACAATCTTAAAGATTTCTCAAAATTGAGTATAATCGCTTTATTGATATAGTCGATTTTTTTAATTAATGTATGGCAACAGCTTATGTTTTAATAAACTGTGAACTAGGTTCAGAAGAAGCTATTATTCAGCAACTAAAGGGCTTGGAAGGTGTTAAAGAAGTTCATGGAACTTTTGGTGCATATGATATTTTGGCCAAGATTGAATCTGATACTGTAGAAAAACTCCGAGAAACCATTACTTGGAAAATCAGAAAAATTGAAAAGATTCGTTCAACTCTTACCCTAATGGGTATTGAAGGTCAAACATAAACACCATTTTTTCTTAATATGATTTTACATTTTATTTTCGTTGTTAAAGAAGAAGATCGTAAAAAACGACAATTTGAGTTTGAATATATCCAAAAAATGAGTCAGTTTTACAAAGTATGGATTAAAGAAAAATTTGGAAAAGATTATGAAATTCAATGCGATGAGTTAATTACAAAACCTAGAAGTATTTTTCAAAAACTTGATACACACACTCTTTTGCAAGATCATGAACAGAGAGGAAAAGATACTTACCATTTCTATCTAACTCATTTTAGACCATTCTGGACTGATTGTGCTGGTTGTGAAGGATATCATGCTGAAAATTTTGGAATGGTATTTTGGCAACCTCTTAAAGAATCAAATGATACATTATTTCTTGCAGAAAAAAATTGTACAACTGTATCTCATGAATTACTCCATGAGCTATTACGAATTTCTGGACATAAAAAATTCATTGAAGAAATTCATGACATCTGGACAAAACATCTCTTTGACCAATTAGAATTTGAACAATACGGTGAAGATTTTCAAAAAACTGATGGCAAGCCAATGTTTCTAACAATGAATACTTCACAATTAAACTTGTAAAATGATTTTTAAAATTAACACTTTGTAACAGAATAAATATTATTTTCAAAGTTTGCTGTTTTGAAATTTAACATATTTTCAGGATCATCATTTCTTGATTTACTCAAGTTTTCAAGTTCTACTAATGCATCCCCTCTAAAACCTACTGAAGATCCATAAATTGCATCTGTTAACATTGTTCCATGTTCACCTTTCTTGATATCATCTACCATTTCATAAAATCTAGTGGTTTCTTTTTTGTTAACAGGATTACCAGTTGCTTTGTTGTATGCAACTGCAATATACATTCCATTATTTTTTACTGCAACAGGAATTTTATGATTTTTATTTGTTGCACCTGGAATTGTTTCATTAACTAATACTTCGCATTTATGATACATACTTGAAACATATGCATAGAATCTATACTGTGCATATTTCCCTGCGTCATCCTCTTTACAACCAACAAAAACCCTATGTAACAGTTCCAAAGCATCATCATTCATGCTTTGTAATCTATCATCAATTCTACCTCTTTCAAGAAGATCTGATTTGCATTCTTTTGCAATTAATACTAAAATGAAATCAGGTAAATTGTAATTTTTAAGAGCGGCAACAAATGCACCTGCTTGTGACATGCCAAATTTTGGAAAACCCTTATTGACCATACTCAAACCTCATTTTAGAAAATTTACAACTCCCCACTATTTAATTAAAAAGCTGCTTTTCGTTTATAATTGTTAAGAAATTTGCATGCCTATTGAAATAATTTTCCTAATTTTTACATTGTAAATATTAAATTCAGGATAAATTCATCGTATCGTATGGAAATTGATACTACTCCTGAACTTGTTTCTCAAGTTTATTTGAAATTAAAAGAAAATATTACTAAATATAGAAACATAGTTGGAAAACCACTTACACTTACTGAGAAGATTTTATCTGGGCATTTTAATGAAATTAATGACAGAAGTTTTATTGGTGGAAAGGATTATGTTTTTCTAAAACCTGATAGAGTTGCATTACAAGATGTTACAGGACAGATGGTAATGCTTCAATTTATGCAAGCTGGACTTAAACAAACATCTTTACCAACAACTGTACATTGTGATCATCTCATTAGAGCTGAAATTCAAGGCGATACTGACATGAAAGTTTCTCTTGATGAAAATAGTGAAGTTTTCAAGTTCTTACAATCTGCTGCAGCAAAATTTGGATGTGGTTTTTGGAAACCTGGTGCTGGAATTATTCATCAAGTAGTTCTTGAAAATTACGCATTTCCTGGTGGTTTAATGATTGGTACAGATTCTCATACTCCAAATGCTGGTGGTCTTGGAATGATTGCTATTGGAGTTGGTGGATTGGATGCAGCTGAAACCATGGCAGATATGCCTTGGGAATTACTCTATCCTAAACGAATTGGTGTTAAACTAACTGGGGAATTAAATGGATGGACTGCACCTAAAGATGTCATACTCAAAGTTGCTAAGGAATTAACGGTTTCTGGAGGTACTAATGCAATAGTTGAGTACTTTGGACCTGGAACAAAATCTATCAGCTCTACTGGTAAGGCAACAATTACTAATATGGGAGCTGAAATTGGTGCAACTTGTTCAGTTTTTCCATATGACGAAAGAATGGAAACTTATCTGAAATATACAAACAGAGGAGATATAGCTGAATTAGCAAATCAAAATAAAGAATTACTTGTTGCAGATCCTGAAATTGAAACAAGTCCAGAAAACTTCTTTGATAAAGTAATTGAAATCAATCTTTCAACATTAGAGCCTCTTATTGTTGGACCTCACACTCCTGATTTGGCAAGGACCATTTCTAAACTATCAGATGATGTAAAATCTAATAATTATGTTGATCAAATTTCTGTTGCACTAATTGGTAGTTGTACAAATTCATCTTATGAGGATATGTCAAGAGCTGCAAGCTTAGCTGAACAAGCAATAGCAAAAGGAATTAAAGCAAAAATTCCATTATTAGTTACTCCTGGTTCTGAACAAATTCGAGCAACTATTGAAAGAGATGGACAAATGAATTCACTTAAAGAAATTGGTGCAACTGTTTTAGCAAATGCATGTGGTCCTTGCATTGGACAATGGAATAGACCTGAATTAGAAAAAGATCAAAGAAATACTATTGTTACAACGTTTAACAGAAATTTCCCTGGAAGAAATGACGGTCATAGAAGTACTCTAAACTTCATTGGAAGTCCTGAAATGATTATTGCCTTATCTTTAGGAGGAAAACTCTCCTTTAACCCATTAAAAGATGAACTAATTGCAGCTGATGGAACAAAATTCAAACTTGAACCACCAAAACCTGCACCCGAAGTTCCTGAAGAAGGTTTCATGAGACCTGAGGGTGTTTTTGTTATGCCTCCTAAAACTTCTGATGATATTGATGTCATAATTGATCCTAATAGTAAAAGACTACAACGTTTAGAGCCTTTTCCAAAATGGAATGGAAAAGACTTTGAAGAAATTCCAATAATGGTAAAAGCCAAGGGCAAATGTACAACTGATCATATCTCTCCTGCAGGTGCATGGTTGTCCCTTCGAGGACATTTGGATAATCTAAGCGATAACATGCTCCTAGGAGCAGTTAATGCATTTAATGATGAAGTAGGTCAAGGTAAGAATACTCTTAACAATCAACTTGAACCATTTTCAAAAATTGCAAGACAGTATAAAGAAAAACAAATGAACTGGGTGATAATTGGTGATAATAATTATGGTGAAGGCAGCAGCCGAGAACATGCTGCAATGACTCCAAGATATTTAGGATGTGTTGCAGTTATTACCAAAAGTTTAGCTAGAATACATGAAACTAATCTAAAAAAACAAGGTGTATTGGCTTTGACCTTCAACAACACTGATGATTACGACAAAATTCTTGAAGATGACAAAATTAGTTTAATAGATTTAGATGTTTTAGAACCATACAAACAAGTCAAATGTATTATTTCACATAGTGATGGAAGTAAAGATAAAATTTTGTTAAATCATTCATACAATAAATCTCAAATTGAATGGTTCAAAGCTGGCTCTGCACTAAATATTTTGAAAAATAACCAATAGAATTTTTAACGTGGGGCCGACCGGAATTGAACCGGCGACCTACGGGTCACTACAGCTCCAAACTTACATCATCCGTGAGTCAGTTTAGCTTAGTTTACCTCTGGAGCCCTTAGCGGTGATCTAATCGTAGACACTGTCGCCCTACCAGGCTAGGCTACGACCCCACGAACAAGAATGAATTGGACCTGAATTTTAAGTTATTTTTAACCAAGATTTATTTGCGATTGACATGAATTTGTAATTGTTCATCGATCATGGTAAAACCAATTCATTATGCGTTAGGTGCTATTCCTATAATTATAGCACTCTTAATTTCAGTTCCATTAATTACAAAAAATGAAATTCCAATTTCTGCAGCAAACTCTTTTGATAATATTGAAATTGAATATACAAAACATCAATTAATGAAAATTTCTAATGGTGTTACAGAAAGAGTTGGTGCTCAAAAAACTGAAATTCTTTTCATTAAAAATGATGGTACACTAAAATATTCTGTAACTGAACTGGGGTATCTTCAGCCTGACATTAGGTCAAAATTAGATGAAACGAAACTTAACAAAATAAAAGCATTGATAAAAGAAACTGGTTTCATAGCCATTCCATCAGAATCATTTTCAATTCTAGAAAATATAACTGAATATCAAAAATCAAATGTTAAAGTAACTCTTAATGGACGAACCAATCAAATTCATTGGCCTGAACAAAATGCTACAACACAATTTATTCCTCCGATAATTACTATGGTTGAATCTGAACTGGATCAGATCATAACTGAAATTAGTGAATAGGTACAAATAACCTCTAGTAAAAATTAGAACATGCTTTCGTTATCTGGTGACCGACATGATGCTAAAGGTATAGTTTCTGAAAAAATAAACTCTGTTGATATTTTACGTGGTTCATCTACCCTTAAACGAGGGTTTGCTCACATGTTAAAGAATGGGGTTGTAATGGATGTTACAACTGTTGAACAAGCTCAAATTGCTGAAGAAGCAGGAGCAGTTTCTGTAATGGTTTTAGATAAACTCCCATCTGAAGTTAGAAAAGCAGGAGGTGTTGCAAGAACTGCAAGCATTAGAATTATTGAGGACATTATGAATTCAGTAACAATTCCAGTAATGGCTAAATGTAGAATTGGTCACGTCAATGAAGCATTAGTTCTACAAGAAACTGATGTTGATATGATTGATGAATCTGAAGTTCTAACACCTGCTGATGAACTTCATCATATTTGGAAATGGGATTTTACAACACCAGTTGTAAATGGTGCAAGATCTTTGGCTGAAGCTTTACGAAGAATTGAAGAAGGTGCTGCAATGATTAGAACAAAAGGTGAACCTGGAACTGGAAATGTTGCAGAAGCTATTACTCATATTAAAAAAGTTAATGATGAATTAAGAACAATTAAGGCAATTTATGATTCTGGAGATAATCAGGATTTAGTTAGAATGGCACGAGAATTCAAAGTATCCTATGATATTGTTGAACAAACTGCAAAACTTGGAAGATTACCAGTTGTAAATTTTGCCGCTGGTGGAATTGCAACACCTGCTGATGCAGCATATCTTATGTCTCTTGGCTGTGATGGAATCTTTGTTGGTTCTGGAATTTTTAACGCAGATGATGCAAAAGAAAGAGCAAGAGCAATAGTTTTGGCAACAACTTTTTGGAATGAATCTGACAAAGTAAAAGAGGCTCAAAAAATGATTGATGAAAGACAATCTATGGTGGGATTAGATGTTAATACACTAGAATTACGTATGCAAGAACGTGGTGGCACTGCATGAGTCTTAATGTTGGAATTTTAGCTATACAGGGCGATGTTCAAGAAAATCTACTTTCTGTTAAATCTGCTATTGATGAATTAGGTATTGATGGAAAAGTAACTGCTGTAAAAACCCCTGATGAAATATCTCAATTAGATGGTTTGATAATCCCTGGTGGTGAAAGTACTACCATTGGGCAGCTTTCTTTGGTAAATGGCTCTTTGAAGGTTTTAAAAGAAAAAATTGAAAATGGAATGCCTGTCCTTGGAATTTGTGCTGGTATGATAATGCTATCTAAGACAGCTAATGATAGAGTTATTGGAAAAACTGATCAGCCACTTTTAGATATTCTTGATATTAAATTAGAAAGAAATTCTTTTGGACGACAACGAGAATCCTTTGAAGCAAATGTTTCTATGGAGTCCATTAACATTCCGAAATTTAATGGAGTTTTCATTAGAGCACCATCTGTTTCTGATGTTGGCTCTGATATTGAAATCCTATCAAAATTTAATGGACGGATAGTTGCAGTCAAAAAAGGTAATGTAATTGGTACTTCATTCCACCCTGAGCTTACTGAAGATATTTCATTACACAAGTATTTTCTCAATCTTGTCAATACGTTGAAAAACTAATTTACAACGTATAATCCTAGACTCAATCTGCTAAATTATGCATCGATTTCAAATCTTTTTTGAATGACTCTAGTATTTCAGGAATTTCTATTTTAATTGAGTCTTTCAATGAAAGGCCTTGATCTTTTTTCTTATTCCACACTTTGGAATTAAATTCAGTAATTTCTTTTGTGATATTATTTTGCTCTTCAATATTTTCAGATTCAACTTGTTTTTGATTATGAATGCTTTCTTCTGAATACAAAACCTTCCAAAGATGTTCAGTGATAAATGGAGTAATTGGTGCTAATAATTTTAAAATTGTTGATAATGTCTTATGCAGTGTAAATATTGCACCGTCTCTTTCCTCCTCAGAGAAATTAATACCATAAGCTCTTGTTTTTACCATTTCAATATAATGTGCTGCAAACAAATTCCAAGTGAATTCCCTTATTGCAATTGCAGGAATAAAAAAGTTGTATTCCTCATATCCTTTTTTACATTCTTTAACTAATTTATCTAATTCTGATAAAATCCATTTATCAGATGCGTTAGGTGTTCCTGACTCAATTACTGGAAAACTAGACAAGAATCTTGACACATTCCACAATTTACTAAGAAATTTTTTGGTTGATTCAATTTTTTGTTCATTACATCTAAAGTCATATCCATGATTAATCTCACTTGCACTCCAAAATCTAAAAGTATCTGCACCTAATTTTTCAATTACTGGTAAAGGATCTATCGCATTCCCCTTACTCTTACTCATCTTCATTCCTTTTTCATCAAGACCATATCCCATAATCCATGCTTCAGACCATGGTTTCTTTCCTGTAATCTGTTCACATCTTAGAAGCGTATAGTATAACCATGTTCTAACAATATCTTTTGCTTGAGGTCTGATTGATACAGGATATACTTTTTTGAAAAATTCATCATCTCTGTTAAATTTGCTAATGAAAAGTGGAGATATACTTGAATCCATCCATGTGTCAAATGTTCGTTCTTCACCAACAAATTCAGTAGAGTCGCATTTTGTACAATTACTAATTGGGCATTCTTCATTCCAAGGTTTGTAATACTTTCCAGGCTCAGGAACATGAGGTTCTGAGCAGTTTTTACAATACCAAATTGGGATTTCTGTACCATAATACCTTCTCCTTGAGATTGGCCAATCAATACTTATGGATTCCAACCAATTCATCAGAATTTGTTTGTGCATGGCTGGATAAAATGTAATCTCTTCTCCTAGCTTTTTTATTTTTTCAATTGATCCTTTTTGTTTAAGATAATATTCTTCCATCGAAATAATTTCAATTGGAGTTTTACTTCTCTCTGAAACTGGTGTTCTGTGAACAATATCTTCAATTTTTTCTACAAATCCCTTAGATTCTAGATCTTCAATGATTTTTGTTCTTGCTTGTTTTGGTTTTAGTCCTGTATATTCTCCTGCAACTTCTGTCATTCTTCCGTCTAGTCCAATTGCGACAATCTCTTCTAATTCCAATTCTCTGAATAGTGCTACATCGTTTTGATCACCATAACTACATACCATTACTGCCCCTGAACCAAATTCTTGTTGAGCAGAATGATGTGTTCTTAATTCAACTTCTGCACCAGTAATTGGAACAATCACTTTCTTTCCAATATACTGTGTATATCTATCATCTTCTGGGTTTACAATAATTGTTTTACATGCACAAACTAGTTCAGGTCTTGTACTTGCAATAATTATTTCTTGATCTGTATCCTTTATTTTGAATTTCATGTAAACTAGTTTAGTTGGTAAATCTTCGTATGTAATTTCTGCATCTGCAATAGTTGTTCCTGACACCCAATCATAGTTGTTAGGTCTATTTGCTAAATACACTTGACCTTTTTTCCATAATTCAATGAATGTTGATTGTGTAAGTGTTCTGTATTCTTTTGAATCTGTTCTATAGTAATTTGCAAAATCCCCACTAATTCCTAGATTTTTCATAATGAGAATCATTTCAGCTTCTAAATCATCTAGTGCATCTCTGCATAGATTCAAAAATTCTCCTCTATCTGTTTCTCTCATTCTAATTTTGTGTTTTTTCTCAGTGTACAGTTCTACTGGAAGTCCGTTTCTATCAATCCCTATTGGGAAATACACATTTTTTCCAGCCATTCTTGCAGTACGTGCAATCATATCAATTTGTGAATAATGTGCCGCTGCTCCAATATGCCATGGTCTTCCTGATGGATATGGTGGAGGAGTATCTATGGTATAGTTGTCTTCTTGTGGTGTAAAATCATAAATTTTTTCTTCTTGCCATTGTTCAAGAATTTTCTTTTCTAACTTTGGATTCCATGCTTTTTCTGATATTTTTGGGTCCATTTCTCAATTATCTTGAAATATTTGAAATAATGTGGGACCCTTTGTTATAGCCCTCATAGATGTAAACTCCTACTGCTTCTACATTTGATGGCATTTTTGGTGCTAATAGATTGATAATTTCACTTGAAAGATTCTCTACAGTGGCTTCTCCCTCTAAAAGATAAGTAGTATTTTTTGGAAGTTGTAATTCAAACATTCCTTTAGGACCTTCAAATGAAATTACATAATGTGAATCATCTTCTGTTTTTAGATATTTCCTATTAATGAAAAATTTATGATCAAATATGTTAACAACTTCTTTGATAATTTTTTTTGCTACGCCAAAATCTAAAAGTAGGTTATCTTTCATCTGTCCTACAAGTTCTACCATTACAGAAGATGTATGCCCATGTAAAATAGAACATTTTTCAACTAATGGAAGTATATGTGCATAATCAAATGAGAATGATGCATCTTCTAAAAATATGGATCCTGTTTGTGGTGTTTTGTCATAAAATACTATATCTTGTAATTCTTTAATCTGTGCAACATATTTTCCATGTCCTATTGCCATCACTTTATCTTCAGGAAAATCTTCTTTGATTTGTTTGTATTTTTCAATGTCTTCATCATTATCAATTACCTCGATCAATCCTTTCTTTGTTTTAAAATCAATAGTGACATCATTTCCATTTTTTAAAGTAAGTTTGTGATTGTATTGGTATTCTTCTTCAAGAAAAGTAAGCATTTGTGCAACTGTTAGCTCTGTTCTTGTTCTAAGCAAGTTTCCATTTTTATCAATATATTTAAAGTCTGAATCTAGAACTGTAGGACTTGAAGCCATGTGAAGTCATCTGACCTTGGTTCATAATATAAATTCTGTAATGATTGTGCCTAAAATTTTTCTTTGGCACTTATACCAAAGAATTTAGAATTCTGGCTAGATTGATGTCATTTTCTGTAATGCCTCCAGCGTCATGAGTTGTTAATTCTATGGTGATTTTGTTGTATACGTTAAACCACTCTGGATGGTGATTCATTTTTTCAATTTCCATAGCTGCTCTGGTCATAAAACCAAATGCCTGGGTAAAACTCTCAAATTGAAATTCTTTGTGAAGTTTCTCATTTACAATACTCCAGCCTGGTAAATTCTCTAATTCTTCATCAATGTCTGTTTGTGATAATCTAATCATACTGTTTCATATTTAATGTTAAATTAATAGTTAAAGGGTTTGATTCATTACCCTTTCTATAGAATCTATAATGTCTGCAAAAATGGAACAGTCTAATAAAGAATTACTTGAAAATATAAAAAATTCTATTTCTGAAACTGTTAAGGAAAAAAAAATTGGAATTGCTTTTTCTGGAGGTGTTGATAGCACATTAATTTCAAAAATTTGCTCAGACATGAATTACAATATCACACTATTGACAATTGGTTTTCCAGAATCTCATGATATTTTATTTGCAAAACAAGTCAATGAATTTCTCAACTATCCACATCATATTCTAGAAATTGATTCAGAAACTTTTCTTGACGTTTCATCAAAGATTAATCAAATAATAAAAACAGAAAATTTATCATGGAATGAAAATTGTATTGCATTTCATTATGTTTCTAAACTAGCAAAAAGTTTAGATCTAAATACTGTGATTACTGCAAATGGAATCGATGAATTATTTTGTGGTTACAATGCATATAGAGAAGCATTTTCTGAAGGAGAATCAAAAATTCATGAAGTTATGACCTCTAAATTAGATAACGAACTAAAAATGATGGAGGCTGTAAATCTAATTGCATCTGAGTTTGGAGTAAAAATCCTTCAGCCTTTACTATCTTCTAAGTTCATAGATTATGCCAAAACTATTCCTGTATCTGAAAAAATTCATGATTCTGAAGATTTGTATCGTAAACATATCATAAGAAAATTAGCCAGTCAAATCAATGTCCCAGAAATCTCTTGTACAAAAAGAAAAAAGGCCTTACAATATGGTTCTAAAATCCATAAAGCATTAATGAAAACTAGATAAATTTTTTAACTGCCTTTTGAACAGATTTTTTTACATTGCTAATAATTGCAGATGATGCACCAAGATGTTTCTCTGGTGAAAATATTGAATCAATTTCTTTGTTAGTTAACTTTGAAGAAAATGCTTTATCATTTTTGATGGCATCTATGTACTGAATTTCTTTATCATTTGCCTCAAATGCAACTCTTTGCACATCTTTGTATGCTACAAATCTTGGAATGCCTTTTTTGATTAGTGCTTCTAAAACAAATTCTGCAAAGATTTGCCCCTTTGTGATGTAAAGATTATCTACAATTCTTTTCTCATTTACCATTAGGTTTGAAATAACCCTAGTCATAGTTTCTAACATTTCATCAACTAGAATGGAAACTGTTGGGATTACAAATCTCTCGTTTGCTGAATTTGAAAGATCTCGTTCATGCCATAATGGAATATTTTCAAATGAAACAGCTACTTGACTTCGTACCATTTTAGATAGTGATGATACTCGTTCACTTTTGATTGGATTTCTTTTAACTGGAACTGCACTGCTTCCCATTTGTCCCTTCTTGAATTGCTCTGCAACTTCTCCAATCTCTGTTCTTTGCAAGTTTCTAATCTCTATTGCAATTTTTTCTAAAGTTGCACCAATCAATGCTAATTCAAACACATATTCTGCATATCTCTCTCTTGGTACAACTTGAGTGGCAACTTCTGCTGGGTAAAGCTTTAGACGTTTTGCAACTCTTTTTTGTACTTCAAGTGATCTTGCTCCCATTAAAGAACCAGTTCCTACAACACCAAGTGTCTTACAAATTAGAATTCTTTTCTTAATTTCCTCGATTCTTTCTACATGTTTTGCCATCTCTGCAGCCCAATTTGCAAATTTTAATCCAAATGAAATAATGCTTGCATGTTGTCCATGAGTTCTACCAACTGCTGGAATTTTTCCATGTTTGACAGCTTTTTGTGCTAGAATTAATGCCATCTTTGCAACTTTTGGTTCAATAATTTTTAATGAATCGCGCATTTGCATTGAATTACTGGTATCTACTAAATCATTACTTGTTAATCCATAATGAATCCATGGCTTGGCATCATTTGTACATTTTTCACTTAGTGATTCAACTAGTGCTGCAGTGTCGTGATCACTTTTTGCTTCAAGCTGTTTGATTCTTTTTACCGTGATCTTTCCTGATATTGCAGCTTTGAGAATTTTTTTCCCAACTGTTTTTGGAATTATCCCTATTTCACTTTGTGAAATAGCAGTTGCACCTTCAATCTCTAATTGATAATTAATTTTCTTTTGTTCACTGAAAATTTCCATCATTTCTTTAGTGCCATAACGACCACTGTCTATAGGTAATATTGCCAACGTTATGACTTTCTATCTATGGAAAATAAATCTACTTCTTTATCCTAATTTTGTGTGTATTCTGTATTTTGCCATATCTAGCCTCAAAAAATTACTCTTTTTGAGATATTATCTCTTTAATAACGTGATTTTTTTACTGTAGCTATTTTCTTTTGTGATCTTGGTGTTTTTGTTTTAGCCTTTGATTTTTCAACCTTACCTTCTTTTTTAGTAATCTTTCCACTTCTTCTTGCTGCCCTAGAAGCTTTTGCTCTCATTTTTTGTTGTTGTTTTTGTTCTTCTATCTCTTCTTTAGTTGGTTTTCTTTTTAACACAATTCTAAAGATTATCAATCATAGATAAATTAGATCCTTATTTTCATTACTGAATGCATTTTTATTTTTAAAAATTCTATATCAAAACTGATTATTATGATCAGTTCATAAACAAAAATATTTTTTGAATTTAATTTGTAAATTATTTTTGTTTAATTCCTGTTTCTGATAATGCCCATTCTAAAGCTTTGAAATATCCCTGTTTGAAATTTCTTTCATCAATTGCCCAATCAGGATTTGCTCTTAATTCTGCAAGTAATTGATTTGCTTTTTGTTTGATAATATCTTCATCTAGCATGTTTTTTAAATGATTTTGATCAATTTAAAATTATTTTTCAATTCTTCTGATGATTTAAATTGGATTGAAAGGAAATTTTACCGATACTTATGTCTACTAACACTCCAAAGAAAATTGGAGAAAATCAATATCAAATTGATCCTGATTCCAATCTTGGAATGAAAGTCCCTGTAAGGATCTATGCTGATGAGCCCTTGCTACAGAAAATGTTATCAGATAGAACAATTATGCAGGCACGAAATGTTTCTTGTATTCCTGGTATAGTTGGTCATAGTATTGTTTTGCCTGATGGTCATGAGGGTTATGGTTTTCCTGTAGGTGGTGTTGCAGCTATGGATGCTGAAGAAGGAATGATTAGTCCTGGTGGTGTCGGATATGATATCAATTGTGGAGTTAGGTTACTTCGTTCAAATTTAACTGAACAGACAGTCCGTTCAAAACTAAAAGAACTTGTTAATGATCTTTTTATCTCTATTCCTTCAGGTGTTGGGTCTAAAGGTGCAGTCAAACTTAGTCCTTCAGAACTTGATGAAGTTTTGGTAAAAGGAGTCAATTGGGCAATTGAACATGGTTATGGTTCATCAGATGACTCTGATGTTTGTGAAGAGAATGGCCAAATTCAAAATGCTGATCCAAACAAAGTTTCTGATAAGGCAAGAAAAAGGGGGGCACCTCAACTTGGAAGTTTAGGTTCTGGAAATCATTTTCTTGAAGTGCAAAAAGTTACAGAAATCCATGATGAAGAAGCAGCAAATAGAATGGGAATTAAAGAAGGAACTATTACAGTTTTAATTCATTGTGGCTCTAGAGGATTTGGTCATCAAGTCTGTAGTGATTATCTTAGAGTTTCAGAACAAGCAATGGAAAAATATGATATCAATTTACCTGATAGGGAACTTGCATGTGTTCCAAATACTTCTGAGGAAGGTGAATCTTACAGAAAAGCAATGTTTACAGCATTAAATTTTGCATGGAGTAATAGACAAATGATTACTCATTGGACAAGAAAATCTTTTGAACGTGTATTTAATCAAACAGAATCTGATCTTGACATGAAATTAGTTTATGATGTTGCTCATAACATTGCAAAAGTAGAAAAACACAAAGTTAATGGAAAAGAACGAAAACTTGTTGTTCATAGAAAAGGAGCAACAAGAGCATTTCCTGCAAATCGTGATGAAGTACCTTTAAGATATCGTGACTTAGGACAGCCTGTTTTAGTTCCAGGCTCTATGGGAACTGCAAGTTGGATTTTACTTGGACAACCAAATTCTATGAATTTGAGTTTTGGTTCAACTGCACATGGCGCTGGAAGGACAATGTCAAGATCAAAGGCTAGAAGAAATTATACTGAAGATGACGTCAAAAAAGATCTTAATGAGAAGGGCATATTTATCAAGGCATTGACAAGAGATGGAGTTGTGGAAGAAACTCCTCAAGCATACAAAGACGTTGATGCTGTAGTTGATGTATCTCACAATCTAGGAATTGCCACAAAAGTTGCAAAATTAGTGCCTATAGGTGTGATTAAGGGTTGAGTGAAGAAGATTCCGAACTTGAAAGATTAAAGGCAAAAAGACTTGCTGAAATGCAAAAAAACATCTCCTCAAAACAAGAAATTGAAAAAACTCCAGAACTTATCAAAGAAAAACCACTTGAAAACCCACGAGATTTACTAGTTAATAGATTGGGTTTTAGAGGATTAGAAGTTTTAGAAAATGCAGAATCTCAATTTCCAAATGAAACTAAAATTATTATAGAAAAATTATCTGAATTAATTAAAACAGGTGAAATTGATGAAATTATTGATGGGGGAAAATTATTGGCATTATTTAGATCAATTGGACTAAGTATTAGAATGGCAACAAAAATCAATGTTGAACAAGATGGGAAATTTATATCTTTAAGTGACAAACTTAGTGGTCAGTCATCTCACGATAGTGATGAATAATGAGTATGGTTTTAGAAGTTGGAACAAAAAATTACATTGATGATTTACTATCTATAAAAAAAGCACTTTCTCATATGGAGAGTCTCGTTGGTGGTTATAATGGATATGTTCTTAGTGAACCATCATCAAAGTTTGGATGGACATTTTTTAAATTAGTCTTTAAACCAAATTTACAAAATGGTATAGAAGAAAAATTTTCTGACATGTTAGCAAAATATCAATGGAGTGATCAACCACAAAAATTTGCAAAATTTATGACAGATTATTTACATTCTAGAGGCTGTGATGTAACTATAAAGACAGCTGATTAAACTCTTCTTCCTCTTTTTCCACCTTTCTTTCTAGTGGTATCATGAGGAATAGGTGTTACATCATCAATTCTTCCAATCTTAAATCCG
The DNA here is from genome assembly GCA_001510275.1 of Thaumarchaeota archaeon casp-thauma3. Classification (GTDB taxonomy): domain Archaea; phylum Thermoproteota; class Nitrososphaeria; order Nitrososphaerales; family Nitrosopumilaceae; genus Nitrosopumilus. The sequence continues at coordinate 20,762 of LFEY01000024.1, forward strand.
CCTCTTGCTAATGCTCTAATAGAAGCTTGTGCACCTGGACCAGGTACTCTAGAACCCATTCCACCTACTGCACGAACTCTGATGTGGAATCCATTGAATCCTTTGTTTCTTGCAGATTCAACTACTGCATTTGCAGCTTTCATTGCAGCAAATGGTGATGATTCGTATCTATCAGCAGTAACATGTACTCCACCAGAACTGATGGCAACGGTTTCTCCACCAGTAAGATCAGTCAGGTGAATAATTGTATTATTGTAACTACTGTAAATGTGAACAATTCCCCATTTTTCAGGACCTTCTTTTTTTAGCTCTGGTTGAGATTTTGTTTCTACTTTAGCCTCGGATTTTACTTCCTCGACTGATGCCTCAGACTCCTCTACTGAAACTTCCTCTATTGGTGCTTCAGTCTCCTCTACTTGGACTTCGGTTTCTGACAATGACTACTCACATCTTAAAGGGTTTAAAAAACATTGATTTTCTAACCTCACCTTAATTTGGTCACTTGGCATGAAATTAATGATTATTCATATACGTAATCAACTGGATTCTTTTGTTGGCATCAATTCTACTGTTGATTATTGGAATTGGAATTACAACTGCTTTACTTGGCTCTATATCCTTCCAATTTCTAACACCGATCAATGATGTAATTTTATCCCCTTTGGAACAAAAATGTCAACAAATTGCCAATGAAGGATACGAAATTCACACAATTTATCCAGAATCAAATCCTGATGAACTTCCTGAGGGTGATATGAAACGATTGATGTATCTAGATGAAAAATGGATGAAAGAATGTGTTTCTGCTCTTCCAGCTGATTCAATAATTAATATTGTAAATAATGTAGATAGAAATTTTTCTTATGGGGAATAATTATCTGAAATGTTTCCATCCTAAATCTTTCAAACGAGTGTAATTATTGTTCTCTTGAACAAAAACTCCTTTACCTGATGTAACGTATCCAATTTCAATAATTGGTGTTTTAAGCAATCTTGCATTTTTTTTAATTATTTGTCTATGTTTGGGTGATACTGTAAATACAATTTCATATTCTTCTCCTCCATGAAAAATTAATGTGTTTAAATCAAATTTTTGAGATTTTGCATAATATTGTAAATCTTCCTTCAAAGGGATATTGTTGATGATAAATTTCTTTTTACTTTGTTTTGACATTTCATTTAAAGTGGTAGATAATCCATCACTGGAATCCATTGATGATGAAAAATATTTTTTATTCTTTATTCCAAATTTTAGTTTTGGTTTCGGTTTTAATACCGATTTGATAGATTTTTTAACAAAATTATTTTTTCCTTTTTTCTTACCAAGAAGCATATTCAGTCCTGCAGAAGTATAACCAAATGGCCCTGTTACAAATATCAGATCATCCTTTTTAGATCCTTTTCTTCTAACTATGTTGTCAGTTTTTCCAAAAATACAGACATTAAACACAATTTCTTTGCCTGCATTTGTGTCGCCGCCCAGAATTGAAATACCATATTCATCACATGCTTTTCTGAAACCCTTTGCAATCTCATCAACTTTTGAGCGTGAAATAGTCTTTGGTAGATTTACAGAAATAATTCCATATTGAGGTTTGATACCCTTTGCAGCAAAATCACTTACACATGCAACAATACTTTTTCTTGCAGCATCTGCTAATTTCATTTTAGATGGAATATCCGTACTTTCTACTAGGGTGTCTGTTTTAGCTACGATTTTTGTTTTACCTGAATTGAAAATTTCTACATCCTCAGAAATAAATTTCTCCTTTCCTAATTTACTCTGAAAAATTTTGATTATTGAAGATTCATCTAACTTGGTCATAGCTTTCTTTTACTAGTTCTATTGTATCTTTAATAATTTTTTTACATTTTTCTTGATCATTTGATTCTGCTGAAACTCTTATGATATCTTCAGTGTTTGATTTTCTAATCAAAACCCAACTATCTTCATCAATAATTCCTTTAATTCCATCTAGTGTACTTGTTTCTGAATATTCTTTTGAAAATTTAGACTTGACCTCTTCAATTACTTTGTCATGAAAATTTGAATCAACTTCAGTTTTTTCTCTTATTTGATAATAATTTCCCATGTAGTTCAAAATTTCATCAAATTTTGGATTTCCCAACATAGAACAAATTAAACCACTAGTAAGAATCCCCTCTCTACAATAATTGAACTCTGGTAAAATAAAACCTCCACTGCTTCCTTCTCCTCCTGCTTGAGAATTAGTTTTTAACATGAGATCTATGACATTTGCTTCTCCTACTTTTGATCTTTGAATCGTACCACCTTTCTCTATGATGAATTTTTCAATTGACATACTTGTGTCTATACTTAAAACAAATTTTTTGTATCCTAACTCTAAAGATTTTGCAACACCTAATCCTAGTGTTACATCAGGAGACTGCTTCTTTCCTTTTCTAACTACTACTAGACGATCTCCATCCAAGTCAAATGCAAACCCGATCTCTTTTTTACTAGATGCTGAAATTAATTCAGATAACTCATCAGATGTAGGATCAGGACCTCTAGAGCATCCTGAAAGTTCTTCATTTATTACTTCAACCTTACACCCTATCTTTTTTAACAAATCTGCTGCAAAGCTCTTTGCAGCACCTCCTCCAATATCCACTACTACTTCTGGCTGATTTTCGATATTCCCTATGATTTTTCCTGCATCATCAATATATGATGATTCTATATCTTGCTCAGTTCCAATTTTTGAGTTTAAAATTTCGTGATGCTCAATAATTTGTGCTAATTCTTTTTCATTAATCCCTCTTCCTTCAATAATGAATTTCATTCCGTTCCATTTTATTGGATTGTGAGATGAAGAAATTACTAATCCAGCACCATACTTTCTTGCTTCTCTAAAAATCACAGGAGTTGGTACGGTTTCTAAATTGAATATATCAATTCCATTTTTCATTAATGCAGCACTGGCAGTATCTTTCATCATAGAACCTGAAGGTCTAGTATCTTTTCCAATAACACATTTTTGTGATTTAATTAAAGATGAAAAATTATTACAAAATTCTAATACATCTTTTAGGTTAAGTTCTTCTTCAAATATACCCCTAATTCCAGAAATTGTTTTCTTCAATTAATCCAACTCGGAAAGACTTTTTATTAACTCTGATGGATTTATCCAAACGTGCCTTGGTAGCTCAGTCTGGTAGAGCGAACGCCTCGTAAGCGTTAGGTCGTGGGTTCGTACCCCACCCGAGGCTTTATTTTGTAAAATTTTTAAAATCACGTAGAAAATTCTTAAGAACTTTACTCATCGAAGGTTTCAATATCCACTTCTAACTTTTTTCCTAAACCTTCCCACCATTGTTTACTTTGCCCTGTCATAATCCCCTTCATACTTTACCTAGAATTCTCCTTTATAGATCTGTCGGTTGGTTAATGGTTGATCATTTGACAATACATTCTAAAATATTTCTAACTTTCTTATTTTCTTTTCATTTTTCTATAAATAATTATCATAAGAGTGCCGCCTGCACAACCCCAAAATAATGGTGATAACCCAGGTTCGATGGTTGGTTGAAGTAATCCCATAAACCCTAATGACATTATTGCTACAAAAACTAATCCCAGTACTTCAAGCATTTTTGCCATAATTTTTCTATTATCATTTTGTAAAATCAAAAAGATATATGGTTTTGTAAACTATACAATTTATGGACAAATATCTTACAGTAATCCTAATTTTTATGATTGTAGGTATACCAATATCATTTGTATCTCCAACTACAGGAGAAATTCGAGAACAGCCACTGATTCTATTATTTTATGCTTCAATTGCAGGAATGTCTATCATCATTGTTTATAGTTCCTATAAAGAAAGAAAAGAACGACAAAAAGCAAATGCTAAGCGAAGAGCTAAAAAATAGAATCTAAAGCTCTAATCCAAATGATTCAGCAATACTGGAGAATTTTACATAAGAGTCCAAGTATTGTCTACCTTTTACAGTAATTACAAAAGTATTCTTTCCATCAAACTCAATTCTGTTAATTAGACCTGCACCAGTCAAGTTCTCTAAGAATTTAGATAATCTTGAATGTGATAAGTTTGCCTTGGTTAGAAGAGATGTTGTTTTGATGCCTTCCTGTCCAGACTGTTCAGTAACAGTCAGCAAGTCTGCAACTATCTGCATACTAGTTCTATAGGAAACCATATAATTTTGTTATAAAACTCAGATATAAGGGTATTACCATCAATTCAGATCAGATAAATAAGCTCTGGTCTGATTTTTCTGCATTGTCTTCTCAATCTTCTATTCCATGGTTTGATGATTTTATGGGCGTTGCGTATAGATACTATGACCTTAGAATGAATGTTGTCCCATTAATTACTGACAGAAAAGAATCTGCATCTATTTGGCATGATACTATTCATTGGTGGGTAGATCCATCAATTAAAATCCGATTTGTAGAAACTGGTGATAAATATTGGTTTATCATGGGTGCTGATTCCCAAAAACCTACTACTAATCTGTCTTTTTTTAAAGTGTTACAAAAATCTGAAAATTATGAACGATTTAAGAAAGGTCATGGGGGAGAAGCATATCTTCGATTAGGAGTATATGTAAAAAAATCACTTAATGATGTAAAAAAGAATGCTTTGTGTAATTGTACTCATGAAGCTATAGATCATGATGAAGGTGATAATGATGTATGCTTGTATAATGACTGTGATTGCAAAAAATTTTCTAGTTTCCAAGTAAACTTACTAAAAAGAAAAAAAACAATTACTGATATTGCATTTTTAGAAGAAAAAGATGTAAAAGATGATTCTCTTGCATGGAATTGTCTTAATGTAAATAAATATTCAAAATCAGAACAAAACTAATCTAACTGCTTGTTTACTCTGGCATGTTCACCTGGATAGTGATCACTAAGTTTTTTTGAATAACATTTTCCACATATTGAACCCTCTATACTCCATTCTTCCATAGGGCTGTAACGAAGTTCAATTTTTTCACTACAAATTGCACATTTGTCATCTGATCCCAAAGTGTTTTTTCTCTTTTTAATCGATATAAAAAACATTCTGGAATAAACTATACTTGAAAAATCATGTTAAATATCACTTGTTTATATTGAATTCAGGTAGGTAGTCTGACCAATGTAAACCTCCTGCAAGATTTTTACTTGGTTGGACTTCTACCTTTTAAAATTAAAATAAACTGTTTGTTAGTTTTTTCAATGCCATGATTTCATCTTCCTCTTGTCTAATCTTCTTATCAATTACACGAAGCATTATGTTATTCCAAACATGCTGAGAGAAGAAATTATGTTTTGTGTTGGCCAACTCAATTTCATCATCTACTACAGTATCTTCCAGAAACTTAGTCACAATTACATCTGTAAGTTTTAAAATTCTGGAATTAAGTTTGAAACTGCGAAAAATTGGCTCTAATTTTCTTACATCTCCTTTAAAATCCCCTTTTGATTCAAGGATTTTTTTATGTAGTATTCTAAAGTAGACTGCTACAAAAAATAAAGTTGCATATCTTTTTGTTTTGTGACCACCTTGTTTTCCATATTTTAATGATTTTTTTGCAAATTCTTTTACAAGATATGGATATAGTAAAATTCTGTAATCATCTTTTAGATTATCATTGAAAACATCGTCATATTTACTTCCCCTTGGAAGAAATTGTGCTGGCGAACTATATGCTTCTGTTGGTCTTTGTTCAATTCCTGCAACTAGTGATTGAATTGCGTCTTTAGCAACAATGACTTTCTTATGATTATCTGGAAGATAGTAATTGTATGTTGCATCTCCTTCATATTCACACTGTTTTGATTTTGTTTTTGTGTCAAAAGAACCCGCTTGGATTTCATAAAAATAACCACAATTTTTCAATTGTGATTTAATTGATTTATGAAAATCCATCAGTGAAACTAGATCTTTTCCTCTTACTGAGTTTTGAGAATTTCTATACTTTGTAATGTTATTTTGTTCTTCTTCATCATCTGCTTTGATTATTGTAACTGTCATGGAACCTTCCATGTTTTTTGTTCTCTTTGAATGATCAAGAATGGAGTTTGATGTTTGTGCCCCATTGACAATTTGTGGAGCATAAAGCTCAATTATGTTTCCTTCTAATTCTAAAAAGTCACTAACTACAATCGTAATTCCATTGTTATAATAGAAAAATTTGCCTGGGTCACTTTGTAATGTTTCACGTAATCCTTTGTTAACTGTAGTCTTAAATTGCATCCATTGTCTAATGTTTGATTCAAAAACATAATTTTTATTCTTACTTACAAACTCGGTAAGCTCTCGTAACTTCAAAATTCCTAAAATGGTATTCTCATGTTTGAGCATTCTTTCCAGTTTAATTGAGGATTTTTTGCCTGCTGCAGGTTTTTTAATTCTATCCCATAATTTTTGAATTATTTTCTCTCCATCTATAATCTCAACAAATTCATCCTCATATTCTACTTGCTGATCTGTAACATAACAACATTTTATCTTGAGATTTTTTTCTTTAATTTTTGTGACAAGTTGAGCTAGTTCAGGTCTCATTTTTGTAACATCTTTTGTAAGTAATCGTTTTACATCTTCTTTGAATTTGGCAATTGCTTCTAGTGAATGTGATGTACCGTATTTTGATTGGAATAACCTAATTGTATTATCTGAAAAATCCACTGGAAGATAGGCATCAATCCCCAGATCATTTGCCCCATCAACAATTGCATCTGCTGCATCATCTTCAGTAGCCTCAAAAACTCTTGTTAATACCCATTGAAGAAAATTATTTCCTTTCTCTACATCACTTTTAGAATTTTCAGCATATTCTTGAATGCTTTCTTGAATATTTTCTACAAATCCTTCTAGAGGCAGACTAGATTTTTTTTGTATTAGTAGTGCATGTGAACCTGGTATGTATTCTAATAACCCATTTCTGTTTTGCGACAATTATTTTTCTAATATGTTATATATTTAGAGAACTTGGTAATTATATAATAACTCTATACTGGATGTGATGTGATTTGCTAAAAAAATTAACTGCTTTAGGGGTAATTGGAATAATAATTCTTGTAACTATCAGTTTATCTTTTTCTAATCATTCTATTGAAGAAAATATTGAAGAAACTGATTTGACTGTTCAAGGCGATGTGATAATGTCTACAAAAGTTTCTCGTCCAGGCTGTGAAAAGAATGATAATTGCTATACTCCATCTCTGTTTGTCATTGGAAAAGGAAATTATGTAACATGGGTGAATGAAGATTCAGCTTTCCATAGTGTAACTTCAGGTTTTTACGATGCACCAACTAATCTTTTTGACAGTGGACATTTAGATCCATTTGAATCTTACACTGTTACTTTTGATGAAACAGGTACCTATGATTATTTTTGCACTCTTCACCCTTGGATGAAGGGGAAAATAATTGTTGAATAAGGTACCCGAGGGAGTCGAACCCCCTTGTATAAGCTTTGCAGGCTCACGCATAACCGTTCTGCCAGAGTACCATGTTGAAAAACACAAAATGAATAATTAAACTCTTAGATTAGAATTTGTTAAAGGGTTTTGAAGCCAATTTTATATCTTCTCCTTTTACAGTTTTTCTACCTGCATGAGAAGCCATATCGACTGCACTTTTTGCAATACCATCGGCAAGTTCTTCAATTACTCTTCTTAATTCATCTGCTGATTCGTCACTAACTCTTTCTGCTCCTGCCTTCTTCAAAATTCTATACATAGCAGATAGTCCTAGTTCTGAAGATTTCATGAATTCTATTTTAGTTTTTTCCGAAAAAAGATAATGAGTGAAAAAATATCACTAAGGAATCGATTTATACAGACTATTTTAAGAATTGATAAAGAAATGACATGGTATTTTGATTCTCACATACACTTGTCTGATCCTATCTATTCTTGTGACATGCAATTCATCTTAAAGGAAATGGAATATTTGAAAATTAAAGCATGTTGTGTCTCAATGGATAATGAAAATTCTTTACAAACTTTAGAATTAGCAAAAAAAAGTGATCTTGTTTTACCTTTCATTGGAATTCATCCTGAATGTGCAAATGATGAACTTGAACAAATTACTAATATGATTGAAGAGAATCATCAAAGTCTTTCTGGAATAGGCGAAATAGGATTAGATCCAACATATGTCAACAGTAATGAAGATTCTAAAAGACAAATCCATGTATTTGAAACATTATTGTCATTTGCAGAAAAATTTAACAAACCAGTTTCTATTCATTCAAGAAAAAGTCTTGATGATATTTTTCAAATAATGAACTCCTATAATACTAAACATGCCTTGCTTCATTGGTTTGATGGTAGTAAAAAACAACTTCAAAAAGCCATGGATATGGGATTTTTTGTGTCATTTGGACCTGTAATGGTTTATGCAAATGACAAGCAGACACTATTGTCTAAAACAGATGAATCAAAAATCCTTGTTGAAACTGATGGCCCTGTAAGATTTTCCAGGTGTTTTGAAATGAAGTCTGGACAAATTAGCTTTATTCCTAGTGTGATTTTTTGTGCTTCAAAAATTCTAGGAAAAACGTTTGATGAAATGACAATCCTGCTTGAAAACAATTCTAAATCATTCCTTGGAATATAGATATAAAATACCCCCTTCATTAGAACGAGAAGTGGATAGAATAAAGCGTCTCTCATATGAGGTCTTAGGCAAATACAAATCTGAGTTTGGTGTAGATTTTGCCGACAACAAGAAAGCCTTAGATCAAATTTCTATTATACGTTCTAAAAGCCTAAAAAACAAAATTGCAGGATATATCACTAAATTCATCAAAAAAGAGATTCGTGAAGAAAAAACCAAACAAACACGAATTGCATCTTCACAATTTGAGGAATTTGTAGAGAATGAAGTTCTAGAAATTCCTGAATCCACTACTGGATCTGAAGAATCTATAACTGAAACCATTACAGAAACAACTCCTGTAGAAGAAACTACAGAAGCGAAAACTGAATAATAAATAAAACATTATTTTCTAAATTTTGAATTAGATTAATATGATAACTGTAAAATTTGTAGGTGGCACAAAAAAATCTTTTTCAACAGAACAATTACAGATTGAAAAATCTGATATCTCTATTCAAGAACTAATTAATTTATTGTTAGAATTAAAACCTGCTAATACACCTGGTATAGATCCTAAAAATATCTTGATTGCAATAAATGGAATTGATTCTTCTGCAATGGAAGGAAATTCTACTAAGATAAAAAATAACGATCTTGTAAGCATTATACCTGTAATTCATGGCGGTTCTCCCAAAAAACTAACTTTTCAAGTATTAAAAAAACAAATTCAAATAATTGAGATTATGGGTCAAAAAGCAATTGATGTAAAGTTCCTTGATAATTTGAGAAAAAGATATCCAAAAATTCGACTTCAAGCGGTATCCAGTAATTTTATCTTGAATTATTATCATTTAAAAAAAATTTTATCTTTATCTTTAGAATCTGAAAAAAGTAATATTTTATTATCAAATAAACTTGAAACTGATATTTTGATGCGTTTTGCATTAACAAAACAAATTTCTAATGCAATAATAAATACTGGAATAACACCAAAAACTAATTTTATTTTAATTGCAATTGGAAATAAAAAAATAATAAATTCATTATACAAGGAATTATTACCATTATCTGTAAATCTGTTTTCAAAAAATAATGATTTGTTTCTCAAAAAATATTTTAAGATTACAAAAAAACAACTTGATTCAGTTTATTCAAAAAATCCTCTGGATGATATTTTGATAGAAAAGGCAGCAATTTTACTCTGAGATACTACGTTTAGTCTTTTCTACGCTTAATACATCTGTTTTTTTTAATATAGAAATCCCTGTTTTATCACCTAAAATTTCAATTAAGACAATTTTGTCTGGAAATTCAAGTGATACTTTATTTTTTATTTTGTTTGCTATTTTTGAAATAATTTCTTGACTAGATAAATCTGAATTTCTTTTTTCTATTGATATTCTATATGTTTCTCCATCAGAAATTTGTTCAGACATGTATGTAATCATTTTTTCTATCTCTTCAATTTTTGTTTCAATGATTTTTTGAATTGGTATGATTCTTAGGCAATATCTGATACTCCAAGGTTCATCAAGAAGCATTTCTTTAATTTTCCTTACGACTTCAATTGGTTCGAGTTTTGTTTCAGCAGTCAATATTCCTGACATATTTGTAATTGAAACTTTTGCATCAGAATCTCCAAATTCTTCTAGAATTCTACTTAATTCTTCTTCAGTTTCAGGTTCAAAATGCCTGGCACAAGTGATGATCAAATTCATGATCTTATAATCTCATTATGACTTATTGAGCCTTCTCGAATAATTTTGATCTCTTCATTTTCTATTTCAATTATGGTTGATTCTGTTTTACTAGTAATTATTCCCCCATCAACAAAAACATCATAGTTTTGTATATTTTTGAAACATTCATCAGGATTTGTAAATGATGAGTATCCCGAAATATTTGCACTAGTGCCTACTAGAAAATTACATTCCTTCAATAATTCTAGTGTACATTTATGATTAGGAACTCTTATGGCAATTTTATTGGTTACATTTAATGATTCTTTTAGATTTTTATCAGTTAATTTCAAAATTATTGTTAATGGTCCTGGCCAAAATCTTTCCACAATTTTTTTAGTAAATTCATCAAAAAAAGCAATCTTCTCTGCAATCTCTTTTGAATATGCTAAAACTGGAAATGGCTTTAAAATATTTCTAGATTTAATTTCATAAATTTTTTTCACTGAATCTTTGTTGTATGGATTACATCCTATTCCATATACTGTATCTGTTGGAAAAACAGCAATTCCTCCTTGATTAATTATTTGAACTGTTTTTTTAATTCCTTCATTATCACAATTTACTTTCATCACTGTTCTATTTTTTTTTGTTTAATTACCATTTACTTTTAAATAAGTTTTTAACACTAGTAAATTTTCATTTGTAAAGCATGCTTAAATTTTCTTCTGATTATGAGGACACAGATTTTGAAGATGATTTTGATGATGAATTTGATGAAACAGAAGACTAGATGTTCAGTCCAAAATTATCTGCAAAGTCTGTAAATGTATAGTATGCTTGAAGAAATTCTCTACCTGATTGGCTAATTTTATATTTGTTTGATCCTTGAGTATCTAATTGTTCTAAAAGTCCTTGTGACACTAGAGTTTTCAAAATTCTTGAAATTCTAGAATGAGAAATATTTGCTTTTCTAATTAGATAAGTAACTGATGCCCCATTTTCATCTTGTAGTTCATCACGAGTCGTTGCTAAAATATCTCCAATAATTTTCATATGAGTTCTATATTCTGCCATTTTCTCATAGATTGTTCTTCTAATTTCTATGATAGCACAATGATATTTTCCAATATACTAAAAAGATAAAAGAAATTGACAAATTTTCAATTACTTCAAATTCTGAGCCTGTGTTGAAATTATTCTAATCCTTCATCAAATTTTATCTTAGTTAATGGTACTTTACTCACTGGAATGAATAATGCAATTAATCCTCCGATTTTGATTGTCATTGATGCAGAATATAGGATTGATTCTGGGAACACAAAGGAATACCATCCTAAAAATTCTCCTAATGCTAAGAGTGCTAATCCAACAGCAACTGAAATTGCACCTTTGTTTTTATTTTCAAAATATGATAACATTGTTTCAATAGCACCATATGCCAATAAAATAAATGAAACTGATCTAAAGATATGTTCTAACTGAACAGAAGAAATTAGGAATAATGGAAAAACTCCAATTGATCTAAAGTATCTAGATTTTGGGAAAAATGATTTTATGCTATGTGAAAATGCAATAAAAAAATACCCAACTGTTTGAATAGCAATTCCTAAAGTTTGAACCCATCTTTCTATACTTCCTGATTTTATAACAAAATCCTCTACCATGTATCCTGCCCATACTACAAAAAATCCTAAACTTATTGAAAAAAATGCAATTGTTAATCTAAATAATGTTGGACTTCCTGTATTTCTAAATCCAATAATTGCCATTATCCCTATGACAAGACCTACCAAAAACCCTATCAAGTTAAGTATATTTTCTAATAAAAATTCCAATGATGTTTAGACACTTGTCAATCTAATTATTTTAATCTGATGAATGATTTTACTAGATTGTTAATCCCATTCATCTAATGAACCTGAAGTTTGACCTTCTGTACTGCCTGTATAATCTCCAAGAATATCTGAGTATTTAGCTTCATTATGTGCTACAAATTTAACATATTCTCCATAACTCATTTCTAAATCACAAGAACCACATTTTACAAGAGAAAAATCCATTGCCAATTCAGCAACCTCTTTGCATTTTGGACATTTTATCTTCATGAAGCCTTTGGTCTTTTTTAATTATTATTACTTTACCTTCAAAAAAAGATAAAAGGAGTTCATTATTGTTAATTTCTATGAGTCGTATTTGTACCAAATGTAAAAACTCTATTCCTGATACTGAGGAACTTGGAATTGTTGCTGAAAAATATCCTACTTGCAATAAATGTTGGGCTGAATGGAAAGAATATCAAATAATGGTAATGAATGAAATGAAACTTGATATGTCGATGCCCGATCATAGAAAATTATTAAAAAAACATGAAAAAATCTTTGTAGGCGTATTGTCTCCTGAAGGGGAAATAATAGATTATACAAATGAGGATAATAGAAAACCTGAGAAACCTACAGACGTCTAAAACTTCAAGTGTTTTTTAGCATTATCTGGAATTACTATCATAATTTTTCTTTTTTTCACTTCATCCAGATTATTGATAATTTTTTTAATTGTACTGGAAAGTATTTCTTTCTCATTTTCCTCTAATGTTAAAAAAATTTCTAGAATTCCATCTAAATTGAAAGTGATTAATTTTTGTGGTGATTCTGACACTTCAATAATATATGCTGAAAATAATCCTTCTCTTTGTTCCTCTGAAAGAGTTGTTAAAATTTTAAGCCATGTTTTGAATAGCTTTGAAAAGTTGGGAAATGGAATAGTTGGACCTGCTTCTAGTGCATTGTTTATAACCTCTTTTCTTTCCGATTCAGACAATGAAAAAAATTCCATCATCCTTTTTTTCAAAATTGGGTTTCTTAGAAAATCTGGAAGACTTGCTAAGTTAATTATGATGTTTCCTGCAAAATTTTCTCCTACCATCGATCTAAAAGAATTATTGTTAGATATAAAATCATATGAAAATACTTTAGCTTAAATAAACGAAATAGAATCTCAACAACATGACATCAACTGTAGTTGTTGGCGGATTTTTTGGAGATGAGGGTAAAGGAAAAATTATCTCATATTTAGCAATCAAAGACAATCCAAAAATCATAGTTCGTGGTGGTGCTGGCCCAAATGCTGGTCATACAATTAGAGATGGTGATAAAGTGTATAAAGTTAGAATGCTCCCAAGTGGATTTCTTAATAAAGATGCTAAACTTATGATTGGTCCTGGAGTTGTTATCAATCCAGATATTCTAAAAAAAGAAATTCAAGATTTTAATGCGTCAGGACGTTCATTTATTGACAAACATTGTGGTATTATTGAAGAAACTCATCTAGTACGAGATTCTAAAGGTGAATTAAAAGAAAAAATTGGAAGTACTGGATCTGGTACAGGCCCTGCTAATGCAGATAGGGCTATGAGAGTTTTAAAATTAGCAAAAGATATTGATTCTTTATCTTCACTTATTGTAGATGTCCCACAGGAGATAAATTCTGCACTTTCTGCAAATGAGCATGTATTAGTAGAGGGCACACAAGGAACTTTTCTTTCCTTATGGCATGGAACATATCCATTTGTGACCTCAAAAGATGTCACTGCATCTGGAATATGTGCTGATGTTGGCCTTGGTCCAACCAAAGTTGATGAGGTAATTGTTGTTTTCAAATCATATGTCACACGGGTTGGAACTGGTCCTCTTGAAAATGAACTCTCACTTGAAGAGGCAGAAAAAAAAGGATGGTCTGAATTTGGTACTGTTACTGGCCGTCAGAGACGTGCTGCTGATTTTGATTTTGATTTAGCTAGGCGTGCAATCATGCTTAATGGTGCAACACAAATCTCTATAACAAAATTAGATGTTCTTTTTCCTGATTGTGCTGGTAAAACTTCATTTGATGAAATTTCTAACGATGCAAAAGCATTCATAAAAAATATTGAAGATAAGTTAAACACGCCTGTAACAATCATTGGAACTGGTCCATCTATTAATGATATCATTGATAGAAGAAACTAGGCTCCAAAGTTTTGGATAAGTTTAATTTGATAATCTACAAAAAATCTTTGTGGACAAATTACAAAATTCTTCTAGTGATAAATTACCACGTTACATTCAAGTAAATTCAACTTTAGAATTTTCTAGACTCGTTTGTGCACTTGAGCGTGCACCCCGTGTATCTTTCTTACATGATTATAATGGCCAAAAAATTTTATCCGTACAAATGGATATCCTAAAAGAAAAACCAATTGTATATTACACTCCTCTGGAACATGTTGGTCATTATCTTTGTTATGAATTAAAAGGAGGAAAAGAAAAATCTGAAATTGTTAACACTACTTCTGATGCTAGTAAACTTTATTCTCCTATAGTTCGAATTAAATCTCTTCCAAAAACTTTGAGACCAGGTAACGGAACTCTTGATAGATATCAACCAATTGAATTAGAAGATATATCTAGTCTTGCCAAACTTACTTGGGGTTTTGATGAAATTCCTTTTCCATTATTTTTATTTCCACATAATGATAAATGGCTCATTGGGGTTTTCATGAATTTCAATGATGAAGGAACATCTTATTTTTGTCATGTAGTTCTAGATCACGATCCACAAAAACCTTTCATGAAATTTTCATCAACTAATGGTATTGAACCCGTTTTTGTAGAAAATCCATCTGAACATGGTTATTCATATGTTAAAATAATAAAATTAAAAAACACACATCCGTTAGTTGATTATGGCCACCTTCAAAACTAGACTTTTAAAATCTTCCAAAACACATGGAAACGTAATTCTTGCAAATGATTATGATTTCTCAGTTAAAAATCTAGAAACAAAAACTATCAAAAATATAAAACAATTACATCCTTTTCTATGCGGAATTAAACTAAATTTTCATTTACTTCTTCCTCTTGGTGGTAAAGAAATTCTCAAAATTAACAAAACAGCTCATAGGTATGGTTTGCAAACAATTGCAGACATCAAACTTAATGATATTGGAAATACTAATCGAGTAACAACTGAGAATCTTTGGAATTTAGGATTTGATGCAGTTATTGCAAATCCAATAATGGGTCTTGATAGTCTGAAAAATCTTGTAATATCTGCTCATAAACATGACAAAGGTGTCATTACTTTATGTCATATGAGTGCCCCAGAAGCTAAATTATCTTATGATATGGAGGTAAAAATTGGAAAAAAACAGCACCTATATCAATTATTTTTGAATTGGGCTCTAACTGCCAAAGTTGATGGTATTGTAGTGGGAGCTACTTTCCCAAAAATTATACAATATTGTGCTAAAAAAGCAGGAAAAAACTTGAGTATATTCTCTCCAGGTGTTGGTACTCAAGGTGGAAATGCAAGTGAAATAATGTCAGCTGGAACTAATTATCTTATTGTTGGTAGAACTATCCTTAATGCTAAAAATCCTGTTAGTGTAGCACAGAAATTACAATTACAGAGTTTTGGTAAGTAGAGATTGTGCTCTTGTTAACACTGTTTTTGCATTATCAAATGTAGTTTTTTCCATCGATGTATTATAATCCATCCAAGTATAATCAAGATGTTCATGTGAAATCATAACTTCCTCAGTTTTTGTCTCAGCCAAGAAAAATACAACCTTCTTGTGCACTGATTCTCCCTGATATTGAAAATCATATTTAATCCATTCTTCGAAATTTTCTAAAAATGTAATATCTGTAATTCCAGTTTCTTCTTTAGCTTCTCTGATTGCAGTTTCATGAGTTGATTCCCCTTTCTCCATTTTCCCCTTTATAAAATCCCAATGTCCAGAAGGATAATGTAAAAGTAAAAATAAAATTTTTGAATCCTCTTTTCTAAATAATACTATTCCAGCTGAAGTCTCTTCTATCATTTTCCTATTCTCCTTTTTCTTTCTTGAAAAGTTCTAATTGCTCTCATTAAATCAATTTTTCTAAACTCTGGCCAAAAAATATCCATAAAGACCAATTCACTATACGCACTTTGCCACATAAGAAAACCACTTAATCTTTTTTCACCTGATGTTCTTAAAATCATATCTGGAGATGATTGTGGTAAGTGTGATGTGTAAAGATTTGATTCAATCTCTTTTTTATCAATATCCTCTATCTTCAAAGAGCCATCTTTGATTTTTACTCCCATTTTTTTAACTGCATCAACTAACTCATTTTGTCCTCCATATGCTAATGCAATATTTAGAAAATGATTATCATAATTTTTTGTAGCATCATCTAATCTTTTCAAAACATCTTTGATAGAATCTGGTAGTAACTCAATTCTTCCAATACCTTTGACTCTCATTTTGCATCTGTGGATTCTAGGATCATTGTATAATTTTTCGAGTCTCATACGAATTAATTCATAGATGTATTCTAATTCCTCATCATTTCTATCCAAATTCTCTGCTGAAAGTGCGTATAATGTTACAATTTTGATATCAAATTCTTCACACCAATCAAGAAGATTTTCTACTGCATCAGCTCCTCTCCAATGTCCTTCTTTTGGTACTGTTAGATGCCTCTTGGCCCATCTTCTATTTCCATCTAAAATCAGTGCAACGTGATTTGGAATGTCTCCATTCTGAATTTCATTTTCAAGTCTCTTCCCATAGATCTTGTAGATTCCTGATAATTGAAAGATTAGATCTTTTATTTTACTAATGTCTTGTCACCTTTGATGATTAACACATAATTGAAGATATCAGTGTTTTTCTAAAATTCATGTTTATGATGGATTTATGACTGAATTTAGTCTGAAACCATCTCTTGATCTTTATGTTTTCTATATTTCTTAAAGAGAATTGTAGCTGAAACCAAAGTTGCAGCTAGTCCTCCTAACAAAGGTGGAATCAAAGTAAATGAACTTTCATCGTAAATCATTATGTTGGTAAACTGTGCTAAAGTAGGATAAAGTGCTATCAAAACAATAATTCTTAGAATATCGCTTATTTGTCTTGGAATTCCTCCAATCCAATTACTAAGTAATGTTCCAGCAAATATTGCTCCCATTCCAATCCATAAAATTGGTAATGCTCCTGCAACAAATTGGCCAATTATTATTTTATCTGTAATCTTTGTAATTAATTCTGTATCCGCTCCAATTAATTCTGAATCTACTGTACTAACTCCAGCTGGTACTGAAGAAAGAATTAGTAATATTCCTGCAACCATTGTAAAAATTCTGATAAAACCCATTGGAGTTGGTTTTGACCAACTTGACCATGCTCTATCAACATCAAATGCTCTAATCACAAATGCTCCACCTAAAATACTTACAAGAACAGCAAATATTTCTGCAGTATAATCAAATATAGTTGCAATTCCACCAATTAACAAAAGAATTCCTGGAACTCCTAAAAAGAATTTTGAATATTTTGAATCATAAGCAATCATTTTTAGATATTTTCCAAAAACTGCATAAGAATACTCTACACTTCTACTCACTTTCATTACAACACGTTGTACAGAGACAACTGCTAGTACATTTTGAATTACTGGAATTACACTTTCATCGTCTTCTCCATCAGAAACTATAACGGCCCCATTAGCAGCAAATGTTTCTAAAATTTTTTTTGTCTCAGCAAGAATTTTTTCATCAGCTTCTACTCCTCTACTCTTTACTCCTGCAACAATTGCTACTTCAACTTGGTAACCTTTACTGATTAAATCCTCATATGTTTTGATTGCTGAAAAAATTGAATTTGAATCTGCATCTTCAGGATCTTCTAAAGCCAATCTTTGGGCTGCTTCAATACATACATCTCTTCCTACTACTGGTGTGATAATTCCTGCTTTTTCTCCCACATCATTGTCTCTATCAATACAAATTACAAGTAATTTATTGGCTGTAGATGCGTTGACATCTTTTTCTACCTTATCTGGTCGTTGAGACATTCTATTCTTATTGCATAATTACTTTTTAACGATTTCCAACAATTCTAATTAGTAAAATTCGGTTTTGAGGCTAGGGTCTTAGTTCATCAGAAATTTTGACATATTCCAAAGATTCAACTTTTAATGACTCTATTTTTTGTAAAGTTTCAACCATTTCATCAGCTGTACTTCCTTTTTCAATCATATTGGCTAAAACTTTAGTTTCCCCAATCCATGAATTGAATTTTTTCATTGCATCCATGTAACTGATATAACTATCTGTCCACTCTTCAGGCGGTTTTGATGTTACAAATTCACTTATTTGAGCAGTTACTTGTGATGATGTTACTTCTGTAATTGTGATGTAATCTTCTGGCGAAATTCCACCATTTCGTAGATTTTGATATTCAATACCCGTTGATTCTTGTAATACTTCATGGATATTTTTTACCCCATCAATATATTCTTCATAATTTGATATCACAAATGTTGTTTCATTATTTTGTGGAACTATCCATAACAGAAAGCTTGCACCAGTGATTGTAGCTAATATTATGCCAGTTATTACAATTCCTTTTTTTGATGCCATTTTGTATCTTAATAATTAAGGAGTTTATAACTGGTAATCTCTCAAAAAATCACCACTTGTTACATAAACATTAGAAAAAATCACTTTTTGTATAATCTTGACCATAATTTTTTAAAAAACACTCACATTCATTGAAATTTTTTAGAATTATTGTTTTTTAATACATAAAAAAATTTACGCACATCTAGTCTATAGCTAAATAATTTTCACAGCCTCTTCCTAAATACCACAAAGTTTGACAAATTTTAGAATGGTTACAGCATATTGCGTAAAATGCAGAGAAAAAAGGGACATTAAAAATCCCCAAGAAACTAAACTAAAAAACGGACGTCCTGCCGTAAAAGGCATATGTCCTACATGTGGAACTAATGTATTCCGTATTGGTGCAATGCCAAAAGAATAGTCTTAAAAAAGTCCACACGACTCTCTTTTTCAAAACCCATATAGGGTCTAGTATGCACTGTTTTTTGTGACCAAAGCAGAATATGAAAATCTACTCAAACGTATTCAAGATAAACTAGATGATGGCAAAAAAGAATCTTCAACCAGATTCGAACTTCCTGTTGTAGATGTTATGTGGGAAGGCCAAAAGACTTTCTTGCGTAATTTTTCAGAATTTCCAAAGGTTCTACGAAGAGATCCAGATAAAGTTCTTCAATACCTCTCAAAAGAGTTTGCAGTTCCTGCTGAAAGACTAGGTGATAAGGCAATGTTTGTTGGAAGACGAGCTCCTGATGATTTTACAAGATTATTCCAAATTTATGTAAAAGATTATCTTGAATGCTCTACATGCAAAAGTCCTGATACCAAAATTGTTAAAGAAAATCGTATCTCATTTTTAATTTGTGAAGCGTGTGGTGCAAAATCTGCCCTAAAAGGTAAATATGCATAATGCAGTTTTCAGTACGAGTAAATAATTATCAAAAAAATATGATGCTCAATATTTGTGATGCTAAACTGTTAGGGAAAAAACTTGTTCAAGATGAATTAAATGTACATATCAGTGAAAGTTATTATGGTGAAAAATTAGTTGAAAAAGAAGAAGCAAAAATATTATTAAAAAATTCTTCAGTTATCAACATGGTTGGAAAAGATACAGTTTCTCTATCAATAGAACTTGGAATTGGTTCTGAAAATGGCATTAAAACAATTTCAGATATTCCTTTTCTGATTGTCTTCAAAATATAAAATGATGTTTGATTTTCTCTTTACTTCATATGTTACTTTTCATTCCAAAAGAAATCCATTTTATCTAGTAGGAGTAAAATTCTTTAATGACTGATACAATTAGTAAAAAATTAGAATCTAAAATCGATAATAAACTGGCATCAAAATCTAAACGGAAACATTTGGAAGATGGTTTCAAAAAAGGAAAAGTTATCAACGAAGTTTTAGATAAACCCACTGTCATGACTCTTTACAAAATGATCACAGATCATATCATTGCATACGTTAATGGATCTGTAAGTGCTGGAAAGGAGTCTGTTCTTTTTTGGGGTGTTGATGAAAATGATATTGATATTGCTTTAAAAATTTATTTGGTGACTACTTCAAATTTTAAAAAACGTGAACCCTATATCACTGGAGATCCAAGATTTTCAAATTTAAAAAAAGGCACAAAGAATCTAGTTTATCTGTGGGCAAAAAAGGAATTTCGTAACTTATCTCAGTGTTATGCTGCTGGAATTCCTGTTCCTCGTCCATTATATCTCACAAAAAACGTGCTTGCGATGGATTTTGTAGGTAAAAACGGAGCTCCTTGCAAATCTCTGTTAACTTCAGAGGTAGATGAAAATGACTACAATCAAGCGATCTCAATAATCAAAGATCTCTATAATAAAGCAAAACTGGTACATGGTGATTATTCAGAATACAATATTTTCAAAACAGAAAATGGTTTAGTGGTTTTTGATATGGGGTCTGCAGTTGATCTTAGACATCCTAATGCTCAAGAATTTCTTAAGAGAGATATTAATAACATTACAAGATTCTTCAATAAAAGAGGAATTTCTGTTGACGATCCAACTATCTTATTTGAGGATATTGTAAAATGAGCTTTGAAAAACTAATCCGTATCCCAAATGATAGAATCGCTGTTTTAATTGGAAAATCAGGTAATGTAAAATCAAAAATTGAAATGTTATGTCATGTCTCTTTGGATATTGACGGTGATACAGGAGAAGTTTTCATAAAATCTCAAGGCGATGTTGAAAAAATTCAACCATTCAAAGCAATGGAAATTGTTACAGCAATTGGTAGAGGTTTTTCGCCTGAAAATGCTATGACTCTGTTAAATGGTGAAAATACATTGCACGTAATAGATCTTAGAGAATTTGCTGGAAAATCTAATGCCAATGTTGAAAGGATAAAAGGGAGAATTATTGGAGAAGGTGGTAGAGCAAGACAAAACATGGAAAATCTTACTGGTACTCATATCTCAGTTTATGGAAGAACTGTTTCAATTATTGGGGATTCAAGTAAATTACGATCAGCTGTTGATGCAATATCTTCAATCTCAAGTGGAAGTAATCACGGTCCAGTTTATACTAAATTAGAAGCTGCAAATAGAAAAGAAAAACAAGAAAAAATGAAATTGTGGGAAGATTAAGATGTCTTCTATTAAAGAACAGTTTAATCAAATATCTCCCAGTGAATTCTTTTACAGTAATCGTGATTTAGCCGGTTTTAGTAATCCGACACGTTCTCTTTATACTGCTGTCCGAGAATTTGTTGAAAATGCATTAGATGCATGTGATCAAAAAGGAATTCTTCCAGATGTTCATTTAATTATTAAGGCTGTTGATCCTGAAAAACCAGATCCTAAACCCTATATTTTGACTGTAAAGGATAATGGTCCTGGAATAGATGCAGATCATGTGCCTCTTGCATTTGGAACTGTACTTTATGGTTCAAAATTTGGACTTAAACAAGCTAGGGGGATGTTTGGACTTGGTGCAACCATGGCAATTTTGTATGGGCAAATTACAACTAACAAACCTGTTACAGTGAAAAGTTCCGTAGATGGGAAAATTCAAGATCAGTTTGAAGTATTATTAGATATTCAAAAAAATAAACCTGTGATTGTAAAACACACTACCAAAGAAGTTTCTAAAAAAGGGCTTTCTATTAGTATTTGTTTAGAGGGAGATTATTCAAAAGCAGGTAACAAAATTCGAGATTATGTGTATGAAACTTCTTTGATTACTCCTTATGCATCAATAACTTTCGATGATCCTAAAGGAGAAAAGTTTTCTCATCCAAGATTTGTAAAAGACATACCTCCACCTCCAACAATAATTAGACCACACCCTCATGGTATTGATGTTGAAAGAATACGAAGGATGATAGTTGAATCACAATTCGAAATTCCAAATATTGATGACGCAATGATTGAAAAAGTTAGAAAAGATTTAGGATTATCAAAGAAAAGTCTTAGTTTTACTGCAATCATGGAAAAAGCAAAGAAAAAATGGAAAAATCTTCCACGTCAAGTACGTGTAGTGATTTCTTTAATGTCTTTTCTAAAAATGGATTTTGAAAAATTAAATAAAATTAAAATTGAGGATATTGATGTACCTAACAAAAAATTGTTCTACTGGGATTTTGGTGATTCACAATCAAAATCAGTTGAGATGGATCCTGAAAGTCTGTATTACAAGCAATTAACTAATACTGTTCAAGGTGAACCTCTCACTACATTTTTGACTAAACGATTCCAACGTATAGGTCCTAACACTGCAGTCAAATTTGCAGAATTTGCAGGATTCAAGCCTGAAAAACGAATTGGTACTTTGACAAACCAAGAATTAGTTAATCTGAGTGACTCACTTCAAAAATTTGATGATTTTATGGCACCTGATTCAAGTTGCCTTGCACCATTAGGAGAAGAACCTCTAGAAAAAGGAATCAAGAAATTCTTTAATCCTGATTTTACTGCTGTAGTTCAACGTCCAGCTTCTGCATATTCTGGGTTTCCTTTCATAATTGAGATGGGTATTGCCTATGGTGGTGAAATCAAATCTGGTGGACCACATGTTTACAGATATGCCAACAGAATTCCATTACTTTATGATGAAGGTAGCGATGTAGTTCTCAAAGTCGTTAATGAGACTGATTGGGGTAGATACAAGATAAAGGGTGAACCCCCATTCATTATTGTGTCTCATATTTGCTCTACTAGAATTCCTTACAAAACTGCAGGAAAAGAAAATGTTGCTGATAGGCCCGAAATAGAACGAGAGTTACGATTAGCATTGCAATTCTTATCACGAAAGTTAGCGTCATACATGTCAAAAAGAGGTCAAGCTGAAATGGCAAAAAAGAGATCCAATCTTTATGCAAAATATATTCCAATGATTGCAGAGTTTTGTACAGAATTAGCTGGCAAGAAAAAAGAACCTAATTACAAGAAAATATTAGACGAAGAAACTGCAATTGAATCTAAAAAACCAGAAGAGGAGGAAAACCAAATTGAAAACCAGTAAATCAAAAGAACGAAGCAAGAAAGCAGAAGAAAAACAAAAAAATATTCTTGAGATGCTTAAAAGTCATGGCGCAAAAGTATATGATGACTTAGATAATGGACGATTTCCGAAATTCTCTATACCCAGTAGATCTGTAAGCAATATAGTTTATGATAAACAACTTAGACAATACATTCTAGGTAGTAACTCTGCTTTGAGAAGTGCAAAAAATTCAGCTCAATTAAGATCTTTTACACAATTAATGTGGCTTGCATTTTTTGCAAATAGGTTAACACAAGAGAAAAAATCATCTACTTTAAGAGATGTTTATTATTCATCACAAGCATTCGCTGTAGAATTTGAGGATCAATCAGAATCCGATAATATTATTGTAGATTTAGAAGCTGTAACATCTAAACCTCGTGAAGATTTTCACATATATCCTGAAGAGAGAAGTTCTATCTTTGGTGATTTGAACATAGAGTATACAATTCCTGGATATGAAGGCAAAACAATGAATTTGTCTAACCACCCTGATGGATATTCAATTGGTCCTAGTTTAACTACTGCGGAATTAGTTGATACAAGTGCCGAAATTGTGATTGCTATTGAAAAAGGCGGTCTTTTTACCAGATTTGTTGAAGAACAAATTGATAAAAAATTTAAATCTATTATAATCAATACTGGTGGACAGGCACCTCGTTCAACTAGAACTTTGTTAAAAAGACTTCATGATGAAATGAGATTACCTGTTATTGTCCTTACTGATGGTGATGTGTATGGAGAACATATTGCAATGGTTATTAAATCTGGTTCAGCAAACGCTGCACATCTAAGAGAATTAACTGTCCCTGATGCAAAATGGGTTGGAGTTTGGGCTACTGATATTGAAAAATATAAACTACCAACGATTCCTATGACTGAATCTGACATTAAGAGATGTTATGATCTTCAAAAGGATCCGAGATATGAATCTGGAATTTGGAAAAAAGAACTAGATGTATTTTTGCGACTTAAAAGAAAGGCTGAGTTGGAGGCTTTTTCAAAATATGGTCTTACAAATATTACTGACAAATATTTACCACAAAAATTAGAACTAGCAAAAAGTCTCTAGCTATTTTATTCTAAGTGTTAGTACGCCGTTTCTGTATTTGAAATCTGATATCTGCATGTTGTCTGCTCCTTCTATTGGAACTTCTTTTGAAAACCCTGCAGTTCCACGTATGTATAAAATTCCATCTATTAATCTGACTGCAATTTTATCTTCAGGACCTGGCACTTCAGATACAAAAACAAATTCCCCTTCACTTTTAATCAGATCATAAACCCAATTCTTTGTTTCTTGCTCTCTTGCTTGAGAGTATAATGGTTTTTGTTCCTTTGTCATTTTCTTTAGAACTTTAACCCAGTAAAACATTGTTAGTGCAGCTACCCCAATTAAGATAAAACTTGTAAAACCTGAATCTGCCCTTTGTGTCATGATATAGATTATTCCTAAAAATAGAAGTACAATTATTGGTATTACAAAATTTAATGATTGTTCATTTGAGTATGCTCCCTTATAACTTGCCAAACAACATCAAACTACGTTTACCAAATATAAAGTATCTTTGGAAATTCATCCAATTTTGTGTTTAATTATAAGTTGTAATAAATAAAAAAAAGAGACTTTGAATATCTGTGATATAATTTAGTTCAAAATTAATTAAACAAAACTAGTCTGAAATCACTTGCTACGATGTTTTGATAAACATTCTTTGCAATAGACTGGTCTATCTGGTTTTGGTTCAAAAGGTACCTCTGAATCTGTTCCACAATCGGAACATTTCATAGGATACATTTTTCTATCTTCTGACATGAATTTTTACTAATCACCTTATATAAGAATCAATTAAATTAAGACATTCCAAACTTATGTCATACAATTCATTACTGAAAAAACTATTTTTTTAAAATTTAGACTCAAATTAGAAACTAAAACTAACAAATATTGGTAAAGTATATTTGGTTTTTATTACCATTTTTCAAAATTTAGTTATTGAATGATGATGAAATATCTACAAAACTCACAATACGAGAAATTATACTGAAAGGAACTCTCATTACCATAATTATTACAATTCCATCCCTTATTGCATTTATTCTTACTTGGACTCTTCTTGATGATTTGATTTATGGGGTAATTTTTGGTGTAATGGTTTATTTCATTGCTATGGTAGTTTCCTTGAAAATTTCTAAAAAATTTTTGGTTAAAAAATAACTATATGGATCATTTTTATTTCATTACAATTAATTTGGAAAATGATGGATTCATCTAGAATTGAAAATGATCTGGTTTCTGAAATCAGATTAGAACATGTACAGGCTAAAGTGTATTTGTTAGTTACCTGTTACGGAAAAATGTCTTCAATACAAATTGCAGAAAAATTAACGATCTCATTAGATGATGCCCAAAAGGCAGCTAAAACCCTAGTTACTTTTGGTGCTTTCATAGACTTTTCTGAAACTGAATTTGAGGCAATGCACCCTAGATTTACGGCAGTTAACATGTATAGAAAGATGTGTGAACGAGAAAATATTGAATTTAAACGAAACAAAATTGTTGATAATATGGGTGCAATTTTAGAAAAACCCTATGATGATGCAAGGACTAAATAATACTGCTGATGGGTGAACAGCAATGAGTGTTGACACTGAAACTTGTAACCATCAACCTGTTTACTATGGGGTAATAAACATCAACATAGATGAGAAAACAATTGGTTCCGTTGATGTTTGGAGATGTGGTGTTTGCAAGAAACGATTCTGTGAAGAAAAACAACTTGGAATTGAAGAGATAGCTGATCTAGTAGGAATGCCAAAAATTGATCCTGATGCTAAATGGGCAGTTACAGTATGTAAATTACAACAAGGAAAATACAAATGGAAATTAGTTAAACTAAAAGAAAATGGTGAAATCAAACATGAATGTTTAGATGAACAAATAATTCCGCTAAAAATTAATAATTTTAAAGTTGAAGATGATAAACATTGGAGCTTTTTAGTTGATGACAATATTAACAAGGCTGTCGAAATTTAGTTTCTGAAATGGATCTTAAAGTTCACATTAATAATATTCATGGAAGCCAGATGGCTGCAAAGATTACTGGAAAATTTACTTTAGATAGTAATGAATTTCGTTTTAATGCAATAGCATTTGGTAGAATAGGTGGACAAAATATTGGTGCAAATATTTCTAAAACCACTGAGAAAGAATTGGAAAAATTAGGATATGATGTTGAAGAAGTTATAATTTTACTTCAGAAAAATCTACTTCAAGGCGATTTGACCCTTCCAGAAGGACTTACAAAAGAATCATTTGTAGATGATTAAAATTCTGCTTCTTCTAATGCCTTAGCACAAGAACAATTTCTAGTTTTAGGAATTTTGTCAATTAATTCTGTTAATATTGTCTTTGTCTTTTCTATGTTTTTTGAAAGTGTCTCTAAGACTTCTTTAGCAGTTACAGGTTTTTCAGCCCAAACATCATAATCTGTAACTGTTGAGATTGATGCATAACACATCTGTGCCTCTCTTGCTAACTGACATTCTGGAACAAGTGTCATTCCAATAATATCTGCTCCAGTTGATCTGAAGAATTTTGATTCTGCTTTAGTTGAAAAACGTGGGCCTTCAATACAGACATAAGTACAATCTCTATGAATTTTCAAATCTTGTTTATCTGTTACTTGAAGGATTGATGATTGTAATTCCGGACAAAAAGGATCTGCTACTGAAATATGAATTACTTTTCCTTCTTCTGAAAATGTTCCTTTTCTTGATTTTGTAAAATCTAAAAATTGTGATGGTAATGCAAAGTGTCCTGGTGCTAATTCTTCTTTTAGACTTCCAACTGCTGATGGTGCTATAATCCTTGTAACTCCTAATTCTTTGAATGCCCAAATGTTTGCTTTGAAATTAATCATATGTGGTGGAATGGTATGTTTTTTTCCATGCCTTGGAAGAAAAGCAATTTTTCTTTCTTTGAAAATTCCAACTGTTATGGTATCTGATGGTTTTCCATAAGGTGTGTCTATATCTACTTCTTGTGCATTTTCAAGTAAATCTGAATCATAGATTCCTGTTCCTCCAAAA
The DNA here is from genome assembly GCA_001510275.1 of Thaumarchaeota archaeon casp-thauma3. Classification (GTDB taxonomy): domain Archaea; phylum Thermoproteota; class Nitrososphaeria; order Nitrososphaerales; family Nitrosopumilaceae; genus Nitrosopumilus. The sequence goes on from LFEY01000024.1 coordinate 48,077, forward strand.
ATTCCAATCTCTACGTCTCTTTCCATTAATACTTCACCAGTGACTTGCAATCATATTTGCTGATTCCTTTCATTCCATTTAGTTCTGTTAACTCTATGATAAACGCAAAACCTACAATTTTCCCTCCAACTTTCTCAATTAATCTTGCAGATGCTTTTGCTGTACCTCCAGTTGCAAGTAAATCATCACAAATGAGTATTCTTTGTCCTTCTTTGATAATGTCTTTTTGAATCTCTATTGTGTCCTTGCCATATTCAATTGTGTATGATAATTTTACAGTTTTTCCAGGCAATTTTCCTGCTTTTCTAATCATCATCATGCCCTTGTTGTATCTTGAGGCTAAAACACACGCTAAAATGAATCCTCTTGATTCAATTCCAGCAAGCAAATCAAAATCTTTTGAATGAAAATGTTTTGAAAACTCATCTGCAATTAAAGACAAGGCTGCTGGATCTTTTAAAATTGGGCTAAAGTCTCTAAACAATATACCTTTTTTAGGAAAATTAGGATATTCAGCAATTTTTTCTCTAAGATTCATGATGATTAAGATTTAATGGTAAAATAAAATTGTTTGAAATTATTCTTGATCCACTATGAAGGTGGCTTCTGCAAAATCAGTTGCATCTGTTACTCTGACTGTATAAATTCCAGGCTCTGTTTCTTTAGGAATTACCCAAGGTAGATTGACTTCCCCTTGGCTTGATGCCTGGGTTTCTAAATTATAGATGACTTTGCCATTATCTGCTAGTATTTTAATTGTTACACTTTGATTGGCACCAAACGCTTTGATTATGATTGTTTTTCCAACTGAAGCCATTTTTTCTCCTTTTTCAACTGTTACCTGCATTCCTTCAGTTAATGTTGCTAAAACTTTTAGTTCGGCATTATCAAAGTTTGAACCACTTTTTACATTAATTGTCCACATTCCATATTTTGCATCACTTGGAATTCTAAAACCACTTTCTGAAATCTTTCCATTTTTGTCTGAGAAAGTTTCTCTTACTTTAACTACATTTCCATCAGGATCAAGTAAAGTAACAGTAAGTAGAACATTTGGAGAACTATCTCCTAAAACCAAAATAGCATCCCCTGGTAGATAATTTATTTTTGTAGTGTTGATTTTAATCTGGCCAGAACCTGTCAGGAGACCTACTGTAAAGATCTCTGTACTTTCAGTATCGCCCCTGGTAATTACGGCTGTATATGCCCCAGATGCATATCCTTCTAGATCAAGTGAATATGTTCCTCTACCATCTGGTTGTAATGTTATGGATATTGTTGCTTCTTTTGGTCTATCAGACGGATCAACAATTAACAAACTAACAGTATCTGATCCTTTTCCTGTAAGTGAAATTATAGCTGTTTCTCCTGCTTTGTAACTTAACTTGTCTAATTCAAAGTTGACTGGAATTGAGGGTAATTGTCCGACTCCTGCAAAAATAAATTCTTTTTCCTTTTCTTGTGTTGCAATTAATGTGTATGTTCCTTTTGTTGAACTTAATACTGTTGGAAACTCAAATTCTACAAAACCAGAATCATCTGTCTGAATAATATCTGAAAAAATCTCTTTTCCAAGAGGATCTTCTAATATTACTTCAATTGACTTGTTTGGTAATGCTGTTCCATTAAATCTCATGATTTCGCCTTGATCAAACTTCAACTTATTTGGAATTATTATTATTACTTTATCTGATTCAACTGTCCATTGCTTTAGAATCTTTTCTCTTCCATCAGTAATTGTTGTACTGTATTTTCCAAATGGGGTATCTAATGCTACAACTATTGGCTCACCTAATTTCCAATTCCCTTTTGAGTCTATGTCGGCTGTTCTTGAATTGATAATTTCTCCTTCTTCATTTGTAATCTTTGCTGTTATTGCACTACCTGGTTTCCCCGTTCCAAAAATCTCTAAAAAGTCGCCTCTATGTATCGCCTCTGGAATTCCTTTAATTGTAAGTTTGATATTTTCTGATTCTGGAATTCTATTATTTCCTTCTCCTATTCTAAGGCTGATCTTTTTTTCGTCACCATCTTTGTCTTTTATTATAAAATCTGCCCTGTCAGCTTTTTGGTGTTCAGGAATATGCATTGTAGTTATAAAGTAACCATTTCCATCTGTTTCAAAACTACCGATTTTTTTTGTATCAATATAAAAATCAAATTCTTGAGATGCACCAAATTTATCTCCTGTAACCCTAATTGATGAACCAATATTTGGACTCTCTGGGATTATTCTAAAGACTGATTCTGTAACTATCCCTGCACCTGTGTTCTCTGTGGTTTGTTTTTGCGTGGGCTTTGTATTTTGAATTACTTTAGGCAATTCTCCTGATAACACTTTTCCAATACCAATCTGATTATCTCCTTTTAGTGCCTTCCAATTAATTCCATCATTTGCTTTATCTAATTTAACACCAAACTTTACAGATTCATCTGGTTTAATTGTTTCAGATGATGTGAAAATTATAACTCCCTGTGGGTTTTTTTCACCTATCCATCCTTTTTCTGTTTTAAAAGATTTAAAACTAAAATCACTTCCAAGCCAAATTCTAAAAGTATTAACATCTTCGTTTGAATTATTTGTAAATTCAATAATTGCTGTTTCTTCAAATGCAAAACTTTCCACATCAATTTCTTCTGCATATACACTTGATGGAATTGTGATAAGCGCTAATGAAAATAATAATGTAATTGAAAGGAAAATCCCTCTCGTCGAGGACTCACTCATATAATTCAAATTTCTCATCTCTCACTTAAACCTTGAAGAGTTTTTCCTACTCTACTATTTCTTACTTCAGTATTTTTCATGAGAAACCTTCTTAAATCTTAAGCCTTGGCCTTTTGAAATTTGTCCAAGTCTGGTTTTTTAACTACATTTTGATATTGTCTAATTCTTTCAGCAATTAATCTATACAATGATCTGAATTGATCTTTTGTCTTGTCTGATAGGAAACTAGTCTCTTCGAGTGTAATTTTTTCACAGATATATCTAGTAATCTCTTCATTGTTAAATTCTCCCCAATCATCTTCTCTATGCTCTTGCCATATTTTTCTCAATTTTTCTAAGACTCCTTTACTTTCTTTAGAATCTACATCTTGAGGTGTGAGATTTAAAAATCCTTCCTGTCTTAATTTTATTTCATAAGTCTGATTTACTACATGTAAATAATCTTCAAGAACGATATAATCTTCAATTGATTCTAACTTTTTCCCTTCCCTCTCAAAAAAGATGGTCTGAACTGGTGAGAATTCGTTTGAGATTAATTGTGCAGAAATTTGTTTGGATTCTTCAGAATTATCTAATAAAATAAATGTCTTGTAACCATGATTTCTGTAAAATATCGCTAAAGGTAAAACTGAATTTTTGTTGTATGCTGCTATAATGTTAAGTGGGTTCATTGATATATTTGGATCCTGCAAGAATTTGTCAAAAGCATTTAGATACATTGAATCAGACATTGTCTCTACAATAATTACTGGTCTGGAATTTGTTCCTATTTCTCTATCTACAATAGATTCAACTTGACCTCTGGATAGTCCATACAAAATTGGTGTTAATGTTTTATCATCTGCATTCCAATAATCATAAAATATTCTACTAAGGTGTTTTCTTTTGTCTAACTCTACGACAAGTAAATTTCCTGGAGTGTAGTCAAAGATCATAAATGGTGAATGTGTTGCATACAATACTTGGTTAGAACCAGCTAAATTTTTCAATAAATCTGAAATTCCCATTTGTTGTGTAGGATGAAGATTTCTTGCAGGTTCATCTAAAAGCAATATTGCTTCTTTTAATTCTGATCTTTGTGTTTCAGCTGCAAAGTTTACAATAAAAGAAAATGTCCATTTGAAACCTTCTGCTCTTCTGTTTAACAAGCCTGTGTTTGTAATTGTTCCATCTTTGTGAACATCTGAAATTACAACACTCATGATATTTCCTGGATTATATCTCAAGTCTACATGGATAGGGTCTCCTTTCCATGCTGGATTTAATTTACTAGTCAATCTATTACTTGCAGCATTAAGGAGTTTGATACATTTTGAGGGGCTTTCTTTTACTTCATCTAATCCTTTCATATCTAATTCAGCTAGATAGAAGAGATTTCTTACTGTCTCTGCCTTGTCAAATTCTTCAACATATTCAATAGAACCTGTTCTTTCCCCTTTCTCTTCTTTAAGATACTCATTGAGGTTGATATTTCCATAGATTTTTTTATAATCTGAAAAGTAAACAAATCTTGGATGTAATTCAGATTCAATAAAATTCTCCAAGGCTGTTTTTTGACTTTTGCCACTTAGAAGATTTGAAAATTGGTTCTCTGGACTTTCATAGATTTTTTCCCATTCCTCCATAACTTTGGATTCTTGAATGGCTATGACATGAAATTGATTACTAAATTCTGCCATTTCACTATCGAATGCTTCTTGGTTCTTTGGAACTGGTCCATCAAAGAATTTTGTCTCAATTTGTATTCTAAGGTGATTTGGAATAGTGTCTAAAAATCCAAGAATTTGTTTTGAGAAATTTTCCCATGAGTTTAGTCCATTATCCTCCTCTTCACCAAGTTCAAGTTCTTCAAATTCGTATTGAACTTTTGGGTTTCTATTTGTTCTAAATAATTTTATTTTTTTTATTTCTGGCAAGCCATGAAATTTTTCTTTTATTAAACTAATTTCATTTTGGTTTAGTTCAAATTCTCCCTCTGCTAGTCTCATTTCATCTTTAAGCTCTTCATCCATTTCGTCACAAAGATCTAATTCTGAAACCTGTTCATCCTTATTCAATAAGGTTAATGCTTCAAGGATAGTGGTTTTTCCACTTTCATTTCTTCCAATAAAAGCTGCTAAATCTCCAACTGTAATTTCTCCAGAATCATGAATACAGCGATATGCTCTAACTCTAAATTTTCTAAGTCGCATCTAGCGATATTTAGTCGGCTACGATTTAACTCATTCGTCAAATTGATCTCTAGTTTTCTGATTTTGCTAAATAAATATAAGGGAATTACAAATTTTAAAACAAAATGGTATCTAAGAAAGTTTTTGTTGTATTTGTATTACCTGTAATTTTTTCACTAGTTTTTGGCTCTACAGTAATGGCTGACATTCTCCAGAAACCAGATAGAGAATTAAACATGTGGCAAATATCTTCCTCAGAAGGAAATTCTTCTCATAATGCACCAATTGAGATCATTGGTCTATCTAAGCAATATTCCACTTCTGAACCTATAGAAATTCGAGTCAAAATTGATGATTCTTCCTTTAATTGTGGAGATCTCTATGTTACAATTTATTCTGCTGGCAAACATGATGTAATCACTCAAGGTGGATTCTTTGAACAATGCTTTGAAAAAGGAAGTAATATAATTCCTGTAGGAGATGAGTTCTCTAGAATAATTGATATCACCGGTTCTTATGAACTAGTCGTGGAAATGGTTTCAAAAAAACTTACGAATATCTCAACTAGTGAGGTATTTACTATTAAATAGGAATGAAATATTGAATGATAAATAAGAAATTGAATTTAAAAAATAGGGTGATTTGATGGCAAAGAAAAAAGATACTTTAATTGATGAAGCAAAAAAAATTAAATTAGAACTTGATGAATTAAAAAAGAAAAAGAAAATTCTAGATTCATCATTAACAAAGAAAGCTGAACCAAAACCAGCAAAGAAATCTGAACCAAAACCAGCAAAGAAAGCTGAACCAAAACCAGCAAAGAAATCTGAACCAAAACCAGCAAAGAAATCTGAACCAAAACCAGCAAAGAAATCTGAACCAAAACCAGCA
>LFEY01000025.1 GCA_001510275.1 Thaumarchaeota archaeon casp-thauma3
AGAAGTTAAACCAGCTGAGACAAAACCAGCAGAAGTTAAACCAGCTGAGACAAAACCAGCAGAAGTTAAACCAGCTGAGACAAAACCAGAAGCTCCAAAACCAGCTGAGACAACAGCACAACCTCCAGCAACAGTTCAGGAAGCTTTAGAAAATGCATACTATACTGCTCCAATGACTTCTTTCCATGATTACCGAGCAAAGGTTACAGGTTATTCTCCAGCTCCTAACAGATACTTTGTTAGACGAACTGCCCCTGTAGGAAAAGTTCCAACATCAAACTGGAACGAACAAAAAACCAAAGTAACAGGATACACCCAACCATCAAACCAATACTTTGCAACAAGAGCAAGACTAGCATATCATCCAGCTGATAAAACGTTTGGAAGTTTTAGTGGTACAAATCTAAGCGTTGAAGGTGTGATATTACAAGCACAAACACCTACTCCTGAAGCAGCAAAACCAGCAGAAAGTAAACTTCCAAAGGAAACTGTACAAGCAAAACAAAATGAAGGAAAATCAAAACAAGAACTTCTAGAAGACTATGAAAATGATTACATGCAAAGAAGAGAACAAGAAAGAGTAGAACAAGCAAAGGACTATCAAGAAATTCTTGAAGATGAAGCGAAAGCTAAACCTTCATCAAATCGTGGTAGCTTACCAAAAGGTTTTGAATCTACACCAGAACCTGAAGCACCAAAATCTTCTAAAGGTACACTTCCAAAAGGATTCTAATTTTTCCACAAACTTTTCTTTTACTTATTTTTAATTTGAGTTTAGGAAATCCTCTAGAACTTCTTTTGAATGTCCTGCAGGCTTTACTTTGGGATAAATTTTGAAAATCTTTCCTTTTACATCTACAAGAAATGTACTTCTTATAACACCCATGTATTCTTTACCCATGAATTTTTTCTTACCCCAAACACCAAACATCTTTGAAACCTCCTTATCTATATCTGCTAAAAGTGGATATTTGATTCCCATTTTTTCACAAAACTTTTTGTGAGAGTCTACGTCATCTGGACTGATACCTATAATTTCAATTTCTTCTTTTTGGAATTTTTTATAGTCTTTTGAAAACTCGTCAGCTTCTGTAGTGCACCCTGGAGTGAAATCTTTTGGGTAAAAATAGATTGCATGTTTTTTCCCCTTAAAATCCGTAGATTTTACCTTGTTCCCATTAGCGTCATTTATCACAAATTTTGGAACAGTATCTCCCTCAGAAATCATTATATCTTCAGATGGATTTGTCCATAATTAATTACTTTTTGACCTACACTGATCACAATTTTAGTCCGAATCTTTTATATGGAAATTGAAGGGGTTTCTGCTTGATGGCTAATCCAAGAGCATACCTTGCTGAAGCAATAGCAACTTATGGATTGGTATTCTTTGGTCCACTTTCTGTAATTTTAGCAATCTCTGCATTTGGTGAAGAATTAACAACAATGTCTGTTCTATTCATTTCTCTTGGACACGGTGGTGCAATTGGTTTGATGGTTTATGCATTTGGACATGTATCTGGTGCTCACATTAATCCTGCAGTTACAATTCCTATGATGATTACAAGAAAAATTGGAATTGTAGATGGAGTTGCCTATATCATTTCACAATTAATTGGTGCTGTAGCAGCAGCTGCAACACTTTGGGTAATACTGCCTGAACTTGGTGCAAAAGTTAACTTTGCAACTCAAGGTGGTCCGAGTGATTTAATCAATAACAGTATTGGGTCTGGGTTTGCAGTAGAGGCAGTTTTGACATTCTTCTTAGTAACTGTGATCTTTATGACAGCTGTTCACAAAAAAGCATCACCTGGATTACATGGATTTTCAATTGGTGGAATAATCTTTTTGATACATCTAGTTGGTGTTCCACTAACAGGTGCATCAGTAAATCCTGCAAGAACATTTGGTCCAGCATTAATCTCTGGATTCTGGGAATTCCATTGGTTGTATTGGGCAGCACCAATCTTAGGTGGAATCATTGCCGGATTGATCATGAACTATGTTTATGTCAACAAGGCAGAAAAAGAAGCATAATTTTTCAAATACCAACATTTTTAAAAATTTGAGATTCTTTTTGCCACATGGACTCTGATGATGTCTCTAAAATGTTTCAAACTGAATCTGAAAAGCTAGAAAATCTCATTAGTAATGCCACTGCCAAATCTGAATTATCTGTACATGAAATCATCAAAACTTACTACCAAATCATGAATGTTTCATCCATGATTACCATGTTAAAACCACAGATTGTAGGTAAACCGCAATCATTTCTAGATAAAATTCAAGAAACTGAGAAAATAATCTCTGAGAAATTCAATTCCAATCTTCATCCTCAGATTATAGAACAACTTGCAAATTCAATTCAAAATACTACAAAGAATCTGCAATCTGATAGTACTGGGGAAAAATCAAAACAAGACATTGAAAATGAATCTAATATCTATGAGGAATTACGTCAAAAAATGAGTACCAAAGAATTTGTTGAACAATATGACAAAGGTCTGTCTCATGATTAAAGAACTTGCTAAAAATCTAGTAAATCTAAAAAAAGAATTTGCAATAATCTATGATGGCAAAAGTCAGATTCAAGAAGTAATCCCTGTTTCAAAATCTGAAATGTTTCCAATTAAACAACAAGATTTAGAATTATTACATCAGTTTGCAACAAAGAACCCAATTTATTATAACTCCTATGAGAAAACTATTGGCAAGACTCTTTGTATTGTTTATGAGGGTGATATTAACAAATATTGGTTGAACAGTATTCAGCAATCTTCAAGTCGTGCACCTTTTTCTCCAACATGGATTATGTCTGCATATGTAGGCGTCTTACTTGCAAAAGATCTTGGATATCAAGAAGTAATTGATATTGGTTCTGGAGATGGAAGAATTGCATTTTGTGCAAAAATTCTAGATTTAGAATCATACAGTATAGAAATTGATGATGTGTTAGTTGATCTACAAAAACTTTTGACCATACTTGATTTTCATCCGTATTGTTCTGATGCTGTGATCTTTGATTACTCTTCATTGAATCTTTCACAACCAATCTTTTTCATTGGTGGTCTTGCACAAATGGGAGGAACTGTATTAGCATCTAGCGTCTTGGAAAAAATTAATTCAAACTCTACACTTAAGAAAAATACAGGTTGGGTGTTTGCTGGTACTTATTCTCAAAAATATCCACCAGATCCAAAAAATGAGGCTGGTTGGGGTACGTTAATTGAGAAAAATAATCTCAAATCTATTCAAACCGTTTCTTTGCCAACTGTTTGGACATTTCATGAACCACAAGAAACTCCTTACATCTTTGCACAACCAGTTCTTGATTAATAGCAATCCAAATTAAGCGTAAATTTCAAAACTTTTCGGACTCGTTGCACAGCATGGATAGTGCGATTGCTTGCGGAGCAATAGGTCGTCGGTTCAAATCCGACCGAGCCCGCTTCATATTTTATCAATATCTTAAATATTATAGTTATTTACAGTAGTAATGAGCAGCGAAGATTTCAACTCTTCAATTCTAGTTGAAGACATTATGGCTAAAACTCTCATCACTGTAAATCCTGCAACCACTGTATTTCAAATAGCAAAGATGATGGAACAAGGAGGAATAGGTGCAATTCTTGTCAAAGAAAATGAGAATCTTATGGGTATTATTACAGATAGAGATTTTGCAACAAAAATTGCTGCAAATAATCTTTCATTTGATACTCCAGTAGAAAAAATAATGTCTTCTCCACTAATCACAATTAATCATGATGATTCAATTTCTTCTGCAGCAAAAATAATGAGTACTAAAAAAATCAGAAAGCTCGCAGTTTCTGAAAATGGAAACATTGTTGGACTAATTACATCTACTGATTTAGTTAACTATCTTGCAAAATAACTAAAACGTCTTTGTCTTTCTAAGAAATACTGTAACTGTTGTCATGTACAATGCAGTAGAAATAATCTCTGAAATTAATGATGCCAAGTATGGCTCTATTCCAATTTCAAGAAAATAATACAGCGTTGGCCATCTTACTCCAAGATAGATAATTTCACCTACTCCAAATGATGAAACTAATGCTAGTAATTCTCTTTTGATTAAACTTGATTTCATAGCCTTGTATCGTTTTTTATTATCTAAATAAAACAAGCATGAAAAAATTCCAAAATACACCATATATCCAAAAATTATTGTTAAAGTTGTATTTAGATAATTTTCATACCCTGATAGCAATTGGGCAATTACCGCTGATAATGACGCTGAAACAATAAAACAGATTAGGAAATTTCTGTTAATTTGTAACAACTGCTGGTTTAATCTCATAGTTTCTCTAATATTTGACAATTAATATTTTGTATTAGGTGATAAACAAACTATGAAAAAGAGATGCATGTGGGCAAAAGATGAACCAAATATTACATATCATGATAAAGAATGGGGCAGACCCCAACACAATGATCAAAAGTTATTTGAATTTCTAATACTTGAAGGGGCTCAAGCTGGTCTATCTTGGGTTACTATTCTCAAACGTAGAGATGGTTACAGAGCGGCATTTTCTGATTTTGATGCAAAAAAAGTCTCAAAATATACTCAAAAACATGTTGAAAAATTACTCAAAGATGAATCTATTATTCGAAATAAACTCAAAATTAATTCTGCAATTAACAACGCAAAACAGTTTCTAAAAATCCAAGAAGAGTATGGCTCATTTAATTCCTATCTTTGGGGGTTTGTAAATAACAAACCAATTAAAAATAAATTCAAAAAACTATCTGATCTGCCAGCATCAACTGAAATCTCAGAAAAACTAAGCCAAGATCTTAAAAAACATGGCTTTAATTTTGTTGGGCCTACAATTTGTTATGCATTAATGCAGGCAATTGGTATGGTAAATGACCATACATCTAAATGCTATCTATATCAAAACTAATTTTTAAACTAGAATATTTATCTAAAATTATGGCAGAAGGAAAATTTGCAACGTCAGTTTCATGTATAGATGGAAGAATACAAACTCCATTAACAAACTGGATTAAAGAAAACTATTCAGTTGATTATGTAGATACAGTTACAGAACCAGGTGTGGATAAGAACATTGCAAAAGATTCTATCATTGAATCAATCAAAACTAAAGCTAGGATATCTATTCATGCTCACAAATCAGAACTAATTGTTTTTTCTGGTCATTATGATTGTGCAGCAAATCCTGTGTCAAATGAGGAACATATTGAATTTATCAAAAAAGGGGTCGAAGTAATTTCTTCATGGAATTTAGGTGTAAAAATTGTTGGTGTTTTGGTTGATGAGTCTTGGAATGTTAATACAGTCTAAATTCTTGTAGGTTTTTTGAGTAATTATGAATGAGAAATTTTCTCGTTTTTTAAAAACAGCTGGTCCTGGCGTGCTGTTTGCAAGTACTGCAATTGGTGTTTCTCATCTAGTCCAATCAACCCGTGCAGGTGCTGATTTTGGGTTACTAATTCTAGGATTTGTAATTTTAGTTACTTTACTGAAATATCCTTTCTTTGAGTATGGGTCACGTTATGCTAACGCTACACAAACAAGTATTATTGATGGTTACAAGAAACTTGGCAAACCTGCACTGTGGTTGTATTTTTTCTTAACAATTGCTTCAATGTTTTTTGTTACAGGAGCTGTAGGGTTTGTTACTGCAGGATTTTTTGAAAATCTTTTTGGAATAGACTATCTTGGAGAATGGACCCTAATCATTTTGTTTGCAATTTGTGTCTCAATTTTAGCCATTGGAAAATATAGCATACTTGATAGTTTGATCAAAATTATAGTTATCGTCCTTGTTGTTTCTACAGTTTCTGCTTTCTTGCTTGCGTTGCATAATGGTCCAATAGAACCAGTAGCTGGGTTTGAACCAAAAGAACTCTTAGATATTTCTAGCATCTTTTTCTTACTTGCTTTGATGGGATGGATGCCAACTGCACTTGATCTTTCTAGCTGGAATAGTTTGTGGACATTAGAGAGAATAAAACAAACAAACTACAAACCAAAACTCAAAGAGACTTTGTTTGAATTTAGATTAACATATCTGATAACAGGAATACTTGCAGTAATGTTTGTCACACTTGGTACTTTTATTTTCTACGGTTCTGGTGAGGACTTGCCAAATAACAATTCTCTTTTTGCAAATAAGGTGGTGACTTTATACACTCAAACAATTGGAGATTGGAGTTACATCATCATTGCAGCATCTGCATTTACTGTGATGTTTGGAACAATCATTGCTGTTTTAGATGGTTATTCTAGGTCATTACAGAGAACTGTGGAATTGATTTTTACTAAAAAAGAAGATAAAATACGCACAAAATTCCGTAGATTTTATGTTATTTTCTTATTTGTAATATCTATTGGAGCACTAATAACCATATTCCAATTTGAAAATAATCTAAAAGAACTAGTAGACTTTGCAACAGTCTTGTCATTTCTTATAGCCCCAATCATTGCTGTTTTTAATTTTAGACTAGTTACAGGCAAATTTCTCAATAAGGAATCTCAACCTTCTATGTTGTTAAAAATTCTAAGTTTTGCAGGAATTATATTTTTATCTGGATTTGCAATATTCTTTTTGATTACTAGATTCTATTCATAATGCTAGTTTTAGCAAGTTTTTTTAACCGAGAAAAACAAAGATCATTTGGAAATTATGAAAATTTCAAAAAACATGCAAAAAGCACTAAACGACCAAATCACTTTGGAAGCAAATGCTTCAAGTAACTATCTAGCAATGGCCTCATGGTGTGAAATTACAGGATACGAAGGTAGTGCTAACTTCTTTTATGCCCAGTCAGATGAAGAAAGAACTCATTTGCTAAAAATTGTTCATTATCTGAATAATTTGGGTATTGCTGCAGTAATTCCTGCTACAAAATCCCCTGCAAGTAATTTCAAATCTCTAGAGTCTATTCTAAAGACTGCATTAAAGAATGAACAAGCAGTTACTGCTGCAATTCACAAGATGGTTGAAATATCCCAAAAAGACAAGGATCATTCAACATATGCATTTCTAGAATGGTTTGTTAATGAACAAGTTCAAGAGGAAACAAAGTTTGAAACTTTGATACAAAAGTTTGAACTGATCGGAAGAGACAAGATTGCCATAAATGAGATAGACAAGATTTTGGCAGCAAATGCTACATATGCAGCAGCAGATGCTACTGTCTAGGACCTTTTTTCTAAAATAATTAATATCGGATATTTTTCTCATATTCTATGACAGTTATTGTAACAAGAAAACCAGGTGGTGTTACACAACTATTCAATACTGAAACTGGTAGAGTTACTTACAAGTGTAAAGCAGAATCAGCTTTTATGCTCATTGAGGCTTTTGGTGGAATTGTCCAATTCAATCACAAGGGGGCAATTGCAACTGTAACTGGTCATATTACATCTCTTGAATCATGTGATGTAATCAAAAAAGGACATCCAAATTACAATGAGGCATTGTCTACAATCATTTCAACACACAAAGAATTTGCACAAAATATTTCTGATTCATATCAAAAAGATATTCAGGAATTTGAAAACAAGTTATCTGGTCTTTAATTTCTTGGGTTGTCATGAACTCTGCCGATATGTAGTGCCAGTTCCACAATATTGTTGCCAAAATCTTTTCCACAAAACTTACATTTGAATGTGTATTGATTTGACAAGATTATTACCTTATTTTTCGTATTATTAAAAATTGTCTGATATTTCTTTTAATTTAACCATAAATCATACATTGTTCACATTCGCAGACTTCCTGCTGTTTTGCCTTCTTTAAGCATTTTTTGTGTTGACCTGCTTGACACTGGACACAAATCTCCTCAAGATTCTCTACACTAGTATATTTTTTAGACTGATCAAATCCAAAACCTCCATCTTGTGGGCCTACCATGTTTTAACTTAATTGACATGGTATTTTTACTTCACTAATTGATCGGAGATTTTATTGTATCTTGTAATTCTATTGTTATTTGACAGCACTTGTTTTTAGTCATTATCTTTTTCATCTGTTTCTTTATTTTTAGACTTGTCCCAAAGATGCATAGTTCCTCGAATCATAAAAGAACCTACTATTATTGCTACTACTCCTCCGACAATAAACAAAAAGAATTTTCCAACATCTTTGATGCTTGCCAATATTGTTAATTAATTATAGTCTAATTATAATTGTCTGGGGGAAATTCAATTAGATTCAATAGTAAGTTTAGATAATTTTCTTCATAATGTCTAAAATTAAACAGATTATCGCTTGGGTTGCAATTATTGGAGGAATCATTGGATTTTTCTTTCTTTCTCAAGCTATGGTTGATGTTATGAGATAATTTTGAAAACTAATAGATTGTATTTATTTGTAGTAACAATACAACGATTACTTAATTTTTTCTATCTCTAGTTTAGTTCTTTCATGCTCTGCTCTTTCTTGTTCTAAAAGTAATTGAATTGCCTCTAGTTCTTTTTGTGTCATGTTGAGTTTTGATTTTAATGTTCCCACTACTACACTTGCGGCCTCAATAACTCCTGCAGAACTTTTTTGATTTGAAGTATTTCCTTCAATGAATTCTCTTTCTTTAGGTGTTAAGATACTCGTATCTTGAAAATTATCTTTTTTCTCTAATTCGTCTTTTGCATTGTATAATCTTATTCTTGCTTCATCTAATTCCTTTTGATATTCTATCTGTTGGTTTTTGGTACTATGGAGTGTAAATTGTGCTTGTTCAATTTGTTTTTTAGTACGGTCATATTCTTTTGTGGTTTCATCTAATTCTTCTTTCATTTTTGTGAGACTTGCTTCTGTTTTTCTAAATTCATTAATTGATTTTGAATCTTTAATTTCTATAGATTTTTTATTTTTTTCATCAATTTTTCTGGATTCTATTTTAATTACATCAAGTTCCATCTTTTTCTGATTTAGTTCTTTTTTAACTGACATTAGATTACCTACTATGTAATTATACTCTTCTTTTACAGTCTGAATTTTTTGTATGATATTGTCAAGCTCTTCTGATTTTGTTTCAATCTCGTTTTGAATATTTTCATCTTCTAATACAACTTCTAATGTGGCTTCTTCCTTCTCAGAAAACAATTCATCTACTTTTTTCTTAGTAAAAAATCCCATATCCATAACCGATATTCCCAAAAGATGAATCTTTCTTTATTCTTGTTTAGTACGTCCTCTAAAAAATTTCAGATAAAATCCAATAATGCCAATAATAATCCCTCCAATCAAAGACATTGTACCTAGTTCTGGCATTTCTGGATAGATATTTGGTGCAAGAAATAACAACAGTGCTCCTAAAATTATCAAGGCAAATCCGCCGTTATTTTTTGCTCTGTTGTGTTCTGAGTGAACCATAGTTATACATACTCTGAAAGTGTCTTTGCAACTTGTTTTCTTCCAATATCTGATATGAAAGGTCCTATCTTAGGTCCCCTTGATGTTCCAAGAATTATTTGATATAATGTTTTAAAGAAATCTTTTGGCTGTACATCATTTGATTTTGCAATTTGATAGATTGTATTTTGAATATCTTCTGGTTCTTCTTCTGCACTAAGTGCGTCTACAAGTATTTGTAATGCTTTTTTTGTAGAATTATCTATTTCTACTTGTATTTTTTCTTGTTGATCAAATTCATCTGAAAAGTTTCCTGCAATTTCAATGAGTTTTTCAATTTCTGGTTCAGGATTTTTAATTACTCCATAGTCTACTAATTTCTTCATTACTCTTTCTCCTCTATCTTCTTTGAAGATTTTTGATAATTCAACTAATAGTCTATAGTTAACATGTGTGCTTGATTGTTTTGGGGAGTCAAGTAGGTTGACATACTCATAGAGACCTTTTAATTTTGTTAGTTTTGCTTGATTATCTATTTTTATTCTTCCAAAGTAAACATCTTCTAATTCATTATACTCATTCATCAAAGATGGAATATCCTCAAATCCTAGTTCACGTGCACCTGTAATTCTTTTGTATAATAATAATAAAATTGATTTTGGGCTGCCAAATTCTAACCATTTTTGCGCAGTGATTACATTTCCTAATGACTTTGAAATCTTTTTTCCTCCTTTGTCTAAGAACATTTCATACTTTACATGATGTGGATGTGGAAATCCTAAAATTTCATCTGATACCCAATCATTTACTTTAACAGAATCCATTATGTCTTTTCCATATGCTTCAAATCTGATATCAAATGCTGACCATCTTGCTGCAAACTCTACTTTCCAGGCTAATTTTCCAAGATCTTTTGTAATGTTTGCCTCCCCTTCATGACCACATCCTTTGATCATTTTTGAGCCAATTTCAGTATCATGGCATCTATACTTTACTTTCTTTTCATCTGCAATGTATTCGGTAGATTCTGTCGTGTATAGACGACTACAATTTACACAAACTGGAAAATATGGTAAATATTTTTGATATTTTTCTTGTCCTACGAGTTCTGAAATTTTATCTCCAATCTTTGTACTGTTTTGCAAAATTGTATGGATTTGGTCTTTTAGTAATCCTTGCTTGTAAGTATCTATTGCTCTTCTAAACTCATACTTTATTCCAACCTTGTCAAGCCCATCTAAAAGAATACTGCTCATATGCATGCCGTATGATTCATGACATCCATAAGGATCGGGAATTAATGATACTGGTTTTGCCAAATGTTCTTCAAGAGAATCTGGGAAACTAGTCGGAATTTTTCTTAATCCGTCTAGATCATCAGAATAAGCAATTAGTTCTGATTTGTAACCAAAATTTTCTAATGCTAATTTTACTCCGTATGCTCTTACTGCATCGCCAACACTTCCAATGTGTGGAACCCCTGATGCACCAAGACCACTTTCAACTCTTATGGTATCTAAATTTCTTCCTAGAGATTTTTCACGTTCAAGTAATTCATGGGCTAATTTGTCTATCCAAGTTCCCTTCCCGATAGTTTCTTGCTCTGACATTTATTTCACTAGTCCAATGTTTTTGACATGTATGGCCCATATAACGAATACCCTAACTTTTGATAATATTCTCTTGTACCAACTGCACTAATTACTAAAATTTTCTTTGCATCAAACTCTTCTTTTGAAATTTTTTCTGCCTCTCTCATCAAATTCTTTCCCAGCCCTAAATGTTGTATTTCATTTTCTTCTTTTTCTCCAAGTTTTAATGATTTTCCATAGACGTGAATCTCTCTTACAATACATGTGTCTTGTTTGATTTCATCTCTGTGAGCATTAATGCTTGGCTTTCTTAATCTCAAAAACCCATAAATGGATTCATTTCTGTCCTCGTATGACAAGAATACTTCTTTACCCCCTGAGGAATCATAATCTATTCTGTTTAATTTCACATCATTTCCATCTGATTTTTTATTAGAAAGACCTGCTTCTCTACATCTAATACACTTGCATGAAAACCCTTGTTTGGCTAAATTCTGATGTACAATTTGCCTTAGATTTCCTGATTTTGGGCCTGCAATGATCTCCTTTGGCGAAATTTCCCTTTGTATACGCATGATTCTGACCCATTTTGGTACATTCTTTTTTGCTTCAGTTAATACTCTGATCATATCTTCATCAGAATATGGAATGTATTTTCCTTGTTTGTACTCCTCATATAATGGGGTGTTTTCAATTACTAGTGATGGATAAATTTTTAACATATCTGGACGTAACTGTGAATCAGAAAATAGTTTTCTGAAATCTACAATGTCTGCTTCTGGTGTCATTGTAGGTAAACCTGGCATCATATGTGCAACAATTTTGTAACCTGCATCTTTTGAAATTTGAAATGATTCTGTTACATCATTATAATTATGTCCCCTGTTAACTATTTTATAAACTCGTTCTTGTAATGTCTGAACCCCTATCTCTATTCTTGTAATTCCATAACTTAACATCAAATCTACATGTTCTTTTTTACAATAGTCTGGTTTTGTTTCAATTGTAAATCCTACATTTCTTATTGATGCATGTTCGTTATTTGATTTGGCTTCCTCCAAATCTTTTGAATCTGTTCCATTTAGTGCATCATAACATGATTTGATAAAATTTTTCTGATAATCTTTTGGCATAAACAGAAATGTTCCCCCCACAATCACCACTTCCATCTTAGTTGGATTGTGTCCAAATGCAATTAATTTTTCAATCTTTGATGTGATCTGTAATTTAGGATCAAATTCATTTTCAATTGCATTAAGTGAAGATGGTTCTTTCCCTGTGTAGCTATTTGGAGAATTAAATTCAATTCCGCCCGGACAATATGTGCATCGTCCATGTGGACATGCGTATGGTTTTGGCATAAGTGCAACTACTGCTACTCCTGATGCTGTTTTCATTGGTTTTCTTAACAGCATTTTTCTTAATTTATCAAAATCTGATTCTTTTGCCATTGATAAAATCTCATAGTTTCTTGGAATTCTTTCTAGTGCATATTTTGTACAAATTTTTATGATTTCTTCCTTAACCTGTTTTTTACTCGGCTCATTAATTGTTAGTAGATTCTGAGTGATTTCACTACATGCTTTGGATATGGCAGGATCTAGGTTATTCATGAATATTCATACTAATTTGGACATAAATTCGTTAAATAACTTGGCTCACTAGGACTCTATCTTCTTCTCTTTACTACTTTCTTTTTAGCTGCCCTCTTCCTAGCTGGTTTTCTCTTTACTACTTTCTTTTTAGCTGCCCTCTTCCTAGCTGGT
>LFEY01000026.1 GCA_001510275.1 Thaumarchaeota archaeon casp-thauma3
ACCGTACTATACGGTATGGTTGAAGATTTAAGATTAGATAGTTTAGAGGGCGTAGGTCCTGTAACTACAAGAAAATTATCCGATGCAGGTATCCACAACGTCATGGATCTCATCGTTAGAGGTCCTGTGGAGATTGCAGAAATAACTGGGATGGAAAAAGACACTGCAGCAAAAATTGTCAATAAAGCCAGACAACATCTAGTTGAAGGAGGATTAATTTACAAAGACTTTGTTAGTGCAAGTGAAATTTACAAACACAGACAAAGTATTGGTAAAATTTCAACTGGTACAAACTGTCTTGATACTCTATTTGATGGTGGTGTTGAAACTCAGGCATTGACAGAAGTTTATGGTGAATTTGGTTGTGGTAAAACACAATTTGCTCATACACTGTCTGTAATGGTTCAAAAAACCAAAGAAGAAGGTGGTCTTGAAGGCGGTGTTTTGTACATTGATACTGAAAATACTTTCAGACCTGAAAGAATCATATCAATTGCTCAAGCTCATGAAATGGATCCAGAAAAAGTTCTAGATCGTATCATTGTTGCTCGTGCATATAACAGTGCACATCAAACATTGATTCTAGAAGAAGCTGGTCCAGTAATTGAAGAAAATAATGTCAAACTAATTGTTGTAGACTCTGCAGTTGGATTATTCCGTGCTGAATATCTTGGAAGAGGAACATTATCAGTCAGACAACAAAAACTAAATCATTTTGTTCATCTATTGTCAAGAATTGCAGAAACATACAATTGTGCTGCACTTGCAACCAATCAAGTTATGGCATCTCCTGATGTCTTCTTTGGAGATCCAACACGTCCAGTTGGTGGAAATGTAGTTGCACATACAAGTACCTACAGAATATACTTTAAGAAATCAGGCAAGAAACGAATTGCTAGAATGGTGGATAGCCCTCATCATCCTGAAGAGGAAGTAATCTTTGCTCTAGGTGAAGCAGGTGTTATAGACCCTGAAGATGCAGATAAAAAAACTAGCAAAAAAACAACTATCAAAAAAACTAGCAAAAAGGCAACGGAGCCTGAGATAGATATTGTAATGGAAACACCTGAAGTTGAAGAAATCACTGAAACTTCAGAGGTTGAAACTCTTGCAGAAACACCCGAAGTAGAATCTACAGTAGATGTCAAATCAGATGATTTAGAACCAACAGAAGAGTAATCCTTCTCTTTTCTCCTTTTTGGAATTTATTTTATTCCTAATACTATTGATTAAATTATAAGATAATTTAAGAATCTGTTACAACATCATGACAGATCTTTATCGCTTGCTTCCAGAAGAGATGGAACAACTAGTAATTGATATGGGTTATCCTAGATATAGGGCAGATCAAATTTTACTTCCACTCTATTACAAATTTCCCAAAGATCTTTCTGAGATTAAACAACTTCCAAAAGATATGAGAGAAAAACTGATTGATGCAGGTTACACTATAGGTTCTGCAAAAGAAATTCATCGTGTTGTTAGTGATGATGGAGATACGACTAAACTATTACTCAATCTTACTGATGAAACTCCTGTAGAAACTGTTCTAATACAATACCCATCATCAAATATTAATGGTCATCCAAGATCAACAATTTGTGTTTCAACTCAAATAGGATGTGCAATGGGGTGTGTGTTTTGTGCAACTGGACAAATGGGATTTGAAAAAAATATTAAAGCAGAAGAGATTGTAGCTCAAGTAATTCATTTTGCAGATATTCTGCAACAACGAGGAGAACATGTAACAAACTTGGTCTTTATGGGCATGGGTGAACCAATGGCAAATTATGATGAAATGATTCGTGCTGTGCGAATTTTAACACATGATAGAGGTTTTGGAATTGGCCAACGAAACATTACCATTTCTACTATAGGTGTTATGTCTGGAATAGACAAACTGGCTGAAGAAAATCTACAAGTTGGTCTTGCTATATCTCTTCATGCTCCAAATAATGAATTACGAAAAAAACTAGTTCCTACAGCAGGACCTAACTCTGTTGAAGAAATTGTTGAAGCAAGTAGGAGGTATTACAAAAAAACTGGACGTCGTGTGACCTTTGAGTATGCACTTATGAAAGGAATTAATGATTCACCAGAAATTGCAGCAGAACTAGCATCCCTTTTACAAGGTAACGGAACCCATGTGAATTTGATTCCTATCAATCCTACTGCTGGTGATTTTATACGCCCAACACAGGATAGTGTTCTTGAATTTGAACGAATTTTGTCTAGTGCTGGTGTCAATTGTACTGTTCGTGTAGAAAAAGGTACAGAAATTTCAGCTGCATGTGGTCAACTTAGAACTGATCTTATTGGCTAAATTTTCTTAAATCCTGTTCTAAGTCTTAAAATAGGGCTTTCAAAGATTTTACACAATATGGCAACTAAGAAAACTTCTGGTCGTTCACATGGATTTAAACACAAATCTAGATCTGTTATGACAAAAAGGGCCCCTAGAGGAGTCTCATTTTTGTTACGTGAATACCAGGAAGGTCAACAAGCACTTGTCATAATTGATCCTAGACAGCACAAAGGATTACCACACAGACGATATCACGGAAAAGTAGGTGTCGTTACAAATGTTGGTAGACGTGCTATTACCCTTGATGTGAAATTAGGTGATAAAACAAAAACCTTAATCACTAGATTGGATCATATCAAACCATTCGGTGTATAATATGGAAGAAGTAAAACAGAAACAAGCAATTTCTCTTTCAGAAGTTAAAGAAATTTTAGGTAAAGTAGATGTTGAAGAGATGGATCAAATTCAACGTTGGACCTATGATTATGTTTCAAAGTTTGTATCAATTGATTCGAAAGATGCAAAAGAAATGAAAAAACAACTCATGAAAGAATGTGAATTAACAGAAGATGAAGCTGTTGAAATTATAAACATCAGACCAACAAGTTTAGCTGAACTACGTTCTTTTACATTTGGCTGGAAAAAACTAATTCTTGCTGAAACTCTAGAAAAAATCCTTAAGATAATTAAGGAATACTCATAATTTTTCAGGAGTATTTTATTTTGTATAGGGCACAATCCCCTCCTAGAAAATATGAGGAATATGCATACGTTCTAGATTTTATTTCTAGAGGAAAATCATCTACTGTAAGAGGAAAAGAAGGAGTTATAGTTACAGCTATTGGAGAAGATCGTCTAACTATTTTAGAAGTTCTTGGAGTTCCTGATTCAACATTTGATATAGGTGAGAGAATCTATATTGGAAAAGAAGGACGAACTAAAGTTCTATCTGTATTAGGAAAAATGGAATATGATCACATCTCATCATCAGCTCAAAGTGAATTAGAAACAGTAGTAGAAAATATTGTGACTGTTAATGAATCAAAATTTGTTGAATATCTAAACAATGCAAGACCATTAACTCCAAGAATTCATGCACTTGAGTTAATTCCAGGAATTGGAAAAACCTACATGAAAATGATGCTTGAAGAAAGAGAAAAGAAAAAGTTTGAAAACTATCACGATTTACAGGAAAGAGTTGGATTCAAAGATCCAATAAAACACATTTCAGAACGAATCATGGATGAAATTACTGGTCAAAGCAGAATGAATCTCTTTGTAAAGAAATGATAAAACGAAAACAACTCGGACAACACTTCCTTAACTCAAATTCAATAGCCGAATTAATTGTTTTAGAGGCTAAAATCACAAAAAAAGATATTGTATTTGAGTTGGGAACGGGATTAGGAATTTTAACTCCATTACTTTGTGAGAAAGCAAACAAAGTGATCTCAGTTGATATAGATGAAAAACTTGTTAGAAACGCAAAATCTACATTCTCTGATATTAACAATCTCATCTTAAAATCTGGTGATGGTTTTAAGAAAAAAGATGTATTTTCTATTTTTGTATCCAATTTGCCATACTCTAAGAGTAAAGATGCAATAGAATGGCTTGCGCAAACTTCTTTCTCTCATGGTGTGATAATGGTTCAAAAAGAATTTGCTGAAAAACTATTTGCAAAATCTTCAAAGAAAAGAAAAGCAATAAGCATTACTGCAAATCATGCCTTTGAAATAAAGTGTATCTCCAAAGTAGGAAAAAATAATTTTTCTCCCCCCCCAAAAGTTGATTCTGTAATTCTGAAAATAATTAAAAAAAATACTATGAAAAAAGAACTTATTCAAACAATCAATAAAATTTTTTCATACAGGCGAAAAACTGTCAAAAATATTCTAAAACAATTCAATAAAGAAACTGTAATAGACAAACGAATAGATGATCTTTCAGGAGATGAAATAATCAATCTTGCAAATCAAATCCTTGAAAAATGATGAATATCCTCCTTCTGAGGATACTTTTTTCCTAGCAAATACTATTGAAAATGAAAAAGGAGATTTTGCCTTAGATATAGGAAGTGGTTCTGGATATTTAACAAAATTACTTTCTGAGAACTTTTCATTTGTAGTTGGAACTGACATTAACTATAACGTACTAACACATCAAACCTACAAAACAAAAAATTTGATTTGTTGTAACAGCTCTGATGCATTAAGAATAAAATTTGATCTCATAGTTTGTAATCTGCCCTATCTTGCAACTGATGAAATCTTGGATGTTGCAACAGATGGTGGTGTAGAAGGACTTGAAATACCTTTGAAAATAATAAAATCAGCTATTCCATGCCTAAACACAACAGGGAAATTTCTTTTTGTTACATCTTCGCTTTCAAATTATCAAGCATTAATTGATGCAACAAAAAGAGAAGGATTAAGAGCAAAAGTTATTGCAAAAAAGAAATTATTTTTTGAGGAATTGATAATTGTCGAAGCAAAAAAATAATTATTTTTTTAATAGTTCTGCAGAACGTTTTGCAATTGCATCTGACATTTCACTTGTTTTAGCATTACCCCCAATATCATACGTTACAACTTTCCCTTCATTAATTATTTCATCTGTAGCTTTGAAAATTGCATCTCTAATTTCAGGTTCACCAAGATATTCCACCATCCATGCTCCAGATAAGATTGCAGCAGTAGGATTTACTTTATCCATTCCTTTGTATTTTGGTGCACTTCCATGTGCTGGCTCAAACATAGCATAATCATCTCCCATGTTTGCAGAGTATACATTTCCAATTGAACCTGTATTGCCAGAAGCACACTCTGAAATAATATCCATAAACAGATTTGTGCTTACTAAAACAGAATTATTGAATCTTTCAGGATTTTTTACTAGTTGTTGAGTCATGTTGTCAATATAATATTCTTCAATTTCAATTCCTGGATTTTCTTGTGCAGCTCTTTCTATTTCACTCCAAAAAATCCCGTCAGTTCTTTTTAGAATATTTCTTTTTGTAATTGCTGTTACTTTTTTTAACCCATAGTTTTTTGCCCATTCAAATGCAGAATCTGCTATTCTTTTGCAGCCTTTTCTTGTTATTTTTCTAATTGCTATAGCTGAATCTTCAGATGTATCAAACTCAATTCCTGCATACAATCCTTCAGTTGCTTCTCTAAAACACACAAAATCTAATTTTCTATTTGGTGAAAGTCTATCATATGTCTTAATGGGTCTCACATTAGCATATAGCTGATATTTTTGTCGTGTAGAAACAGCTACGCTTCTTGGAGCATCAGGTGATGGTATTGTTGTAGTAGGACCTTTGTAACAGGCATTACTTTCATCCATGATTTTTGATGTGGCATCAGGAATGTATGTGGCACCTCCATTTTTTTCCCATTGTTCTGAGCCTGCTTCACAACGAATAAGCTCAGTTTGGGTATTACAAGCTTCTAAAACATGAATCATGGCATCAACTAATTCAGGGCCTGTTCCATCTCCATTAATTACGGCTGCTTTTTTACCCAACTCAGCGAGATTTGTCGATTGAGCGTATTTAATTCTACTCTTGTTAAATAATCTGATTTTTTTAGCTATTTCTCATAGGAGTAATTTATTAACATAATTTGATTTCATTGTGATAGATGATCATTGTACAGCTCTCGGATCTTCATGTAGGTTCTCAATTTCTACCAGAAGTATTTGAAACAGTAGTCAAAGAGGTAAATGAAATAAATCCTGATGTGATTGTAATTACGGGTGATCTAACAAATGAAGGATTGATGAAAGAATATAAAAAATGTAAATCATTATTGACACAATTCAATACAAAAAAAATTATTACTATTAGTGGAAATCATGATTATAGAAACACTGGTTATTTATTGTTCAAAAAATTCTTTCCATTTCAAACAGTTAATGAGTTAGATAATGATGTTGTTTTAGTAACAGTGGGAACTGCTAGACCTGACAGAAATAACGGTGAAGTTGGATATAGACAAAACTTGTGGTTGGAGAGAACTATGAAAAAATATGACGACAAGGTAAAAATTGTAGCGATGCATCATCACTTAATTCCTATTCCTGATACTGGTTCTGATCAGCTTACTGTTGTTGATGCTGGTGATGTTCTACGAACAGTTTTGGATACTAAAGTTGATGTAGTTTTGTGTGGACACAAACATAGACCTTGGGCTTGGAATTTTGGAAAATTGACAGTTGTTAATGCTGGAGCTGCTACATCTGAACGAGTTCGTGGATTATTTGAAAACACCTATAACATTCTTACTATTTCTAACAAAAAGGTACAAGTCGATCTAAAAATTGTAGGTGGAAAAAGACTACCTATTGATGAAATTGTAAATAATTATAGCCAATTTGGTGACGAGTGAATTTATTTACAGACAAATTCTAGGCATCTTTGTGCGGGGGTCGCCTAGCCCGGTAGGGCGTGGGATTGCTAATTCCATGTCCGCAAGGACACGGGGGTTCGAATCCCCCTCCCCGCGCCATTAAAACTTAATAGACCGATTCAGAAAGTTTTTTCAATGGGACGAAGAAAAACTCAAAAAATTATTCGGACTGGTCCTAAAAATGCAACAACTGGAATGTGTCCAGAATGTAGAACTATTGGTAAAATATTCCTTCTTGGTCCACCTGGAAAAGAGAAAGGAAAATGCGAGAAATGTCGCCAAGAGTTTGAATTATAGTTCAAAAAGCTTGCCTACACATCAAAACATTTACCCATAGCTTTTTAAGACAATTTTTTCCTGATAGATAATCATGAGTTCGGAAGCTGAAACCATTTATGAACGAGTTGCAAAACTTGAAGACGAAATTGCATTACTTAGAAGTGAAGTTGATATTCTCAAAAGAGCATTTAGAAATAAAATTGCTCGTCATGAAATATCAATGATTAAGAAAGGACAAGAAATAGATTCAATCATTGATTAATTTTTTGTCTTTATACTTCTTATCATTTCTAAAATAAAATCAATATCTTCTGCGTTTGGATTAATTTCTAAATATTTATTCAAATATTTCAATGCAATTTCAGAATTTAGTAATCTTTCTTCTAAAATTCCTTTATCTCTGACGTCTTCTGGAGATTCAGGGTCCATTGTTAAAACCATGTTAGTACATCGAAGTGCTTTATCATAAACAAATGATTGTACATAGGAATTTTTCAAGTTACGAGTCATTCTCACAAGAATTTCTTCTGACTCTATTTCATCAAGAAATTCTGGTTTAAATTCTAATTCTCCACCAAAATTAGTATCTAGAATTTCTTGCAAGTCATCTACATCTAACAGACGTCCATCATAAAATGGGTCTAAAATCATCTCTTCATTATATTTGACTAGAATGTGACTTGGGAACCCAACAATTTTAAGATCTAATCCGATAAACTTTGCAAGTTCAACATAAAGAATTGAGATGGTAATGGGAAGGCCCAATTTTTTATCGATAACTTCATTTAGAAAATTATTCTTTGGATTAAAGTAATCATCATCATCTCCACTAAAACCTAAATTTTCAAAGAGATGTTCATTTAACATTGAAATTAGATATGTTGGATTTTTAACATCACTGATTGACTCTTTTAGAGACATTCCTATTTGATTTATCTTTTGGATGTACTTTTCTACATCTAGATCTGGATATTCTAAAATCTGGGCAAACTTTAGACATTTTTCAACTAGGTTGAAGTTTGGATTTTTAACAAATGCAAGCCATTCTGCAGCAAATGGATCAAACTTTTCTTCCAATTATTACAAACTCATCTTTTTGAGGTATAATTGGGGATCCTTGAGCTCTTTTGTGTTTGGAGGGATTTCAATCATTTTTTTGAAGGTATCTTTACCTAATTTTTCATATACTATTTTGGTAAAATCTTTCCCCATGCTCTTTCTGACCTGATATGATGAGAAATCTGTTCCCATAAATGTGGTAAGATAATTTTGAAAATCTTTATCATCTTTTAGGATATTTTCAATTGCAAATCCTGCCATTCCCTCCATTGCAGTAAATGCTGCATGATGTTGTTGAATTGGAACAAGCCATCTCTTGTAAATATCTAAAAGTTGTGGAATTGACTCTCCTATCTTTGGGTCTATCTCTACATGTGTAAATGTCATGACATCTGGCCCAATTTGCTCAATTAAGAAATGATCTGGATTCAAAAAGAAAAACAAATTTGCTTTTTTTGCAAATGGAAAATCATTTGGCACGGCTTGTAATTGACAATATTCTGAAAGCTTGTTGACTGTTTCAGTATCAAGTGACAAAATTATATTTGCTAACTCTTCATTGATTTTATTTACTTGCATTGCAGCATTCTTGTTTATTTGTTGTAGATTTTCTTGTGCGGAGTGAATTAATTCTTCTAGTAATGTCATTTTTACTGCTCCTTGATATCCTGAATTCACATTTTCAAATCTTGATTCGTATGGTTTCCCCTGTTTATGGAGAATTATTTGTGGGTATTTTGATAAAATGAATTTATTTAGATAAATTACAGAATCAAGATAATCTCCATATGTTGTTGTAATTTTTGATATGTATTGAATTGCATATGTTGAATATACTAAATATTTTGCAGTATCTTGTTGCATCAACTCTGCAATTTTTTTAGAGTCTTCTTTTGCAACTGCATTAAATAATTCTGTAACAAACTCCTTTGCCACTTTATCTGCAAATACTTTGTATCCTTTCATTTTCTTTAAATCTACTAATTCTAGAAATTTTATCTGTAGATTATCAGGAACTTTAATACCCAGAAAGTCTTCTACCTTTTCTTTGAAAACTGGAAAAATCTCTCTTGCAATATCTTCTAATTCTTTGAATTGCACTTTATCTGCAAGACCATCTTTAGCTTTGATTGCTAACTCTGTAATCTCTTTTTCTTCGTTAATTTCAACTGATAATTGGCCAAATAGGGCTTCGGCAAATTCTTCAAATTCTCCCAATTTGCATAAAATCGAAAAATACTACATTTAACATTATCTTGGTTTTTGTATCAAAGAAATTACAGAAGGAATTTTAGAATTCAAATATTTAATTATTAAAATAATAATCACGGAATTGTTTTATAGGCTGTTTTCATGATATAACATCATGAAAAGAGTCGATGCTATGATACCTAGTATAAAACGAGTTAGTGTAGTTGATAGTATTCTAAAAGCTGGTGCACAAGGTGTTACAGTATTAGAAGGCAGAGGTAAAGGTGCTGGTGACAGACCCATGGTGAGAGGAGCACGTGGTACTGTAAGATATATTGCTGACTATAATCGAATTGATACCATAATCACAGTAGTTAATGATTCAAAGTTAGATGCTGTGGTATCTGCAATTATAGACTCAACTCATAGTGGTTCTAAAGGAGATGGCATGATATTTGTATCAACCATTGAAGAAGCATACAAAATTGGTACCAAAGAAAAAATTACATAATCAAACACAATATGGTCAATCCAGTTTTTTTTAGTTTACAGAGAAAATTGTTAGTCTTAGTTTTATCAGCAACCATACTTACCATACTAATCACTACTATTTTATTTCTAAATTTTGATAATACACCACTTTTTGGATTACAAGAAAATATCATAGTGATCGCAGTAGTATTAATGATTGGATTAGGCAGCCTTACATATTTTCTTTCAAAGCGTCTTTCTGAACCAATAATAAAACTCAGTGATGCTGCAAACAAAATTGCGCAAGGAGATTTTGATGTTAGAACTAACATAAAATCACATGATGAGATAGGACAACTTTCTGCATCTTTTGATTCTATGGCAAGAAAGCTTCAAGACTCATTGATTGCAATTAGTAATAGAGATGAAATTATCAAAGAACAAGAAGATTTACTCTTAAAATTCTCCAAAGATATAGGAGAATGTTGTGTATGTATAGTTGATATCGTTAATTCAACTAAAAAAACTGCAAAATTATCAAATGATGATACAAGTCATTTTTATGAGATTTTTATAAATTCTATTGCCAATATTGTAGAGAAATTTGATGGAATAGTAGTAAAAAATATTGGAGATTCATTATTGTTTTATTTTCCAATTTCATCACAAACTGAAAAACAAACAGTACAACAAACCCTTGATTGCTGTTTGGAAGTTACTGCGGCATACAAAGAAATTAGTCAGAAATTAAAGGATAGTAATTTGCCTGAAATTGAATTTAGAACGAGTGCTACATATGGTACTGTAAATATTGCAAAAATGAAGACATCTTTTACATCTGATATATTTGGAGAAACAGTCAACAGATGTGCCAAAATCAATCGTGCTGCGCCACAAAATAGCCTAGTTATTGGAAAAGCACTATACCAAAAGGCAAAATCATTAGAATTCTCATTTAGAGAGATAAAAGAAAATACAATATTTAATGAATCAGAGTATACAGTATATTTGGTAAGAAAACAATCATCCTAGAGGGTTTTAGAAAATTAGATTGGTACTCTAAAAAACTGCCTAGTTCTGCATAGTTTTGGTTCAATGTATAATGTGTGCCGGGGGTGGGTTTCGAACCCACGACCTCCAGATTATGAGTATTGCCTTAGTTGGAGAACCGCTAGAGTTTACCAAGTGAACTGGCACTCTAACCAGGCTGAGCTACCCCGGCATAGTATATGCATGAAAATTTGGGAAATTAAATGATTCTAAAATGTTTCAGAATTTTACTTTAGATTCTTCCACTCTATATTTTCATTTTTTACCCAAAGGAATTTCTTTTGTAATGCAGATGTGTACAATTTTTCCCATTCTACACCTACCTCATCAGTCCATGATTTGACAACACGAGGATCTATGTAATTTCTCAAAGATGTTCCAAGATTATAATCTCTAGTTTTTTCAGTTAAATCAATTTGTAATTTTAATTTCTCTACTCTTTCTTTGTGTTTTTCCTTTTGTTTTTTGATTTGCTCATTTAATGTCTTAATTCTTTTCTCTTTACTCTTCTTTTGAGTTTCAGTCTTTGGTTCACTTGATTCTACCTTTATGAGAGTCTTTTGGGTTTTCTTTGAAGGGTGATCTTTTTCAGCCTTTTTGAGAGTGTCTCTCTTCTTTTCTAATGCCTGCTCAAATGTCTTTGGAATAGTTCTCTTGTGATTACACATTTTGGCAGATTCAAGGTTTGCCAATTTTGCATGGTACAATTTCTCATTTACTGTCTTTCCTTTAATGTTGTCATGTTTTAGAAGATAGTTTTTGACAACTGTTGTTGCAAGGTATGTTCTAAACACCTTGGCAGTTAACCCATTTACAATACTAGAATAATATGCATTGACATGTCTTGAGGTGATGTTATCAAAAATTTCGTCTTTTGGTTTTTTCTTTTCAACAAGTTTCTTAAGATTTTCCTGAAATTGTTTGTCATAACCTTCGGCAATTACTGTTTCTTGCCACCTTACACTGTCTTTTCCTAGAAAATCAAATTCAATTGCATTATCAGTAATTTTGATGTGTTCTTTTCTTAGAGTTGTAGCACCTACGGTGTCTGCTTCATCAGGATCTTTTTCATCTCCTACTCTCATTGCAGTTCTGTAAATCAAATAACATGCTGTAGCAATTCTACTAATCTTTGCTTCCTTACTTTTCATATCTTTTACAATTCTATCTTTTATTTTGTCAATTTCATTTGCAAGCTTTACTGCTTTTTCGTACTTTTCCTTGTCTCTGTCTTGTTTTAATCCTGCCGTATCTGCAAGCCATACGTATTTTCTTTTTTGTGTAAGAAAATCCATCCAACTAGCTAACCACATGGAATCTTTGTCATGAATAATTTTACTCCATTTTCCTTCAGGTACTTTAGCTTCTTTTCCAAGGTTTAGTGTAACATCTTTTGCAGTAACACGAGGTTTCCATTTTCCTCTAATTGGGTGTTCTCCTCTTCCAATGAATATTCCAGATGGCTCTGCCATATAATTTCCAACTTCCACTTCCTTTCCATCCATTATTGCAATTCCGTATTTTGTTTTCAACTTTTCTCGCAATTCTTTTCTTTTTGTAGCTAAGGATTTCTTTTCCTCTTTTGTCATCATCTCCTTGAGATCTTTTTCCTTGTCAACTATTTTGTGAGCATTTGAAAAATCAATATCTTCATATGAAATTTTTTTAAATTTTGAATCTAGAGTTTTGGCAAAATCTGTTGTAAAGTTTTTTTGAAAAACTTTGTCTTGAGCATATGGGGTGTCTTTCTTTTTTGCCCACTGGTAAATCATTTCTTCTTGATTTAGATCAAGATTTACACTTTCTCCTTTGATCTTTATCTTGATTCCTTGAGCCTCATATGCAGGAGGAAATAAGATTCCATTATGTTGTAGAGTTTTCCATTTCATTCTTTTCACTTCAAAATTGCGGACTTTGACAAAAACTAGATTCTATGTGTATATCAATTTAACGTACAAGTACGATGTCAGTTAGTAAATAGCTCTTTACTCATGTATTTCTCAAATTCTAGGTCTGTTTTCATCTTTTTTGCTTCCATAAACATGGCAGCATCAGTTCCCACAATATATCGTGGTAAAATCTCATCATCATGAATTGCCTTCATTATGACATCTGCAACTTGAGATGGGGCAGTTCCCATTTCTACCATCATTTTAAGACCTGCAAGAATGTTATTAGTTAATTCCTTGTATTTAGGATCAGTTTTTGATTCTGGAACTTTCATTGAATTGAAAAAGTTTGTCTTGACAACTCCAGGTTCAATTAATGTGGTTTTAATTCCAAATTGACCAAGCTCGTATCTAAGACATTCACTTAACCCTTCTAGTGCAAACTTTGTACTAACGTAAGCTGGAGAACATGGCAGTCCCATTTTGCCAACAACAGAACTAATGTTTACAATAATTCCTGAATTCTGTTTTCTCATAATTGGGGATACCTCTTGAATGATTCTTACAATGCTAAAGAAATTAGTTTCAAACTGTTTTCTAAAATCATCGACTGAGACATCTTCTGTGCATCCAAATTGTCCATATCCTGCGTTATTTACTAAAACATCCAAACTCCCTCCATCTGTAACTACTTTTTTAATTGCAGAAACTATTGATTCTTCTTTATCTACATCTAATTCTATCACATTAATTGAAAGATCTTCTTTTTTTGCAGCTTGTTCTAATTCACCTGCTTTTCCAATATCCCTCATACTTGCAAAAGTATGGTAACCATCTCTTGCAAGTGCCAATACAGTTTCTAATCCAATCCCTGATGAACTACCTGTAACAAGAGCCACTTTTCCCATACTTGTATCCTAGATTTTTGCTATATTTATCCCATTTTGATTTGTTATACTAATGGTCTATCACCTTCAGTAGGATCAACTAATTCTGTTTTCTCACCATTATTGATTCTCTCCAAAATCTCTAATGCCGAGTATTTGTGCAAGTATTCGTTATTGTTTCCACATCTGTACGAGAATGTACATCTAGGGCACCCATCTTCATTTTTGCATGGACACTCCTTTACGATATACATACTTCTCTCAAGTGCTTTTTCAAATCTATCATAGAGGGCTTTGCTTGCACCGCTTCCTCCTATTGCTCCATCATAGATGAAAATCATTCCTGAAGTTCCCAAAGATATGCCCCCCAAGTCTTGAGAGACTCCTCCAGTAATCATATTGCTTCCCTCTATTACGACATGTTCTGTTGCATGATATCCACTAGCTTCTGTGTATTCCTCATCTTCAGATTTCCCAATAATTTTGAGAGGTCTTGGTGCATGGAAAACAATTCCCTTTGTGATGAAATCATATTCTAATGGAGCATCCAGTAGAACTTTTTCACCTTGGGTCATCTCTTGTCCAAGTTCTATATTGACATAACCATAAACCTTCTTTTGAATATGTAATTTACAAAATGCCACTTCTATACCATTTACTTTTCTTCGCTCAAAAACAGTTTCAATTGTTGGCCATTCTTCAGTTAATGATTTTGTATAATATGGATAATCCCTTGGAATTTTTTCTAGTTTTGCATAATTTTTCTTTGGATAATCAAATTCCTTTACTTTGTAACGAAAGCCAGCAAGAAAATAGATTGCATCTTTGTGCAATTCTTCTAATGCAATTGGTAATACTCTGTCTCCTACCTTTCTTTCATTTAGGAAAATATCAATTGATTTTCCAATTCCTCTAATACTATAATCATTTAACATTGAATTGATTTTATCCAAATTTGGAATTATTCTATTGTTAACTACTAGAAGATTTTCTTTAATTATATGATGCTCTATCACTTCTTGGTGTTCTTTTAACTCATGTTTAGAAATTGGTCTATCACATGCCATTGCCAAGACTTGAAATTCTTCTACAAACGGATTCTTTGGGTCAATGTATGTTTTCTCAATATCTTCAAAATAATCATCAGGATGATTTTTGTAGTATTGAGAAATTGGGTCATTACCAAGTGCCAAAAATGCATATCCTCTTTGCCCTTTTCTTGCTGCCCTTCCAATTCTTTGAATTAACCTGTTTACTGGAATGGTAGATGATATGACACAATCAACATTACCTACATCTATGCCTAATTCAAGCGTAGGAGTGCATGAAATTGCCTGTAACCTATCTTCTTTGAATTGCTTTTCAACTGCAGTTCTGTAATTTGCCATTAAACCTGCCCTGTGAACTTTAATGTTTACTTTTTGTTTTTGTGCTTGTATTGCCAAAAGCTCAGAGTTTAGATGCGAGTTGTTAAACACCATTGTCTTGTGATTTTTCTCAGTTAATTTTTTTGTCAGTTCTACCATCAGTGCTCTTTGAGTTCTAAGTGATGGAAACAACATTACAAAATCTGTTTGACCCTTTTTTCCAGAACCGTGAATGATTTGCATTTTTTCTTCAAATAATTGTTGACAGAATTCTTTTGCATCATCAAGGGTGGCTGATGCTGCAATAAACTGTAATTTGTTACTACAAATTCTTTTGAGTCGTTTTATGATATAATGAACATTTGATCCAAAAATTCCTGAATACACATGTGCTTCATCTACTACAAGAATCCTTGTTGAAGATAATAACGATGAAAACTTTGTCTGATGCCAAAGATGATAATGTAAAATATCAAAATTTGTAATTAGAATTTGAGGTGGGTTTTCAATAATCTTTCTTCTGTCTTCTAATTTTGTGTCTCCATCAAAAACTTTGACAGCAACTCCAATTTTTTCTGCAAATTTTTGAATTTTTGGATATTGATCTTGTGATAAAGCCTTTGTTGGATATACAAAAATTGCAAAGACATTTCCATCTACTGCGTCCTTTTTTATTCTTTGAATTACTGGAATCAAAAATGCCTCTGTTTTTCCAGATGCAGTGGGTGCTTCAATTACAACATTTTCTCCAAATGTAATTTCTTGAATTGATTCTTCTTGAAATTTGTAAAATTGCTCTATCTTTAGTTCCTTTAGATGATCAGAAATGGATTCATCTAGTCCTAAATCTTCAACTTTACAACCCATTTTAGGCTCAGGATTTTTCAAAACCTCGTATTTTGAAATATAGTCTTTTTTTGAAAATAGAATCTCTTCTGTAATTTTATCTGGCTTATTTTTACCAATCATTTTTTTTATTTCATCTTCATCTCTGAGAATTCCTTCATCTTTTAGCCCTTCTGAGAGTCCTTTTTCAGTAACTAATCCTTGATCATATCTT
The DNA here is from genome assembly GCA_001510275.1 of Thaumarchaeota archaeon casp-thauma3. Taxonomy (GTDB): domain Archaea; phylum Thermoproteota; class Nitrososphaeria; order Nitrososphaerales; family Nitrosopumilaceae; genus Nitrosopumilus. The sequence continues at coordinate 15,974 of LFEY01000026.1, forward strand.
GAAAGAAATTCAAGGAATACCTCATCAACATTTTTTGAGAATTCTAACAGATCTTCAATACCACATTTTCCACAAGAGACGTGCATTTTTTTGTTAAATGTTTTTTGAATCTCTATTTTTGACTTACATTTTGGACATGAGAATTTCAAGATCTATTTGATAAGAAATGATTAGTGATTTATTGTTTAATCACTACTATTGACCCATGACATTATTAAGTTAGAAAATAGTCTTGAATTTAAAAATGAAAAAAATCGAAATCAACAAAATTTACAATTTAAATTGTATTGAAGGAATGAGTTTAATTCCTAAAAATAAAATTGATCTTGTAATTACTGACCCTCCTTTTGCCATAAACTTTAAAGCGGAAAAAGCAAATTATAATAGAATTTCATCTAGGGTTCTATCTGGGTATAATGAAATCAAACCCGAGGATTACTATGATTTCACCTTTACATGGATGAGTGAAGTTTTTCGAATTTTAAAAGACTCTGGAAGCATGTATGTTTTTTCAGGATGGAATAACCTCAAAGATATTTTACAAGCACTAGACGATGTTGGATTTGTTACTATTAATCATATAATTTGGAAATATCAGTTTGGTGTAGTTACTAAAAAGAAATTTGTTACTTCTCACTATCATTGTCTTTATGTATGTAAAGATGACAAGAAACGAAAATTCTTCCCATTTTTTAGGTTCAAAAAAGATGATAAAACAAAAGATGGACGAAGTCTCCATTACAAAGACAAAGAAGACGTATGGGATATCAAAAGAGAATATTGGACTGGAGATGAAAAAACACCAACTAAACTTCCATCTGAATTAATTAGAAAATTATTGGAATATTCTAGTGAAAAGAAAGACATTATCTTTGATCCGTTTCTTGGTTCAGGACAAGTAGCAATTGTCAGCAAATCTCTTAAGAGAAGATTTCTTGGTTTTGAAATTGTTCCTGACTATTACAAATTTGCTAAAAAACGACTTGATAAAGACATGTACAGAATCAAAAAATCAAAATAATCTATTCATTTTTCTCTAATTCATCTATTTTTTTCTGACCTATTTTCCCAGAAATAATTTTTTGAAGATCATCATCTGTTTTATCTTCAACTTTGACTCCAACTGATTTTGCAATAGCTTCTAATTTTTCTCGTTCTGTTCCAACAGGTCCTGAAATTTTTGGCACTTGCTCTGTTACTTCCTTCATATTTTCTTGAATTTCGTTTTTTGCTTTATTATATTCATTAACAACTTTTCCAAGTTTTTTTGCAGCCCCTGGTAACTTTCCTGTTCCCAAAATCAAAACTAATGCAACAAAAATAATAATCAACCATTCACTTCCAGCTATGTTTAATGAATAATCAAGCATGTTTTGCTGTACTCTAATTTGAAATTAAACGTAATGTTCAAGACTTATGCCTAAACAATCGATTTTTACTGAATATCACGAATGAGAAATAGTTATTGATTTAAATAAATTCAAGACTATTTAGTTTTATGAAAAAAATTGAAGCAATCGTTCAATCTGGAACTAGAGATGCAGTAGTTGCTGCAATCAAAAAAGTTGGTGTTGGTGGTGTAACTATTCATAAAGTTCAAGGTCAGGGAGCAGAAGATCCTCCTTTAGTTGGAGAGTACTTTAGTAGAGATATGATCATTTGTGTTATAGATGATCCTAAACTAGATGAGATCATAGCTGCAATTACAAGTGTTGCTTGTACTGGAACTAAAGGTGATGGCAAAATCTTTGTTACATCAATCGATGATGCATTTGATATATGCACTAAAAAACGTGGAACCACATCTATCTAATTTTGGATTCTTTGTGGCTCTAGTTTCTTTCTAGACTTTATAGCAAGAAGTGTGACTCCTATTCCTATTACACAAAATACCAAATATGGTGTTTCATCTCCAAATGATTGTGTAATTGGACCTCCAATTGTTGGTCCTAATGCCCAACCTATTCCAAAAACTGTTTCATATGCGCCAATTATTTTTCCTGAAATTGTCTTTCGAGTTTTACTCAAAATTATTTCTAAAGTTAGAGGGAAGAATATGCTAAATCCAAAACCCATTAGAACTAACGCAATTGCAAAAGTAATGATTGAATCTGCAACTACTGATATTGCCAATCCCATTGATACTGCAATTGTTGCAGCAATCAAAGTCTGACTTATTTTTCTTGCAAACTTTCCAACTAATGCAAGCGATACAACTCGTGAAATTCCAAAAACAAAATACAGTAACAAAATATCTGTAGCTGTCATTCCACTGTCATTTAGAAATGCAGGATAAATTGTGAGAATTATCCCAAAAGATGATGTGCAGAAAATTAATAAAATTATCACTTCTGGAAATCTTTTCATTTCCTTAATTGATGAAAAAGAAAATCGGTCGTAATGAATTCTAACCCTTTTTCTTGAGACTAGAAGTGCAGTAATTATTGCCGCAGCCAGAATAAACGCTGTAATCTGGAATAAAATTCTGTAGGTGATATCAAGCCCCTCAAGGAATACTGTGCCAAGTAATGGGCCCACCATAAATCCAATAACAAAAAACATTGTAAACCAAGAGATGTTTTTGACTCTGTTTTTCTCCGTACTTTCATTGGCAATAATTGACTGGCATGGTGGCCAAAAAAATGCATGAGCCACTCCTGTCATTATTCTGAATCCCATTATTTCTGGAACTGATTGTGCAATTGATAGAAGATAAATTGATGCAGAATTGATAGCAGCTCCTAATGCAAGTATATACCCACTGTTAAATCTGTCAAGAAGAATTCCTACAAAAAGTGGAATGAACATGTAGGGAATGAAATTGCTTAATCCAATTAATCCAAGTTCTGAATAATTAGCACCAATGATATTCTTTGCAAAAATTGGTAGGATTGGTCCATGTAGTCCATATGAAATTCCGATGATTAAACCAGTAATATTGACTAGTATCAGAACTCTATTCATTTGTATGCGGCAACCATTATTGCCCCGCCCATAAGATCTTTCTCAAATTCCACCCTTGAGAATTTCTCTAACAATAATCCCTCAAGCTTTTTGTTTTGAGGCCATCTTTTGTATGTCCCATATAACGTTCCAAACTTTAATCCTAATCTTCCTCCTGCAATAAATGCAAGAATAGGAAGAATACATCTTAGATAAAATGAAACTCCTGCTCTGATGAATACCTCATCTGGTTTTCCCAAATCAACAATAACACATCTACCATCTTTTTTCAATACTCTATGAATTTCAGAGATTGCAATTCTCAAATTGATTGCATCCCTTAACGAATATCCGCATAAAACTGCATCAAACTCTTCATCTCTAAATGGAATATGCTCAAAAACCCCATTTGCCATATCTGGTGATTTTTCAAAATGCATACTTGTATTTTTGAGCATGGGAATAAGAGGATCATAAAGTGTAACTGAAATTTTTCCATCAGTTTGTTTTAGTGCAGTCTTTGACATGTTGCCAAAACCAGAACCTGCGTCTAGAATTTTATTACCTGGGAGTACTCTTTGTGAAATTCCACGATTCCTGTGCTCGTCATCTTTGCCCAGTGAAATGATAGAATTCACTTTATCATAAACAGGAATAATCTCTTGAAGTACTTCCATTACTTCGCCCCAATAACTTCCTAAACCCATAATCTATCGTCTCAGCATACTTGTTTGAATAGTTTTCAAATCTAAAATTTCTATTCTAAAGCAAACTTTGATGCGTTTTGAGAATAATTTTTTAAATCAGATTCAGAAACTTTCTCGAAAAGTTTTGTTTCAGTTGTAATCTTTGCCATTTTAATGCCGCTGGTTTCATTTTTTTGTTCTGCTTTTAGATTAATTGCAGCAATAGCTAAAGATGCTGCATCATCTATACTCATATCTGGATTGTAATGTTTTTCCAAAAATGTATTTACATCATCAGAACCTGCTCCAATTGCAACTGCTGCATATTGTACATAAGTTCCACTAGGATCAGTCACATAGATTGATTCTCCTTTTTGGTCAATACCTGCAATTATCAAGGAAACTCCGTTTGGACGTACTCCTGAATATTGTGTAAATTGATGAGATTGATCTGCTAAGTGTTTGGCAACTGTTGCAATTTCAACAGATTCATCATATGTCATTCTACTTCCTTGTGAAAAGAATCTTGCATTATCTACTTGAATACGTGCATCTGGGATATATCCTGCAGCGGCAACTCCAATATGATAGTCAACTTGAAAAATTTTTTGTGTTACATTTGTAGTTTGTAATGTTCTAGGTTTTTCTTCTACTGCCATAATGACTCCTTCTTTACTGCAAACACCAATAGCTAAAGTTCCTCTTTTTACTGTCTCCATGGCATATTCTACTTGGTATATTCTACCATCTGGAGAATACATGGTAGGAGTCATATCGTAACCGCGTGATGCCATCATGTTATCACGAGTCTATTCTCAGTCAATTTAAGGGTAATTGTCTTGATATTGATAATATGGAAAAGATCTGGAAATAAAGTTTTAAGCAAAATAGGCTTAATTTCATTTAATTAACATGACTAGTCAACTCCTAGAATTCAAAGAAATTATTAAAGCAAGACAAGTTTCTGCACAGAGAAAACCTGACAAGCAGACTAGAAAGCTGTTACTTTATTTATTTACAAGTACTAGAGGTGGATTTACTAGATTGCGTATTATTATGCACTTGATTAATCAACCATACAATACTCACCAACTAGCAAAGGAACTTGATCTTGATTACAAAGCAGTTCAACACCACATGAAAGTACTAGAGAAAAATAATATGGTCTCAAAAATTGGTGAAAAATACGGAGCAATTTTTCACTTGTCCAATTTCCTTGAAATTAATATCAATACTCTAGATGAAGCAATTGATAAACTAGATCGAAAGATGAACCAAAAAAAGGTCTACATTTAATCAAATCGTTAATACCCGATCTGATTTTTGAACCAAACTTAAATATAATCTGCATTTCTTGAGATCATTCATCTTGGTAATGATCGATCCGTTTGCAAATGCAACAAAACAAGTTAACGATGCATGTGATGTACTTGGAATTAATGATAAAGGATTGCGTGAATATTTGGCAATGCCAAACAAAGTTTTGAGAGTTAAAATTCCAGTTAAAATGGATAATGGAAAAATTAGAATTTTTACAGGTTTTAGAAGTCAGCATAATAACGATAGAGGTCCATACAAAGGAGGTATTCGTTACTTTAATCCTGAAGGTGGGGTAGAATACATGGAACGAGAAGTCATGGCATTATCTTCATGGATGACATGGAAATGTGCAATTGTTGATATTCCATTAGGAGGCGGTAAAGGCGGAATCTATGTTAATCCTAAAACAGAAAAGATTAGTGATGATGAATTAGAGAGACTCACTAGAGGATTTGCATTTAAAATTAATGAAATTATCGGTCCTGGAAAAGATATTCCTGCTCCTGATGTTTACACCACAGGAAAAGAAATGACACAAATCATGGATACCTTTAACAAACTAAACGGTAACATATCAACTCCGGGTGTAATTACCGGAAAGCCAATTTCAATGGGAGGATCACTTGCAAGAAATGTTGCAACTGGATTAGGTGCTGCATATTGTGTAAGAGAGGCTGCAAAGGCTTTGAAAATTAGTCTAAAAGGTGCTAAAGTTGTTTTACAAGGATTTGGAAATGCATCAACATTTGCTGGTGAGTATCTTGAGAAAATGGGTGCTAAAGTAGTTGGTGTTAGTGATTCCAAAGGCTCGATATTGATTCCTAATGGTGCTAAAGTAAGTAAAATTTTAGAACACAAACAAAAGAAAGGGTCAGTTGTTGGTTTTCCTGGAAGTAAGAAAGTATCTACTGAAGAACTACTAACTGCTAAATGTGATATACTTGTTCCAGGTGCATTAGAGAATCAAATAAATGCAAAAATTGCAAAGAATCTAAAATGTAAAATTATTGCTGAAGCTGCTAACGGTCCTACATTACCTGAAGCAGATCCTATAATTTACAACAAGAAAATTTTACTTATTCCTGATATATTGGCTAATTCTGGTGGTGTCTGTATTTCATATTTAGAATGGGTTCAAAACAATATGGGCTACTATTGGTCATTTGATGAAGTTGCAAATAAGATGGAAGGTAATATTACAAAAGGATTCAAGGATGCCTATGCTCTAGCCAAAAAACATAACATTGACATGAGAAGAGCCACAATGGCTTTGGCAGTAGAAAGAGTAGTTGAGGCATTTAATCAAAAAGGCATTTGGCCTTAGAACAGATAAGATTCGTAACAAACTAACTGTTCAGTAAACATAATTTTTCCTTTAGTAATAATTCTGAGTTTTCTTTTGAAAGAAAGATCAATTTTTGTTCGTCGCTGTAACAACTGAATTGCTTTTCCAGTAAGATGCCTTCCTTTTTTATCTCTATCAAAAAGAATTATCAATTTTTTATATTTTGCTACAGAATCTGCAAAATTTACCATTCCACCAAATTTATGAAATTCTAATACTTTTCCAGAAAACCCAAGTTTGCGTAGTGCTATTGTGTCTCTTTGTCCTTCAACTACTACAATACCTTCTTGAATAGAGTTTAACTGGTGGATGAAATCTCTTATTTCTTCAATCTCTTGCTCTGTTACTTGCATAATGTAATATTCACTTTAACATATTAAGCACTTTTGCTAAAAAATTTTTTAATGTCTAAAGTTTTACTCGTACAAAATACTAGAATTGAAGGTTTAGGATATTTAGGTAGCCTTCTAAAAGATGATGGGTTTACAATTCACTCAGTTAATGCAAAACATGAAAAACTTCCTGAAGAAAATTATTCATTAGTTGTTATTTTAGGTGCACCAGAAAATGCTAATGATGATTTACCTTATTTGAAATTAGAACAACAACTTATCAAAAAACATGTACAAAATAACATTCCTGTTTTGGGGATTTGTTTGGGCTCTCAATTAATTGCAAAAACTTTTGGAGCAAATATCTATCGTGGACCAAAAAAAGAAATTGGGTTTTACAATGACTTGAAAATTGATAATAATTCCAAACTATTTTCTGGATTCAAAAACCCGTTTACTGTTTTTCATTGGCATGGTGATACTTTTGATTTACCTAAAGGTGCTACACGCCTAGCCCATTCTAAGTATTACCCAAATCAGGCATTTCAAATTCATAGTGCTGTTGGTCTTCAATTTCATCTTGAAGTCAATGAGGAAATGGTACATCTTTGGCTTGATAAAACTGCAGAAAAATTAGAGCAAATCTCATACATTGATCCTGAAAAAATTCGCTCAGATATCAATGAAAATATTTCAACTGTAAAATCAAATATGAAGAATTTTTACAACAACTTCAAACTATCATTCAATCTTTGACCAAAGTTTAATATACTTAGTTTTGATTTTATCGATCGAACTATGTCTGCAGTGAAGAAAATTTTTGATGAAATTATACAAACTGATCACAAAGTCATCACTGAAGAATCATCAAAATCTATTCTCAAAACTTATGGTGTTAAAGTTCCACCTTTTGCATTAGTTACATCTGCTGAAGATGTAGCTAAACAAGCAAAGAAGATTGGCTTTCCACTTGTAATGAAAGTTGTTTCACCACAAATCTTACACAAAACTGATGTTGGTGGAGTTAAAGTTGGATTAGATAATGTCAATGATGTAAAGAAAACATTCAATGATATGCATGGTCGTCTTTCTAAAAAGAAAGGAGTTGAAGTTAAAGGAATTCTTCTTGAAAAAATGGTTCCAAAAGGCATTGAGCTAATTGTAGGAATTCAAAATGATTCTCAATTTGGTCCTATAATGATGGTAGGACTAGGTGGTATTATGACAGAAGTAATGAAAGATGTTGCATTTAGGATGCTTCCAATTACAACTTCTGATGCTAAATCCATGATTAATGAACTCAAAGGTTCAAAACTTCTCAAAGGATTCAGAGGAAGTGCACCAATTGATCTCAATATGGTTGCAAAAATGTTGGTACAAATTGGAAAACTAGGCGTTGATAATGCTGATTATGTTAACAGTATTGACTTTAACCCTGTCATCGTATATCCAAAATCATATTATGTTGTAGACGCAAAAATTATTCTAAATAAACAAATAAAGAAAAATTCTATCTCCAAAGCAAAACCAAACATTACATCAATGGAGTCATTCTTTACTCCAAAGTCTGTTGCACTAGTTGGTGCATCTGCAACACCCGGAAAGATTGGTAATTCTGTATTAGATGCACTTGGAAAACAAGATTACAAAGGTAAAGTGTATCCAATTAATCCTAAACAAAAATCAATTCTTGGAATCAAATGTTATCCATCATTAGATGCAATAACAGCAAAGGTTGATCTGGTTGTTGTCTGTATTGATCTTGCAGAATGTGGACCTATTATGAAAACATGTGCTAAGAAAGGAATTCATAATGTTGTAATAGTTTCTGGTGGCGGTAAAGAGCTTGGTGGTAACAGAGCTGCAATGGAAGCTGAAGTAAAAGAATTATCCATAAAACACAAAATCCGTGTAGTTGGTCCTAATTGTATTGGAATGTTTAATGCAGCAAATAGACTTGATTGCGCATTCCAAGGACAAGAAAGAATGATACGTTCAAAATTAGGAAATGTTGCATTTTTCTCACAAAGTGGGACCATGGGAATTAGTATGTTAGAAAGTGCTGATTTGTTTGGTTTATCAAAAATGATCAGTTATGGTAATCGCTCTGATGTTGATGAAGCAGACATGATATGGTATGCTGCAAGTGATCCTCAAACTAAAGTAATTGGATTATATGTTGAAGGCTTTGGAGATGGAAGAAAATTCATCAATACTGCTAAAAAAGTAATGAAAGAGAAGAATAAACCAATCGTTATTTGGAAGAGTGGAAGAACTGCTGCAGGTGCAAAACAAGCTGCATCACATACAGGTTCTCTTGGGGGTTCTAATGCTATTATCATGGGTGCATTCAAACAAGCAGGAATTATCTCAGTTGATAGTTATCAAGAACTAGTTGGGGTCTTAAAGGCACTAGCATGGCAACCTCCTGCAAAGGGTAATCGTGTTGCTATGACTAGTAATGGTGCTGGTCCAATGATTGGTGGAATTGATCATTTAGAAAGATTAGGTCTTACAATAGGAAAGTTGTCGCCACAACTTCTCAAAAAAATGAAGGCTCGTTTTCCACCAACTGTTCCTATTCATAATGGTAATCCCGCAGATGTAGGTGGTGGTGCAACTGCCGATGATTATAGATTTGTTATTCAACAATTTTATGATGAAAAGAATATTGATATTGCTATGCCATGGTTTGTCTTCCAAGATGATCCACTTGAAGAAATAATTGTTGGTTATCTAGATGATTTCTCAAAGAAAAAGAAGAAACCACTTGTAGTTGGCTGTAATGGTGGTCCATATACTGAAAAAATGATAAAATTAGTTGAGAAACACAATATTCCAGTTTACCAAGATCTTCGAACTTGGGTTGCAGCTGCATCTGCATTAGCTCAATGGGGCAATGTACGCGGAAAATAGAGAACATTTAAGTTTCTCATAACTTGGCAAATTATCATGTCACTAGTTACCACATCTACTTCTGATGGCATTTGTACTGTTAAAATCAATAGACCTGACAAACTTAATGCTATGAATATTGATGTTGCAAACGAACTGATCAAAACCTTTGAGGCACTCAACCATAATGATAATGTCAAAGTTATCATTTTGACAGGTGAAGGAGAAAAGGCATTTTCTGCTGGCGCAGATATTGAATACATGTCAAAAATATCTGCAGATGAATCAGTTGATTATGCAAAAACTGGACAACTTGTTACTGCAACTGTTGAGTTAGTAAAGCAACCAACTATTGCAGCTATTAACGGATTTGCTTTAGGTGGAGGTTGTGAACTTGCAATGTCTTGTGATATTAGAATCGCTGCAGACACTGCAAGAATGGGTCAACCAGAAGTAACAATTGGTATTCCTCCTGGATGGGGTGGAACACAAAGATTGATGAGAATTGTGGGAATAGCAAAGGCAAAAGAGCTTGTTTACACTGGTAAAATGGTCAAAGCAGATGAAGCAAAAGAAATTGGTCTTGTAAATCAAGTCGTTCCTCTTGCATCATTACAAGAAGAAGCTTTGAAAATGGCTCAACAAATAGCTGGAAACTCTACAATGGGTGTTCAGATGTCTAAAGTTGCAATCAACAAGGGACGAAATGCAGATCTTGATACTGGTCTTGCAGTTGAATTACTTGCTTGGAGAAATTGTTTTACTCATCCTGACAGAGAAGAACGTATGACAGCATTTGTTAACAAGTCCAAGAAATAGCTATTTCTAATTTCCTTCTTATTTTATTGAATTTAAAAAAAGAGTAAGTTTTCTGTTACTACTTTACTGTAACTAATCCAACTCTCCATGGATGCCATGAACAATGATAGCTGTACGTGCCAGATTCTTCAAACGTAAATTCAAATCTATCACCTGTATCTAATGGTGGACTATTGAAAATATCAGTTACCTTCCCTGCCTCATCTTGGCTTTGAATATTATGTGCTACTAAATCTTCATTTGCCCATGTAACTGTTGCACCTACGGGAACTTCTAGATTTAATGGCAAGTAAAATGCTGTATTTGAAGACAAAGCGTTTCCATTAGGAATTAGAATTTCTGCATTCAAATTTTCTGATGAGATAACACCACTTTCTAATACTATGACCCCCTCTTCGATCAGGAATTTTATGGCATTTAGAAACTCTGCTTCTGATATGATCCCTTGACCATACCATAATGCATTATTTTTTACCCAATCTGGAACAGATTCTGCATTTACAAAATTTACTGAAAATGAAACTATTAAGACTGAAAATACTATAGCTGGAATTAATATTTTTAATTGCATATGCTTCATACTACTACGTATTTGAGGAATTTATTAAACATGTATACATTGTCTTGCAGTGCAAACTGATTTTTTATATATCTAATTTCATTTTTATTTAATCATGCAAGAATTAATTCAAACCCAAAAAATAATTGATGATGAAAAAAAACAAGTTATTTTAGAAATACTAGCTGATAAATACTGCAAACAAATTCTTCACAATACACTAGAAAAGCCCAAATCTGCAATTGAGATATCTTATGAAAAAAAGATCCCAATTAGTACAGTATATAGAAGATTACAAACTCTCTATGATGCAAAATTACTTGCAATTTCTGGGTCTATTAGTGATGATGGAAAAAAGTATTTTTTGTACAAGAGTAGAGTAAAATCCATTTCTCTCAAATGTGATTTGGAAGTTACAACAATTGAAATTGTGCCAAACTCTCTACGCACAAGTTGATTACCAACTTATATTTGTTGGAACTAAAAAATGATGAACAAAAACTTGGCTTCATCAAAAAGGCAGATTCACACCCAAAAAAAGGACCCCACTAGAAGTATCACATACAGACTACCAGAAAAACTAGTCAATGAATTGGAAACTGAGGCAACAATGAAAAGTATATCTCAGAATGTTCTAGTCAAACAGATTCTAGAAAAGTATGTTCAGTGGGATAGATTCTCTAATAAAATTGGAATGATACCTGTTCCAAAAGGAATCTTAGAATCATTAGGTGGGGAGTTAGACGGTAAAGACATTGATGAAATAATTAATTTAATATTTCCTATGATTAAGGATACTGTCTTGTTTATCAAAGGAGGTTATGATTTAAAACGATGCATTGAAACATTAGAAGATTACATGCGAGCATCTGGTATGAATTCTGATCATAGAGTTGAAGGGGATACACATATCTTTTTAATTCAGCATGATTTGGGAATGAAATGGTCTGTTTTTACTGAACAACTATTATCTCAAGTTTTTCGTAGCTTCTTGCCTGATAAGGAACTAAAATTTCAAACGACTGACACTACTGTAATTTTGTCTGTACCATTAGGTTCTGACTTTAACGAACATGATTATCATACCTGAAATTCAGTTGATCCTTTGAAATATTACTTTTCATAATACATATCAATGAATTCCTCTGAACCAACTCAAAAAAAAATTAGTGTAAAACAAATTATGAGTCACTCTGTGGTATCTGTTGATTCATCTGTAACTGCTACTGATGCTGCAAAGATGATGGAGGATACCGGAGTTGGTTCTATTGTTATTTTAGAAAATGCTGTACCTATTGGAATTATTACTGATAGGGACTTTGCAATAAAAATTACTGCTCATTCTTATCCAATTGATACTCCTGTTAAACGAATAATGTCTTATCCTCTTATTTCCATTGACCCCAATTCTGATTTATTGATAGCATCGGATTTGATGTTAACAAGAAATGTCAAAAAATTACCAGTAATTGATGATGATAAAGTTATTGGGATAATCACTTCTAGTGATCTAGTCAAACATATTGCAGATCACTAGTAACTAAGGCAAAAATACGCTAATTTTCTGAATTACTACTGTGTTGGGTGGGAAAAGCTTATTATAATTTGAAACAACTTTTTTGTTTATAATGGCAACTGAACAAACACAAAAAATGATCACAATCACTGCAAAAGCAGCTGAGAAAATTAGAGAATTCATGAAAGAAGAAGCAGAAGCCCCTGAATACCTTAGAGTATATGTACAAGGTGGCGGTTGTTCTGGTCTATCTTATGGAATGGGCTTTGAAAAAGCACCAGAAGAAGATGACATCGTCATGGAAGAAAATGGAGTAAAATTCCTAGTTGACAGCTACAGCGTTGACCATCTTAAAGGTGCAAACGTAGACTATATTGAGAGTCTTATGGGATCTGGATTTAAAATCAACAATCCAAATGTTACAAAATCCTGTTCATGTGGTAGCTCATTTAGCACTGAATAAACAACTATTTTTTCATTTTTAGGTTTCTCTAGCGGTTGCTGTGCAAGTAGATTTCTTGAAAAATTTCATATCTTGAGTGCAAATTTTTGCGATACCCTCATATATTGAATGTAGAACACCCAAATTATGAAAATAAAGGAGTTGAATAGTTTATGCCTCAATCAGGAATTGTCAAATATCACGTTAAACTTTCCTATGAAGTCGATGGACTCGTTGAAAGAGCAGATATAATCGGAGCTATCTTTGGTCAGACAGAAGGACTGTTAGGCCCAGAGATGAATCTGAATGAACTGCAACGAGTTTCTAAAGTAGGTCGTATTGAAGTTAATACAAAATCAACATCCAATACTACATCTGGTGATGCTTTAATCCCAATGAGTACTGATATTGACACTTGTGCATTAATTGCTGCAGGAATTGAAAGCATTGACAAAGTTGGTCCGTTTGATTGCAAATTCAAATTAGAGACAATTGATGATGTACGAGCTGCAAAGAAAGAAGATATTGTAAGACGTGCAAAAGAAATCAAGCAAAAATGGGCAACAAAAACTGTTAGTGAAGGAGAAACAATGTTAAATGATGTTCACCGAGGTGATGCTGGAAAACTATCGACATATGGACCCTCAAAACTTACATGCAGTTCTGGTCTTACTAATTCTAAATGGGTAATTCTAGTTGAAGGAAGAGCAGATGTAATCAACCTTCTAAGAGCTGGATATGATAATGCTCTTGCAATTGAAGGTGCAAAAATTGATGAATCTATCAAAGAATTATGTAGTACTAAAGATACTGTAGTTGCATTCCTTGATGGAGATAGAGCAGGTGGATTTATCCTAAAAGAACTTCAATCTGTTGTTAAATTAGACTATGAACTTAGGGCAGATAATGATGTTGAAGTTGAAGAATTAACCCCTCAAAGAATAGATGAAATTCTAAGACCTGTTGCTGATGAAATTGAAGGTGGAAAACCAGCAGTATCACCTACAAGTGAAGATGATAAATCAATGGCAGATGTTGCATCAAAGATTTTCCCAAATCTCAATGAAACACTTGAAGCAGTTGCATTAGACGAAGATCAAAACGAAATTTTCAAAGTTCCAATCAGTGAGGTTGTTAGCAAACTGTCAGCACAATCAGGAATTAAGTATCTTCTATTAGATGGAATTATCACTCAACGACTAGTAGAATCTGCCAAAAATGCAGGTATTGAATATGTTATTGGTCATAGAGTTGCTAAACTATCAGACTCTGATGGAATGACACTTAAAACATTTAGTGATCTAGGCGTATCATAGGATTTCTAGATGACTGAACTAAAGATTCAGCACCTCTTAACTCTCTCTTATCTATTATCTAAAGGAGCAAAACACAACTATGTTACTATCACTACGTCATCCCTTGGAAAAAATATAAAAAAATCACAACAAGCTGCATCAAAACATCTACTTGAATTAGAACAAAATCAATTCATTGAAAGAATAGTCAGTAGAAGAAATATTTCAGTAAAAATTACTTCAAAAGGTTTCTCTGAAATGGTAAAACTCTCAACCATTTTACAAAAAAGTCTGGATTCTTCTCCTTCTTATGTTGAACTGAAAGGAACTTTGGTTTCTGGAATGGGTGAAGGTGCATACTATATGGGATTAAAAGGATATACAAAACAGTTCAAACCAAAAATTGGATACATTCCATTTCCAGGAACCCTTAATGTTAAATTAGATAAAAAAATTCATCTAGAAGCAATTAAACAATTTGAAATTTTGGAAGGTATCAAAATTAAGAGCTTTTCAGATGGTAAGAGAACATATGGGTGGGTAAAATGTTTTCCAGCCAAACTTAACAATTCGATTAATTGTGAATTAATTATACTTGAGCGAACTCATCATGATGATTCTATAATTGAGTTAATATCAAAAGTCTGTATAAGAAAAACTGGAAAACTAAAAGATGGCTCAAAAGTTTCAATCAAGATTCCAATGAATTCCTAAATTCCATGAATAGATTTTCCATACTCTTTTTCTATTTTAGAACTAGAGCTTTCAGGAATTGGGGATTGTAATCTTGCAACTTTTGCTTCAAGATTAATCTTCTTACATCCGTCTATAATGAATTTTTCTTGATGAATTTGATCATATCCTAACGCAATAATTTGTGGCCTTACATGATTAACTGTCTTAAAAATATCTTCTTCTTGCCCAACTAGACAAAGATCTACCATTACAAGTGAATTAACTAATTCTTGTCTTTGTTCTTGAGTATGTAGTGGTTTTCTCTTCTTCATCTTTTCAGATGTGTTATCAGTTGCTACTACTACTACTAAAACATCTCCTAATGCTTTTGCCGCATTAAGTGTGTGAATGTGGCCAGGATGAATAATATCAAAAACTCCTCCAGATAATACTATGTGCAATGAGTTTCGCCCAATTTCAGTAAGCGTGGTTCTATCATCGTTTACAAGTTGGTTTTTTATCAATTCATCAATCTTTGCGTTAATTGTATCTGCTGAAAGCATGCTTTTTTTCCTAATTTGCTCAAATGCTGATTTTCCATTAATTTGGCATACATACATGGCAGAAAGAATTGCCTTTTCACTTAATTCCAATATTTTTTCTATTCCTAGACCCTTCTTTAATTCATCGCTAAAGATTACATCTTTGGATCAAGGCCTTTTGCCAACCTTAATGCATCTACAAGACCATCTGCATATCCGATACTCAAAATAGCTACCTCATCTTGACCCTCTGCTAGGAATCTTTCTGTATCTTGAATGTACAATTCTGCATTTTCTAAAATAACTTGAAATTCTTTTTGATCATTATAGTATGGTCCAACTTCTTCGAGTGCCTCTCTGACCATTGGAACATATTTTTCTATCATCTGAATTGAAATCTTTTTTGTTTTTTCAGAATTATCAAATGGCTCATCCATACACTTCCCTAATCTCTTTAATGCGTCTGATTCAGTAAAGTGTAATCTACCTGGAATAATTATTGTATGTGGTGGCTTTCCAAAATCTTTTTTCTTCAAGCTAGATATTTTGCCTGAAATAATTAATTGATCTTTGAATCCAATTCTTGATGCAACTATGGCATAAGTAGATGAACTAATGACATTTCTTCTTTGTCCTTTTTCTGTTTCTAATAATCCATTTAACGCATCTTTAGGATTCAAGAAAAAATCTTTGTTTTGATTGTACTCTAAAAGAAGTATGGTGTGATTTCCTTCAATAATATTTTTATAAATTATATAATATGGTGTTGTAAGTGATTTTATTTCACTCATTATTGTTGCGATTCTTCCAACTTTGTAAAAATGTAAACCGCATTCCCCTATCATAGAAGTAAGTGATGATGAGGCATGAATAGAATATGTCTTTATTTTTTCTTCAATTGCTCTTGTTCTTAATTCAATATGTGTTGTTGCAATGTATGGATCTCCATATGAGAGCAAAACTACTTTTTTCTTCTTTGCGTTTTGTAAAATCTCATTTCCATCTTCTACTAGCCATCTCTTTGCATGTTTGAATTCTCCTTTTGTTGCGTTTTTGATTTTAACCAAATCTGATTTTCCAATTGGACTGGTAAACTGTTCAAGGTACACAATATCTGCCTTGGATAAAATATCTAATGCTTCATTAGGAATTGATTTGAATCCAGAAATTCCTAAACCTACAAACCAAAGCATTACTGCATCTTTCTATCATGAAGTCTTTTTAAGTGCTGAAGCGTTTTCTTGAGAATTTCTATTCCTCTTAGATACTCATCAATTGAAACCTTCTCGTCAATTGTATGTGCCTCATGTGGGTCTCCTGGACCATATGTGACCACAGGAATATTCCATTGATTTCCAAGAACGTTCATGTCCCCTGTACCTGTTTTCCTGATTAGAGTTGGTCTTGAATGTTCTACCTCCATAATTCCAAGAGTAAATGCTCTAACTAATGGTGAATTATGTGCTGCTTCAAATGGTTCTGTTTCATCAAGAATTGAATAAAACACTTCCACTTTTCTCTTCGTTGCAATTTCTTTGATCAATGTCGAGATTTTTTGTTCAATCGATTTACAGTTCATATCTACAGGAATTCTAATATCAAAAGTGGTTTCACATTCTTTTGGAGTTACATTGTGACTAATTCCTCCTTTAATTTCAGTTACAGTTGCAGTCAATAACATTCCTTTAGTTCTGTCATCTTGACCTGCTTCTAATCCTTCTTTTAGTTCTTTTGCAAAAATCATTGATTCTTGAATTGCATTTTTTGAAAGCCATGGAGCACTTGCATGAGAACTATCCTCTACGTTTACTTTAAGATTAATTGCTAATCTTCCTTTGTATGCAATTGTGATTTGTTTAATTCCACTTGGTTCTCCAAAAACTGCATAATCCACATTCATTTCATTTTTTACAAGACTTTTTATTCCTGTGGCACTTCCTTCCTCATCTACAGTTGCTACAAAAATTATAGTTCCATTGTTATTTTGAATTGATGCTGCAGCAAATAACATCGCAATTAATGGCGCTTTTGCATCTGATGCTCCACGTCCATAAAGTGAATCACCCTCTTTTCTAACTTTAATTTTTCCTGGGACAACATCCATGTGTCCACATAACATAATTTTTGGTGAACCTGATCCTTTCTTTGCAATTAGATTTCCTACTTCATCAATTTGAATATCTTCAAATCCTAAATCATCACATTTATCTGCTAAAAAATCTGCCATTGGTTTTTCACTGAGAGATGGTGTGTAAAGTCTAAGTGCTTTCTCAAGTGTCTTTACTTCAAATCTTGGCGTTACTGTAAAATGAGTATTCAATTTTTATTTGTCCATCTTTACTGCATAATCCAACATTAAGGAAGGAATATCAATTTCACATACTCTAACTGTGTTCTTGTATTCTGTTGTATTGTTAACTTCGTGTACGACTAATCCTTTTTCATCACTTTCCATCAAATCTACACCTACAATATCTCCCTGAACTGCATTTTTTGCCTTAATACACATTTCTTCCATTTCTGGTGTAACCTTGCATGGCTCTGCTACTCCTCCAAGTGCCATATTTGTTTTCCAATTTCCATTACCTGAAGTCCTATAAATTGCTGCAACTATTTTATCCCCTACCATTATAGCTCTAATGTCTCTTGGTGGTCTTTTTACAAATTCTTCTAAATAATGAATATGATAAATTGGATACATATTTTCTCTACTTTCTAAAATTCCTTCAGCTGAATCTTTATCATTTAATTTTGAAATTAATCTGCCCCAACTACCTACTGTTGGTTTAATTACTTTGGGAAATCCTTGTGTTTCTAATGCTTGCAAAGCTGCTTCTTTTGAAAAAGCAACTGTTGCATCTGGTGTTGGTACACCAAATTTCTTTAGTAACATATGTGTAAATAATTTGTTTCCTGCAAAAATACCTGTATTAAGACAATTAATTACTTTGACTCCAAGTCCTTCTAGAGCTGCAGTTGAATGCAAGTTTCTATAGTAACTTACACATCTTTGGATGACTATGCCATAATCTTCAGGCTTTTTTTCTAAATCTAATGCTATTTTCTTACAATCTACCATCTGAATGTTAATGTTATTTTTTTTACCTGCTTCTAGTAGAGCTTTTTCTTCCCAACGGATGGTATCGTAAAGAATAGTAACGTCAGGACTCACTGCCCCCAATCCTCGCCAACCGTTTGGGCAGGCTTTAGATCGAAACCATCTGAACCTTTTGCTAATTCAAAACTTGCTCCACATTCTGGACATGTTACAATTTCTCCTTCAAGTGCATCACTTGGTATGGAAATATCTGCATCACATTCTTCACATTTTGACATATTTTTTCTTATATCCCTCTCTCTATTTATCACTAATTATCTTTTTTTCAAGTCTATCTTCAAGTGGAATTTCAATAAGATCTCCCATTCTAAGACCCTTCAATCCAGCTGCAACTGCTTTTGCACCTTCATCATCTTTTTCAAGACCTAATAACGACATCAGATAGGCAGCTCCTGTCTTTCCTGCCAATTCTCCAAAGACAATTCTTCTTCTATTTCCAACTGCTCTTGGTGGTATGGGTTCATAGGCAGCAGGGTTTCTGAGTATTGCTGCTAGATGTGTTCCTGCTTTATGTTTGTATGCAGACGTTCCTACAATTGGTTTTGAGTCATATGGTTTGATTGATGTGTATTCTTCAATTAATCTAGAAAGATCCAGTAACATATCTAATCTGAAATCATTTGGTGATTTGTATAGATACGTAAGTGTCACTGCAACTTCTGCAAGAGGCGGAATTCCTGTTCTTTCTCCAATACCGTCAATAGTAGTATGAATCTGATCAACTCCTGCATCACATGCTGAAAATGCATTTGCTAGTGCAAATCCAATATCATTGTGAACGTGAGCATCTAATGGTACATCTACTACTTCTCTTACTTTCTTGACAAAATTATACATTCCAATTGGACGTAAAATTCCAACTGTATCTGGAAGACTAATTCTATCTACTCCTGCTTCTTCGATTGCCTCGCAAACTTTGAGTAAAAATTCAGGCTCTGCTCTACTTCCATCTTCTACTGTGAATCTAATTTTAAGGCCATGAGATTTTGCATACTCTACAGTTTCTACAGCTCTGTTAAGTGCTTCTTCTCTTGAAATACGTAGTTTATCTTTTAGATGAATGTCTGAAATTCCTAAATATGCAGCACACCATGTTGCATCACAATCTAATGAAATATCTATGTCTTCTTTGAGAGCACGTCCGTGAGAAACAATGTCTGCCTTTAATCCTTGTTTGATAATTGTCTTAGTTGCTTCTTTGTGATCCTTTGATACAATTGGTGAAATTTCAATTTGATCTACTCCAAAATAATCTAACATCCATGCAATCTGAATTCTTTGTTTGTTTGTAAATGAAACACCTGGGTGCTGTTCTCCTTCTCTTAAGGTACTGTCTAAAACTCTAATCTTCTTTGGATTTTTGTCATATGCGTTGTAGATGTTTGCATAGTGATTCGGATCTTTCATTACTGAAATCGTTGGTCCAAATTGAGAATATAAACATATTCGTACTAGGTTCGTTGAAAATAACTAATTGTGATCCTAATTTAGTTCTGAATTGAAATTATGAAACGAAAGTCGTTTTTAGATTACTTTTTTCAAAATAATTACAGTATTTGTATCAACTACCCCTGGAATTTTTCGCAATGCATCAATACTACTATTAATTTCAGTAATGGTTGCTGCGCTGATAATTGTTGTAATGTCGTATTGACCTGTAATTTCATAAACTGTTTTTACTCCTTCTAATTTAGTAAGTTTTATAGAAACTTTAGATGTGTCTGTTGCAGAATCTACTGAAACTAAAACAATTGCACTAGTGGCGTTTTCTTCACCAAGTTCTAAAGTAAATTTTTTAATAGTTTGACTATCTACTAGATTTTTTACACGTCTTCTCACTGCTGATTCAGAAAGCTTTAGTTTTTTACCAATATCTACAAATGATTCTCTAGAGTTTTCTTTTAGATAATCGATAATTTTTTCATCTACTTTATCCTTATACATTATGTTTTTTCTCCTCTTCAGTTAGTACAGAATCAAGAGCATGTAAAACTTTTGTTATGTCTTCCTCAGATATTACTAGAGGTGGAAGAATTCTTAGTATATTTCTTCCAGAGTATAACATTAGAACACCTTCTTTTATCAATCCCATCAGAATATCTTTGATTTCAAATTTCATCTCTATTCCTATCATGAGTCCTTTTCCACGAATCTCTCTAATCATAGTGTGTTTTTCTTTTAGTTTCTCTAACCCTTCTCTGAAAACTTTTCCCATCTTTTCAGAATTTTCAATTAACCCATCTTCTGTTAATGCTTTGAGAGCTGCAATTCCTGCTGCACAAGATAATGGGTTTCCTCCAAATGTTGAAGAATGTTCTCCCCTACTCATTGAATCTAGAATGTCCGGTCTTACAAGTGTTGCACCCATTGGTACTCCTCCTGCTATTCCTTTTGCTAGACACAAAATATCTGGTATAGTATTCCAATGATCACAAGCCCATAATCGTCCGGTTCTACCTAAACCAGCTTGTATTTCGTCAAAAATTAACAGAATTCCTTTTTCATCACAAAGTTTCCTTACTTCTTGCAAAAATCCTTCAGGTGCAACAATAATTCCACTTTCACCCTGAATTGGTTCTAAAATTACAAAAGACGTGTCCTCATCAATTGTTGAACGAAGTGATTCAATATCTCCAAAAGATGCAAAAGAAACTTTCTCAACAAGTGGTTCAAATGCCTTTTTGTATTTTGGACTAAATGTTAATGACAGGGCACCAAAAGATTTTCCGTGGTAGGAGCCTTTCATTGCAATCATTCCTTTTTTACCTGTAAACTTTCTTGCAAACTTTATTGCAGCTTCAATTGCTTCTGCTCCGCTATTGTTTAGATGAACTTGTGTGAGTCCTTTTGGGGCTAGTCCGATTAGTATTTTCAAAAACTCTTCTCTTGTTTTGTTGTATAATGAACTATGAACTGTGATAATTTTATCAAGTTGTTCTTTTATCGCATTGTTGACTCTTTGATTTTGGTGACCTACTAATGCGACACCATATCCTCCCATACAGTCGATGTATTCTTTTCCATCTATATCCCATACATGAGATCCAATTCCTTTTTCAATTGTAACTGGAAACCTCTGATAGAGATTTCCCATAAATTGGTCTTCACTCATGTTCAATCACCGTACAATTATCATGTGCAATTGCAGAAGATATTGGATTTTCTTTTTGACCATTTGCAATCAATGCTTCTTTGACACCCATATCTAATGCTTCAGTAGATGCCAAAATCTTTTTCTCCATCCCAGGTCCTATTTTTGGTATTATCTCTTTTGCTTCTGCTAGTGTTAATTTAGGAACAAGTTTGTCATCCATTAAGAGTCCATCCACATCTGTAATGAATAATACTTTATCACTGCCTACTTTTCCAGCTACATATGCTGCAGCTCGGTCTCCATCCACATTAAGAAATTCTGACTCTTCACTAATTGCTATGGGTGAAATTACTGGTGTAAGTCCTTGTTCTAAGAGTAATTTGATTAATTCAGAGTTAATTTCTCTAATTTTTCCAGTATATCCGCCATCAATTGCTTGTTTTCTACCTTTTTCGTTAACTATGATAAGTTTCTTTTTTCTGTCAGCTTGTATAATTTTTGCATCAACTCCTGAAAGGCCAATTGCATTAATTCCATTTTTCTGAAGCATCTGAACAATTCTCTTGTTAATTCTACCAGACATTACCATTGTAAAAATCTCTACAGTTTCTTTGTCTGTATATCTACTTTTGATTCCACTAGGTGATGTTACAAATTTTGGTTCTTTTCCAAGTTGTTTACAAACTTTTGTAACTTCTTTTCCTCCTCCATGAACTAAAATCACTCCTTCTGATTCTACAACTCTTTTAATATCTGCAATTATGGATGGGTGTAAATTATCTACAACACTTCCCCCAATTTTGATTGTGATCATTTCTAAACAGGAGTTAGCGGAGTATATCTTAGTCCGTCCATTTCATCAAAACCGCACATTATATTCATGTTTTGAATGGCAGAACCTGCTGCACCTTTCATTAAATTATCTGATGCAGATAATGCGATTAATCTATGATTATCTTCATCTATATCAAATCCAATATCGCAAAAGTTTGAACCAACCAAGAATTTTGGATCTGGGAATTTGTATAATCCCTTTTTGTCTCGAATAAGTCTGATGAATTTTTCATCACCATAAGCTTGACGATACAATTTCCATAATTCTTTTTCTTCAACATCTTTTTTCATGAATGTATGGTTTGTACATAAAATTCCACGAACCACATCAACTGCATGTGGGCTCATCGAAACATGAATCTTCTTTCCCGCAATTTCACTAAGCTCTTGTTCAATCTCACCTGTGTGTCTGTGCTTTGCTGGTTTGTATGGTCTGATTACTCCTGCTCTCATTGCATGTGCAGTACCAGAACCAGAACCTGCACCGGATGACCCAATCTTTGAATCTACAATTATGTGCTCTGTATCAATAATATTATTTCGAATTAATGGTGCAAGTGCTAGTATTGATGTAACTGCCATACAGCCTGGGCAAGAAACAAGTTGTGATTTTTTGATTTCTTCTCTGTGTAATTCGGGAATTCCAAAAACTGATTTTGGTAAATAATCTGGATGTGGATGTTCCCATCCATACCATTTATCATAATCTTCTTTATTATGTAATCGATAATCTGCACTCAAATCAATTATTTTGATGCCTCTATCATAGAGCGCCTTTACAATTTCAGTTGCAGTACCATGTGGAACTGCTGTGAATATTATATCACATTTGTCAGTTAATTTATCATAATCTAATTCTGAGAAAGTAAGATCGGTAAATCCCTTCAAACTTGGTTGTATCCTGTGAAGATATTCTCCAACATGTTGTCTTGATGTGACCATGGAGATTTCAACATCTGGATGGTTAACGAGAAGACGAAGTGTCTCTCCTCCAACATAACCTGATGCTCCTACAACACCTACTTTCATGATAAACCTCCTCGTAAAGAAGTATAATTTATTTCCTAATATGGTTTAGAGCAAATTCTACCATTTCTTTTGGAATGTTTCGTTGTGTAACTCTTGCCAATCCTTTGAATTCTACAGTATTGTTGACTTCATGTACTACTAGGCCTCTTTTGTCGTCTTCCATCATATCTATTCCTAAAATTCCCCCGCCCATGGCTTTTGATGCTTTTGCTGCCATATCTTCTATCTCTTTTGTGATCTCACAAAGTTCTGGATCTGCCCCAAGTGCTATGTTTGTCTTAAAACCACCTGATGATTTTCTGTACATGGCTGCAATAGGATCATCTCCTATAGTGATTACTCTAATGTCTCTTGGTGGTCTTTTGATTAATTCCTGCAGATAGTAAATCCTATCATGTGGACTATCTGTAATATTTCTTATCTCACAAATTGCATCCATTGCATCTTTATCTTTAATTGGCATTACTCCTCTTCCCCAACTTCCTATTACTGGTTTGATTACTAGAGGATACCCAACTTTTTCTAAATTTTCTGCTGCACTTTCACTTGAAAATGAAAAGTATGTTTTTGGTGTTGGAATATTATTTTTTTTCAAAAGTAAAGTCATAAACATCTTATTTCCACAAATATGTGCAACCTCGAATTTGTTTAGAACTGGAATGTCCATAAATTCCAGACTAGCAGTAAAGTGAAGTCCTCTAAAATAACTAACACATCTTTCTAAAACAATATCCCCAAAGTCATAGTCGTCTTTTTTACTATCTGTGTTAACTTGAGTAATTTTTGCATCTATCATAATTGCATCGTGTCCGAGTTCTGATGCCTCTTTTTGAAGCATCTTTTCTTCCGTCCTTAAACGGTCAAACACAATACATATTTTTGACATTACTCCCCCCAGTCTTCGCCTACACTTTCTGCTTGTTTAAGCTCGACATTTGATCCTTCTTTTTTTGCAATTTCAAAGTCAGCACCACAATCAGGACAGGAGACTATTTCTCCAACTGAGGCATCGTCTGGGATGTTTAATGCTGCATCACATTCTGGGCAGTTCATGTTTTTGTTGACCTTTTCTTTTGTAATTTATTAGCTTCTGTTGATTGCATTCCCCATAATTCTACAAATCCTTTGGCTAATCTTTGATCAAATGTTGAATCTGATCCATAAGTTGCAATATCGTGACTATACAATGAGTTCTTAGATTTTCTTCCAACAACTCTTAGGCTTCCTTTGTACAGCTTGAGTTTCACAGTTCCTGATACTGGTTTTTGTGATGCCTCGATAAATCCATCTAGGTCTGTTTTTAGTGGATCCTGCCAAAGTCCTGAATATACCAAGTATGCCCATTCATCATCTATTTGAGACTTGAATTTGGTTTCATGTTTGGTATGAACCATCTTTTCTAAATCTGCATGTGCTTCAATTAGACAAGTTGCTGCAGGAGTTTCATACACTTCACGGGATTTAATTCCAATAACTCTATCTTCAATATGATCAACTATCCCAACACCTGCTGCACCTGCTTTTTTATTGACGTATTCAATTAGTTTTTGAGACTCCATTACTTTTCCATCAACTCCAACTGGAATTCCTTTTTCAAATTTAATTTCCAAGTATGTTGGTTTGTCTGGTAAGTTTTTTGTTTTAACCCAAATGAATGCATCATTTGGTGGTTCTTTGTATGGGTCTTCTAATACTCCCCCTTCAATTGCACGTCCCCACAAGTTTTGATCAATACTAAATTTTTTTGCTACTGAATCAATCTCAATTCCATGTTTTTTTGCAAATTTTAGTTCAGTATCCCTATCCAAGTTTTTATCTCGAATTGGTGCTATAATTGGAAGATCAGATCCTGCACGGAATGTAATATCAAATCGTACTTGATCATTTCCTTTACCTGAACACCCATGTGCAAGTGATGTTACTTTTTCTTTTTTTGCAATCTCTAAAACTTTTTCTGCAATTAGTGGTCTTGCAAGTGCTGTTGCAAGACAATATTTTTTCTGATAAAGTGCATTGGCTTTAATTGATGGAAAAATATAATCTTTAACAAACTCTTTTCGTGCATCAATGTTGTAGTGTTTTTTTACTCCTAATTTTTTTGCCTTTGCTGCAATTTTTTTATTATCATCTCCTTGTCCAACATCTACTGTTACTGTAATGACATCCATGTCATATTCTTCTTGTAGATATTTCACAACAACTGAAGTATCTAGTCCTCCAGAAAATGCAAGAATCCCCTTTTGAGTCATAAAACATCTTTTCCGTCGTATTTTGGAATTTATCTTTTGTGTTAGGCTGAAATCAATTGTTTTTCCAAAAAATTTCTGCCTAGCTTGAGCTAAAATTCGATGATTATTTAACCGCCGAATATAACGCTGTTTTATGAAAACTAGATCAGCAGTTTTTGCAGGTATTGCAGGAATTGTATTACTATCTGTATTGGGAATTACTCTTAGTTCTAGTGATACTGCACATGATTCTAAACTTCGTATTGCATATTTTCCAAATATTGGTCATGCTATTCCAATAGTAGGAATAGAAAAAGGATTTTTTCAAAATAGTGTTGGAGATCAGATAAAAATTGAAACCAGAGTTTTTGATAGTGGACCACAGGCAATAGAATCTCTGTTTTCAAATTCTATTGATATTGCATATGTTGGACCAGGTCCTGCAATTATCGGATTTTTGAATTCAGAGAATCATAACATAAAGATTCTTGGAGGGGCTGCAAGCGGTGGTGCAAGCTTTATTGTTCATCCAAATTCTGAAATAAATTCAGCTTCTGACTTTGCAGGAAAAAAAATTGCTGCTCCTCAAATTGGTAACACACAAGATGTATCACTTCGTCATTATCTTTCTGAAAATGGATTAAAGACAGCTGAAAAAGGTGGATCTGTAATTGTTTATAATATTTCAAATCCTGATATCTACACATTATTTGTAAAAGGAGATATTGATGGTGCATGGGTTGCAGAGCCTTGGGCTACAATTTTAGAAATTGAACTTGGTGGAAAACGATTATTCCATGAAGAAGAACTATGGCCAAATAAAGAATTTGCATCTGTTCTTTTAATCGGAAATGCAGATTATGTCGAAAAAAATAAAGAATTTTTTATTCCTTTTTTGAATTCGCATCATTCTACTGCAGCTTGGATTAATTCAAATCCTACTGAAACCAGAATTATTTTTAATGACTTTCTAAATTCTCATTTTGGACAATCTTTATCTGATGATGTTGTAGATATTGCATTATCTAATCTAGTAATTACCCCAGATCCTAAACCTAATTCTGTTTTTTCCTTTGCTGAAAGAGCTGATGCGCTAGGATATCTGGGAAGAAATGGATATGATTTGTCTGGAATTTTTCTCTATTTTGATATAAATTCCATTCCAGAGGAAGATACGTAGATGACTAAACTAGAGGCAAAAAATATTGTAAAATATTTTAATCATGGCTCTCACAAACTCAAGGCATTAGGTGGAATTGACCTCAAAGTTGAGGCTGGTGATTTTGTATGTTTGGTGGGTCCCTCAGGCTGTGGTAAATCCACGTTTTTGCGTATAATTGCAGGATTGGAGAAACCTGACGAGGGAGAAATTTTGTTTGACGGTCGTCCTGTTACTGAAACTGGTCCTGAAAGAATTATGGTATTTCAAGAGGGTGCATTATTTCCATGGCTCAAGGTTCAAGATAATGTAGAATTTGGATTAAAGATGGCAGGTATCCCAAAAGAGGAACGAGCAAAGATATCAAATCGATATCTGGATATGATGCAGCTTACAAAATTTGCAGATTCCTATACTTACCAACTTTCAACTGGAATGAAACAACGTGTAGCTATTGCTAGAGCACTTGTAATGGATCCTGATGTATTGCTGATGGATGAACCATTTGCAGCACTTGATGCACAGACTCGTGATTTATTGTTAGTTGAGATGCAGCTAATTTGGGAAAAGACAAAGAAGACAATTTTGTTTGTAACTCACAATGTTGCAGAAGCTACAGTTCTTGGAACCAAAGTAGCTGTTTTCAGTAATCGCCCTTCAATTATCAAAAAAGAAGTTGAAAATAATTCTCCTCGACCTAGAGTTACTGAAGATGAATCATTACTTAAATTACAACAAGATATTTTGGCAGAACTTAGACCTGAGGTAAAGAAAAGCAAAGCGTGATCATGTTGGCAAAAAATTTTATACCTCATAGAATTATATTTTACGTTGGAATCGTTGTAGTTTGGCAAATCATTTCAATGGCGGGAGTTTGGCCTGATAATATTTTCCCATCTCCATATGAAGTAACTGAAGACTTGGTATATGGTGCGTCAGATGGTAGTTTGTTTTATGGAATTGCAACTAGCATGTGGCGATTATCTATTGGATTGACAATTGCAATTACTGGTGGGGTTGTCTTGGGAATTTTCATGGCAAGAGTTGAGGCTATCAACCAAACTGTTGGTTCTTTAGTGTTAGGATTGCAATCAATTCCTTCAATTGCCTGGGTTCCACTTGCAATTCTTTGGTTTGGATTAACAGATGGTGGAATAATTTTTGTTACTGCAATTGGGGCAATTTTTGCAGTTACAATAAACACCTACACTGGAGTCAAAAACATTGATCCTCACTTTATTGAGGCTGCAAGAAACATGGGTGCAAAGGGCAGTCAACTAATTACTGCCGTCTTAATTCCGGCAGCATTTCCATACATGATTTCTGGCTTCAAACAGGGATGGGCATTTGCATGGAGAGGTGTAATTGGTGCTGAACTGTTATTTTCTTTCCTAGGACTAGGATTCCTACTTAATGCAGGACGTTCCCTTAATGATGTCTCTCAAGTCATTGCAATAATGCTTGTAATTATGGCAACAGGACTTGTAATTGATAGTGTTGTCTTCAAAAGACTAGAAAACAAAGTAATGTCTAGATGGGGATTACGATAGGTTTATCCTAATTGTATTATTTTATTTTCTAACTTTTAGTGATACTATAAACGCACATACAATTATGGCAATTGCAAAATACATTACTGAAACATAGTCAAATACAAATGCAATACTTCCTGCAATTACAGGTCCAATTACTGTTGCAATTGATAATGTAGAGCTAAAGATTCCAGTTGATGTAGACCGTGGATTGTTATCCATTAGGTGAAAGTTTCCTCCAATGAATAAAAATGCCCAAGTTGCTCCAACTAGTGCCATAAATGGCATTGCCATCCACCAATCTGTAATTAGTGATAATCCTATAAAGACAAATACGGTACAACCAATTCCAATTTTGAATTTAGTTATATTTGAGATATTAATTCTACTTGCCATCAAGTTCATCAAGACAAATGCAGTAACTGTATTTGCAACATATATAATTGATATTTGATAAAGTTCAGCACCTAATTTTTCCATTAACATTATTGGAAGAATAGTCCATACAGCTGCTGCTCCAATATGTCTTAATAATAATGACAAGAACAGAAACTTGTTTTTTGAAATAATTTTTTTGATAGTTCTAGGTTCTAGCTGTTTTTCTTGTGATGGATTTGGTAATTTGATTGTAAACATTAATCCAATAATGAATGAGGCTGCACTAATCACGAAAATAATCTTTAGATCATTTGCAAATCCAGCTGCTGCAATTCCTGCAAGCCATCCTAATGCATGAAATGAAATTACAGCTGCTGCTCTTTTTCTTTCAATATTTATTTCATATGTATAAGCAATCATTGCAGGAATCATAATTCCACTTGCAATTCCTGCTCCTATTCTTGCCAGAAATAACAAAGTAATGTCATCTGCAAAGTAATGCATTCCAAAGGCTGCAGCACATCCTATGAAGCCAATTCTGATGAATTTGAGCCTAGTTCCCTTCTTGTCTGAATGTCTGCCAAAATAGATTTCAGATAAAATTTGAGCAAAACTAAATGAGGCTACAATTAGCCCAATCTCAAAGATAGAATCTGTAACACCTTTTGCAATAATGGGCATAAATACAAAGACAATTGAGGTTCCAGCATGCTGAAAAAAAGTTGCACTACGAACTAAATTATTTACTTGTAATTTTTGCATAAATGTACATGCAATTATTCTTCAACCTAATTTCAACATACGTATCAATGATCTTAATACCTGTGGATTTTTCTGAAAAGAGTTAAACTGTGTCATGTTATTTTGAAATCATATTGACAGAAAAAGAACTATTTTTGGATGCAATACAAAATAGAATTTTGCTTTTTGATGGTGCAATGGGAACTGAAATTCAAAAGTATGATCCAAAACCAGCAGACTTTCCAAATAATCAAGATGGTTTTAATGATGGGTTGGTATTGACACATCCTGAATGGATTAAACAAATTCACAGAAATTATTTAGATGCAGGAGCTGATTGTATTGAAACAAATTCTTTTGGTTCAAACAAAATAAAATTAGATGAATATGGTTTTGGTGATCAAACAGTTGATTTTAACAAAAAAATTGCACAATTAGCATCTGAAGTCTGTGAAGAATATTTAGATAAACCCAGATATGTGATTGGTTCTATGGGTCCATCAGGTTTTCTTCCTAGTTCAACTGACTCTGATTTGGGGCAAAAACCTCTTGATGAAATCCAAGAAGCATTTGAGCTACAAGCTGAAGGCTTAATTCTTGGTGGTGTTGATGCATTACTTATTGAAACAAGTCAAGATATCTTAGAAGTAAAATTGGTAATTGAGGCATGTCATAATGCTATACAAAAGACTGGCAAGAAAATTCCAATCATTTCAAATACTACTTTGGATCAATATGGAAAGATGTTACTTGGAACAAATATTCAAGCTGCATACACAACTGTTTCTGATATGGGGATTGATGTGTTTGGATTGAATTGCTCAACTGGCCCAATTGAGATGACCCCAAGTGTAAGATGGCTTGATGAACAAAATGAACATAATCTATTGGTGGTTCCAAATGCAGGTATGCCTGAAAATCAAGGAGGAAAAGCAGTCTACAAGATGACTCCTGATAAGATGGGTGATGCACTAGGTGATTTTCTTAACCAATTCAAAAAAGTTCGAATTATTGGTGGATGTTGTGGAACAGGTCCTGAACACATCAAAGTATTAAGAAAAGTAATTGACGAAAAAGCTAACTCTCCCAAGGGTTAAGTATTTAGAAAAACTGAGATGATTTTATACTATTGACTATTCCTAGGGTAAGTTCTGCACTCAAAGCAGTTGATCTAAAACAACTTCCAGCGCCTCTGATCATTGGAGAGAGAATTAACACACAAGGTTCTCGTAAAGCAAAACAGCTAGTTCTTGCCAATGACTATGATGGTCTAATTGATTTGGCAAGAGCTCAAGTTGAAAATGGTGCTCATTGTCTTGATGTTTGTGTTGCAACCACTGAGCGTTCTGACGAACTGGAGTTTATGTTGAATCTTGTAAAAAGATTAAGCTTAGAAATTGATGCACCTCTTGTAATTGATTCAACTGATCCTGAAGTTATTGAAGCATCGATAAAACAAATTCCAGGCAGGCCCATAATTAATTCAATTAATCTTGAAGGCGATGGCAGTAGATTTGAAAAATTAGCGCCACTGATGGCAAAGTATGGGGTGCCTTCTATTGCATTATGCATTGGTCCAAATGGAATGGCAAAAACCCCCCAGCAAAAGGTAGATACTGCTGAACTTCTTTATGAAACAGGAAAAAAATATGGATTAAAAATAGAACAATTTATTTTTGATGTTCTTACATTTACTTTAGCTACGGGAGAAGAAGAATTTCTTGATGCAGGAAAAAATACTCTAGAAGGAATTCGTCTTGTTAAAGCAAAATTTCCAAACTCATTTACTACGTTAGGTCTTAGTAACATTAGCTTTGGTTTGGCTCCATATGCAAGAAAAATCATCAACTCAGTATTTTTACACCATGCTATAAAGTCTGGACTTGACACAGTTATTGTAAATGCTAAAGAGATTATTCCTTATGGTGAAATTGATGATGAAGAGAGAAAACTTACAGAGGATTTAATTTTTAACACTCATCCAAATGCATTATCTGAATTAATTATCTATTTTGAAAAGATAGATTCCAAAAGTAGTGGTTCTACCAAAAAAGTTGATGTTGATCCTTCCTGGCCTCCTGGAAAGCGTGCTAACTTTAGAATTATGAATAGACTAAAAAATGGAATTCAGAATGATGTTGTATCTGCAATTGCAGAAAAGTTAGGAAAAAATGAATTAATTAAAGACAATGATGGAGTTTTGTCTTTGGATGCTACTCCAGAAATTACACATGATGGTGCAATTAGAACTCTTAATGAAGACTTGCTTCCTGCAATGAAAGAGGTTGGCGATAAATTTGGTGCAGGTGAGTTGATCTTACCATTTGTTCTCAAATCAGCTGAATGTATGAAAGCAGCAGTTGATGAACTTGAAAAATATTTGTTAAAAAAGGAGGGGGCAAGTAAAGGTAAACTTGTTTTGGGAACAGTTTATGGTGATGTGCATGATATTGGGAAGAATCTGGTAAAGACAATCTTTCAAAATAACGGTTACACAGTATATGATTTAGGAAAACAAGTTCCATTACAAAAATTCTTAGAAAAAATAGATGAAGTTAATCCTGATGCTATAGGTTTATCTGCATTGTTGGTTTCCACTTCAAAGCAGATGCAGTTTTTTGTAGAACATGCAAGAAAAAATAAAATGACTATCCCAATTCTATGTGGTGGTGCTGCAATTAATACTAACTACATTAACAGAATTGCAAAAGAAGATGGAATCTACGAACCTGGTGTATTTTATTGCAATACCATGTTTGAAGGACTCAAAACAATGGACGTTTTGGTTTCAGATGAAAAACCAAAACTTTTAGCTACATGGAAAGAAAAGATGGAAAATTGGAAAGAAAAATCTGTGGTTTCAATAGATTCTACTAACATTTCTAAGAGTGAGATTAAACCTGTGAAGGCCCCAACTCCTAAAAGTATTGGAGAACCTATACGTCTAAAGATAGATCAAATCAAGATGGATGAAGTTTGGCAGATGATTGACAAAAAATCATTATTCAAGTTATCTTGGGGCCTTAGAGGGAAAGCAGGCTCTGAATCAGAGGAAGTACATGAAGATTTGTTAAACCAATGGAAGATTCGAATTATAAGAGAAAAACTCTTTGAGCCTGAGATTGTCTATGGATATTTTAGATGTCACAATAAACATGGGAAATTACTTGTTGAAAATCCTATAGGTGATAATGTAGAATTTGATTTCCCACGTTCTACAAAACCCGAACATCTCTGTTTAACTGATTATTTTGGTGAAGAAGACATTGTTGCATTCCAATCCGTAACTGTGGGAGACAAAGTAGTAGAAATAATAGAACAATGGAATAAAGAAGACAAGTATACTGATGCTTACTATCTACATGGATTAGCAGTTGAAATAGCAGAAGCCTTAGCAGAATGGATCAATCAAAAAATAAAATCTGAATTGGACTTGGAGCAAGGTGGACTAAGATACAGCTGGGGCTTTCCTAGCTGTCCTGATGTATCACAACATCATTTAGTTTGGAAACTTTTGCAACCAGAAAAATCTGGAATGACATTAACTGAATCTGGTCAGATTGTTCCTGAACAATCAACTGCCGCCATTGTTGTTCATCATCCAAAAGCAAAATACTTTGTACTTTAACTAAATGATTTTTCTAAAAATTCATTCAAGCCATTAAAATCGTTGGGTGATGTAATCAATACATCTCCTGTAATTTTATGTACCTTTTTTACAAATTCCTCAAACTCTTGACCGTATGATGAAAACTCTAAATTCAAAAATTTGGCAGATTTTTGATTTTTTTCCGAAGGAAATAAAATGATTGGAATTACTGAAAATCCTTTTAGATTATCGGAGAGATTTTGTACTTGTTCTAGATTTTGAATCACCTGTGTCATGAATCCTTTGGGGGCTGCTTCTAATTTTTTTCTGATTTTAGAAAAATTGGGTTTATTTGAAATTGAAAGATACAAATCAATTTTTGAATCAATACCTTGCTCTCTTAGTTTCTTTACAGTTGCGCTTGGGATCTGACCAGAATCTGGGTTTCCATTTTGTGATGGATCACCCATGAGTACCAAAATTCCTGAAAAACCTATAGAGATACAATTCTCTACAAACTCTGAAATCTCTTTTTCACTCTTATCTCTAACTCTTAGACTAACTGTAATTGGAATATCTGGAATTTCTTTTCTAATAATATTCCCAACTTCAATTGGTGAAACTCTTTGGTATCCTAACACATTTTCAGTAAGATGTATTGCATCACATTTTTTTGAAATAATTTTTATTTTTTTGATAAATTTTAGAATTGATTCATTTGTATCTACATTGGGCAAAATCTTTGGTGGATTAGCTTCATACCTAATTGTCATATTGTCATTTTTTCTATCCTTGGTTAAAACCTTTGAATACCAAAACCCAGTGGAATAGTAGGAAAGAAACAAGATGTTTTTAGATGATTTAAAATCAATATTTTCAAGTCCAATTAACCCTGTGATGAAATTTGATGGGGATTACAAATTAGCATCAGTACTTGTAGTAATCTATGGTAAAGAACCAATTGTTGTGATGACTGAAAAACCTGAACATATGAAATTCCATGCAGGTGAAATTTCATTTCCTGGTGGAAAATTAGATACTGTTGATTCAGATCTTTTGCAAACAGCATTACGTGAAACTAGTGAAGAATTAGGACTTGTAATTACTAGAGAACAGGTAATTGGTCAACTGGAACCTGTTGTGACTTTGAATTCTGGTTTTTTGATTTTACCCTTTATTTCCATTATTGATGAGATTCCAACACTTGCAGCAAATTCTGAAGTTGAAAAAATTTTTCATATTCCACTTGAATCATTTTTAAAAACTATGGCACATGATCCAAATCCATCTCACAATGTTATTCAAGAAATGTATACTTTTGAATATCAAAATCAAATAGTATGGGGGGCTTCAGCTAGAATTCTAAAACAAATACAAACTCTCCTTAAATCCTGAGATTCATTTAAAAAGAGCTCTCCGTGCCTGAAAATCTATGGCTGCACGCAAGTCCTCTCCAAGAAAGATTCGTCTACTAAAAAAGACAAAGCAGACATCTGCAGTACCAGCTTGGATTATTCTTAAAACAAAGAGATCTGTTAGAACAAATCCAAAACGTAGAGCTTGGAGATCAACTGATGTGGAGGTCGGATAGATGTCTCAAGAATTAGAAAGAGTTTATACAATTAATCTAGGTAAAGCATTACTTTCACAATCTCAACATAGGGCTGTTAGAGCAATTAACATGATTAGAGAATTTGCTCGACATCACATGAAAGTTGAGGAAATTAAAATTGAAGAAGAACTATCTCATCAAATTTGGGCAAAGGGAGTTCGAAGTCCTCCAAGAAAAATTAGAGTTAGAATGAGCAAAACTGATGAAGGTTATGTACTTGTTTCTCGTTATGATGAAAAAGTAGAATCTAAAGTAACTCCTGATAAAGAAACCAAAAAAGTTGAAGATAAAGTAGAACCCGTTCTTGAAGAGACAAAAGTCGAAGATCTAGTAGTTGAACCTGTTATTGAAACCAAGAAAGTCGGAGACACGGTAGAAAAACCAGCTAAAGAAGCACCAAAGAAAGAAGCACCAAAGAAAGAAGCACCAAAGAAAGAAGCACCAAAGAAAGAAGCACCAAAGAAAGAAGCACCAAA
>LFEY01000027.1 GCA_001510275.1 Thaumarchaeota archaeon casp-thauma3
CATATGCAGAATAGATGAGCATAACATGTCCATGTTTTAGTTCATAATCCCGTAGTGGCTTGAGTGTTTTCCTATATTCGTCTGAAATCTCTTGTAATGATTCTGCCATACTTTGAGATACTAGAATTTGATTGTTATTTGCAATATCCATTATTCTTTTTGCAATAATTATTCCAGACCCCCAAAATGATTTATTTTTATTAAAATCAATAAATGAAAAGCAATTTCCGTCATTTAGTCCGATTCTTATCTGAATAATATCTGAGGGTGCTTTTCCCATGTTAAATTCCTCAATTTTTTTACACAATTCTATTGCAAGTCTTAATGGCTTGTCAATTCCTTGGAAAAATCCAATACACATGCCATCCCCTCCAGGAATCACAAAATATTCCTCTGAAGGAATTTCTTGAAAGACTTTACATTCTTGCATTAATCTGTTAAAATCCTTGATTTTTTTTAACTGGATTTTAGTTGATAAATTTGGATCTGATGAACTAATTGAATCTACAAACATGAAATTTGCATGAATTAGGTTTGGATTTTGGCTCAATGCTTTGATTTTTCAATATGTGAAATAAATGTGATCATCGAGCCTGATTTGTGCTTGGTAGAAACTCTTTTAGAATAACATACTTGTTTTTTTACTATGGGTATGGATTCTGAAAAGATTGCAGCAAGTTTTTTTGAACTATCAAGTGAGCAAAGAATTCAGATACTTTATACAATTAAAGAAAAACCACTTACTCTTTCAAAATTAACAGAATCATTAGGTGCATCAAAATCTGAAGTTCATAGAAATATAACTAGAATGATAAAGTCTGGCTTGATTCAAAAAGATTCGGAATTGCATTTTCATTTAACACTTTATGGTAAAACTATTTGTGAACAAATTTCTTCTTTGTTTTTTGTTCCTAACAATATACAGTTTTTCTCTAATCATACTTTTGGAAGAATCCTAAAATTATTCAAAATGACCATTATTAACGCTAGATATAACAGATTTTTTATTTTTATATTAGTTAGTTCTATAATGATTGTTAGTTTTTCAAAGTCATCATTTAGTCAATTTACACCTAGTATTGGTTAAGTTAATAATATTATACAAGATTTTATTGCACCTCTGAAACTTATTGTATATTGACTCTACTTGGTGATTTAAAAAAAGGAAAACGTGGAGTAATTGCAAAAGCAATCTCTATTGTTGAAAATGATCCAAAGGAAGCAAAAAAACTGTTAAAGAAAATTTTCAAAGATTCTGGTAACTCTATAATCATTGGCATTACCGGACCTGCTGGTGCTGGAAAAAGTTCACTGATTAACAAAACTACAATTGCTATGAAAAAATTAGGCACAAAACCTGCCGTATTGGCAATTGACCCAACTAGCCATGTTACTGGCGGAGCAATACTAGGTGATAGAGTTAGAATGAGTGATTCTACTGATTCAGGTACATACATTCGAAGTATTGCATCACGTGGTTCCACTGGTGCAATATCGCATTCACTTCGAAACAGCATTCGGATTTTAGAATATGCTGGATTCAATCCTATAATTATTGAAAGTGTTGGTGCAGGACAAACTGAAGTTGAAATCTCAAACATTGCGGACATTACAGTTGTTGTGTTTAATCCTAATACTGGCGATAGTATTCAAACAATCAAAGCTGGTTTGACTGAAATTGGAGATATCTATCTTATAAACAAAAGTGATCTTAGTGGAGCAAATCAATTATTTGATGCAGTACTAGACTTTATTGGAGATACAGAACGAAACCCAATAGTTCTAAAAACATCTGTGAAAAAAAATTCTGGAATTACGGTATTTGCAAAGACCCTCAAAGATATGATGGTATTAAAAAAGAAATCCAAGAAAGAAAAAGAACTAGAGCGACTTGAAGCAGAACTAAAAGATATTGTTTTAAACAACTTCAGAGAAAAGGTTGATGTTATGTTAAATTCTGATAAAGTATTTTCAAAATATCTAAAACAATTACAAACAAAAAAGATGGACCCATTTGAAGTAGGAGATAAAATTTCAAAATCTTTGTTAAAGTGATATTATGGCAACAAAAAAAACATCAAAAGTAAAACCTGAAAAGAAACTTTTCACTGATTCCTTGTTTACAGTAAAACGAATTTATCAAAAATCTTCTAAAAAGAAACCAATCGAAGATGCAGGAAAATATCCATTTACACGAGGTATTCATCCTGAGATGTATCGTGAAAGATTTTGGACTATGCGTCAGTATTCTGGATTTGGTGATGCAAAACTTACCAATGAGCGATTCAAATTCATGCTTGAGAAAGGCCAAACTGGTCTTAGTATGGCCTTTGATCTTCCAACACAAATAGGGTATGATTCTGATTCTCCACAAGCAGAAGGTGAAGTAGGGAAAGTTGGAGTATCAATTACATCTATTAAAGACATGATGATTGCATTTGATGGAATCCCTCTTGGCAAAGTCAGCTCTTCTATGACGATTAACTCTACTGCATCAACATTACTTGCATATTACATTGCAGTTGGCGAAGCACAGGGTTTCAAAAGTCATGAACTTCATGGAACCACTCAAAATGATATTTTAAAAGAATACATTGCAAGAAATACCTACATTTATCCTCCCCAACCCTCCATGCGATTAATTGGTGACATGATAGAGTACTGTGCAGAAAAAGTACCATCTTGGTATCCTGTTTCAATATCTGGATATCATATGAGAGAAGCTGGCTGTACTGCAACACAAGAAGTTGCATTTACTTTGGCAAATGCTATTGCATATATCCAAACTTGTTTGGATAAGGGATTAAAGATTGATGACTTTGCACCACGTCTTTCGTTCTTTTTTTGTTGTACTATAGAATTCTTTGAGGAAGCTGCAAAGTTTAGAGTTGCAAGAAAAGTTTATGCAAAAATTCTCAAAGAAATGTTTCATGCAAAAAACCCCCGATCAATTCAGTTAAAATTCCATACTCAAACTAGTGGTGAATCATTAACTGCTCAGCAACCTAATAACAATATTATCCGTGTTGCAATTCAGACCATGGCTGCAGTTATTGGTGGAACTCAATCACTTCATACAAACTCTAGAGATGAAGCACTGGCCCTTCCTACTCAAGAATCTGCAAAAATTGCCCTTAGAACACAACAAATTGTAGCCCATGAAAGTGGAATAACTAAAACTGCTGACCCTATGGGCGGTTCATACTACCTTGAAGAACTATGTGATCAAATCGAAGAAGGTGTCTGGAAATATCTCAAACAGATTCAAAAAATGGGTGGCTCTGTTAAAGCAATTGAGAAAGGATTCTTTCAATCAGAAATCAGGCAAAATGCATATCGTTTAAAGAAGGAAGCAGATAGTGGTGAGCGAATAATTGTCGGTGTAAACAAGTATGCAGAAGATGAAGAGCAACTAGAACTACTTCGAGTAGATGGTAGAATTGAAGTACAACAAAAAAAGGCACTCAAAGTATTACGTGTATCTAGAGACAAAAAGAAATGGGAAAAAGCACTTTCTGCAATGAAAAGTGCAGCAGAGACTGAAGAAAATCTTATGCCTTACATAGTTACAGCTGCAAAAGCACTTGCTACAACTGGTGAGATTAGTAATACATTCCGAGAAGTATTTGGTGAATATCGTCCAAAAGAGGTCTTTTAGATGAAAATTGATCACATTGCAATTGCAGTAAATGATGTAGAAGAATCAGCCAAAGTATACCAACAGGCCTTAGGTGTAGACAGTGTAGAATTTGAAACAGTAGAATCAGAAGGTGTTAAAGTTGCAATTATTCATTTAGAAAATGGTCGTGTTGAGCTAATGCAGCCAACAAATGATGATTCTCCAATTAAAAAATTCCTAGATAAAAAAGGTCAAGGATTGCATCATATGGCTTTAGAGACTGATAACATTGAAGGCGAAGTAGAAAGAATGGAGGGATGTGGAATTCAATTTCTAGGAAAAATAAGACCTGGCTCTGCAGGAACTAAAGTTACTTTTATTCACCCAAAATCACTTTACGGTGTATTGGCAGAACTTTGTTCTCATCCTAAAGAGTAATCACTCCATCATTTTTAGAGTATCAGAAGCTGTAATAATTCCTACAATCTTTGATTTCTTTGAAACTAGAATACACATAGAATATCTAATTAATTGAACAAGTACATTTGCTGGTGTATCATAGTCTACTATAGGTGGAACAGGATCCATGGTATCTGCTAGTTTTGCTTTTCTCAATCCGGCCTCTCCTAAATCTGCCAAGTGTTTTATAATTCCATTTTCAGATATTATACCAACAATCTCTGAATTATCAAAAACAGGAATCTGACTAATTGATAATTCATGCATCTTTTTGATTGCATCGTGAAGTGTATTTGTTGGCTTTAACTTTACAATATCTTTACTGCAAAAATCCCCTGCAATATGTGATGATGACTCTCCTTCTAATTTTGCAAGATTCTCAAAAATCTTCTTTGCAGTATTATAGCTTGGCTGACTTCTCCCTGATTCAATCTGGTTAATCATTGAGGTGCTAACTCCTGTTATATTGGCAAGTTTTTTCTGGGTAATGCCTAACTTTTTTCTTATCTGCTTAATTGAATCAATTCTAGGTAGCACTTCGTTTAGAAATAGGGTTGATTGGTTTTAAAACATACTCTTTTGTAGATTGGATTCGTGTGCATTTCTTCAATTTCATCTATAATGTGTAGTAGAAAAAAGAGTTTAGAATCTAATCATCAGATGTGGAACTAACTTCCAAGATATAATCACATTTGTAGCCATATTTGTCATGATGTTTCTTAATAGCTTCTTTGTCAGGAGCTTCTAAAAAACAGTACATCTTGTCTTCGTCCTCACTAAAAATTAAGTTTAGATGAGTTACACCAAATTCATCTTTTGGTGAATCCTGCAATTTTTTCAGAGTTTCTGGATTAGCACCTTTTAGAGGATGTGAATCTAGGAATTTTGGCATACGAAAAATATGTTATTACACATTTTATATATATTGGTGTTGATAACCAATAATTACCATTCATTACCAATAGTATATATACCGGGTACGATTAAGCATGGTATGAGCACACAATCACAAACAAGCAAGAGCACTCAAACTCCTGCAAACAATGTATATTCATTGTACACACAAAATGTTCAAAAATACTTTGAAAATATCTCAAAAATCACCCCGCAATATTTTCAATCTATTACACAATTGCAAGAAGAATGTATGAAAACATGCGAAAAAACAATCAATGCTTCAGTATCTATGCAACAAGAATTTGCAAAAAAAACTGGTATTTCAACTGATATTCCAGAAGCTGCAAGAACTGTAATCACAGATACCAACAAGCAAATTGTTCAAGCAAGTACAATAAACAATCAATTGACAAAAACCACAGTTGATGCAACAGTACAAAACATCAGAACATTCGGCGATAACGTAAACGCATTTGTTGAATTGAATAAAAATATTATCCAGTCATGGATAACCCCATTCACACTAAAAAACTAGTGTGATTGATTTTTTTTCTGATTTTTGTATGAACTTAAGGATTTAGATAAATAAGGAGATGAAAAGAACTGAAAATTTTAGGAATTGATGATAACGAGGATTTACTTCAACTGATGGAAATGGCTTTGAGCACCGGAGGACATGAATATGAATCCACTAACGGTGGAAAATATGGATTAGAATTAATTCGAAAACAAGATTTTGACGTAGTTTTGTTAGATCTTTCAATGCCTGATTTTAGTGGACTAGATGTATTAGATGCCCTTGTAAATGATGGTATTATTAACAAACAAAAAATAGTAGTCTGTTCTGCTTCACCTCAATCAGAAGAAGAAACTAAATCTCTTATCGAAAAAGGAGTACATTCAATCTTGTCAAAACCTCTAGATCCAGATGTACTTTTGAACCATATGGAAAAAATAAATTCAGAGTAAATTATCTCATTTTCTCAGATTTTTGTCAATGTATAATCATAGTAAGATTATCTAGTTCTTTGGTATCTCACTTTATTTTTTCTTTAATTTTGTCTTTTTTGGTTGCTCTATTGCTGCTTGAGCTGCTGCAACAATTGCAATTGGAATTCTGTGTGGTGATGCACTTACATAACTAAGATCTTGACTGTGGCAGAACTTTATTGAATTTGGGTCTCCTCCATGCTCTCCACATATTCCAATCTCCATATTTGGTCTGGCTTTACGTCCCATACCAATACCTATTTTCATTAAGATACCAACCCCTTTTTCATCAATTGATTGAAATGGATTTCTTTCAAGTAGTTCTTTTTCCATGTATTCTGGAAGGAATTTTCCTTCTACGTCTTCTCTGCTGAAACTAAATGTTCCTTGTGTGAGGTCATTTGTTCCAAAACTAAAGAATTCAGCCGTACTTACAAGTTCATCTGCAGTTAATGCTGCTCTTACTACTTCAATCATAGTTCCAAAGTTAATCTTTAGTTTCATTTTGTGTTTTGATTCCATCTCTTTTTTAATCGAATCATAAATTTTCTTTATATGATTTAGTTCAGCAATACTGCTAATTTGTGGTATCATAATTTGTGGATGAGCTTTAACTTTTTTCTTTGTTAATTCTACTAGTGCTTCAAAGACTGCTCTAATTTGCATCTCGTAAATTTCTGGGTATGTAATTCCAACTCTAACTCCTCTATGCCCCATCATTGGGTTTACTTCTGCAAGTTCTCTTGCTCTTTTTAGAATAATTTTTGCTTCTTTGATTTCACTTGTTGCATTTTTTAATTCTAATCTGTGAATCTTTTCTGATAGTTCTTCAGGATTTGGCAAGAACTCATGTAATGGTGGATCTAATAGTCTAATTGTAACCTCATATCCTTCCATTGCTTGTAGGATTTCAATGAAATCACTCTTTTGTAATTCACCTAGTTTTTTTAGAATCTTACTTCTGTCTTCAATGTTTTCAGCCATAATCATATCTACAAACAAATCGATTCTATCTTTTCCATTAAACATTCTCTCTGTTCTACACAAACCAATTCCTTGACCTCCAAACTGTCTTGCAAGTTTTGCACCTTCTGGTGTGTCTGCGTTTGCTCTGATTCCCATCTTCTTTGCCTTTTGAGCCCATTCCAAAATTTGTGTAAAGTCTGATGTAATTTTGGGTTCTATTGTTGGAATGTCTCCAATGTATACAATCCCAGAACTTCCATCAATTGTAATAGCGTCTCCTTCATGGACTATTTTTCCATCAACACTGCACTGTTTATTGTCATAATCTAATTTCAAATTAGAACACCCTACAATGCATGGCTTGCCCATTCCTCTGGCTACCACTGCTGCATGAGATGTTTTGCCCCCTCTACTAGTTAGAATGCCTACTGACTCAAAGAATGCAGGAACGTCTTCTGGCTTTGTCTCTTCTCTAATTAGAATAACTTTGGCACCATTTTCTCCCATGGCTGTTGCCCTTTTAACATCAAATACTGCAATTCCACTTGCAGCTCCTGGTGATGCTGCAATCCCCTTTACTAACTGTGTGAAGTTTTTAATGGCTTTAGGATCCATTGTTCTGTGAAGTAATTGTTCTAATTGCTCTGCCTGAAGTCTTGTTAATGCCTTGTTTTTATCAATTAATTTTTCTTTAACCATATCCACTGACGTCTTAATCATTGCGGCTGCATTCATCTTTGCATTTCTTGTTTGAAGTAAGTAGAACTTTCCTTGTTCAATTGTAAATTCAATGTCTTGTGGTTCTTTGTAATGTCTTTCTAATTTTTCACAAGTCTTTGCTAATTGTTTGTATGATTCAGGAAGTTCTTTTTTCATTCCATCTACTTGCTTTCCAGTTCTTACTCCTGCAACTACATCTTCGCCTTGAGCATTAATTAGATATTCCCCGTAAATATGACGTGCTCCATCTTCTGGGCTTCTTGTAAACACAACACCTGTTGCACTATCTTCTCCCATATTTCCAAATACCATGGATACAATGTTTACTGCAGTACCATCTGCAACATCTTTTGTAATGTTATTTTTCTCTCTGTACACTATAGCTCTTTCTCCCATCCAACTTCCAAATACTGCTTTAATTGCAAGCTCAACTTGTTCTGTAGGATTAGTTGGGAATTTTTTTCCAGTATGTTTTTCACAAATTTCCTTGTATTGTAAAACAATTTTTTTAAGAGAATCAACATTTAGTTCACTGTCTTCAGTTACTTTTTGTTTTTCTTTTGCAGAATTTAATACATCATCAAATTTTTTATCATCTACGCCAAATACAACTTTTCCAAATAACTGAATGAATCTACGATAAGAATCCCATGCAAATCTTTCATTATTACTTTTCTTGGATAGTCCAATTACTGTCTGATCATTTAGCCCTAAATTCAAAATGGTATCCATCATTCCTGGCATTGATATTGCTGCCCCTGATCTGACTGAAACTAGTAATGGATTTTCATTTGAATTCCATTTTTTTCCTGTTCTTTTTTCAATTTTTACAATGTTCTTTTTTACATCTGCCATGAGTGTTTTTGGCAGTTTTTTGTTATTTTCATAATATTTTTTACAAACTTCAGTAGTAATTGTAAATCCTGGTGGAACTGGTAGTTTTAGTCTGGTCATCTCACATAGACCTGCTCCTTTTCCTCCTAGGAGTTTTTTGTTTTTGCCATCCCCTTCGTCATAAAAGTAAACTAGTTTCATTTTTACGAAACTAATCCCAAAAAGGGGGTATTAAACCATTGACTTGGCAAATTCTGAGATTATCTTATTCCAGTCTTTGTGTTTGATAATCCCACTTGCAACAAGAATACCCTTAGAGCCTAACTCTATTGCTTTTACAACATCTTCTCTAGAAACAATTCCTGCACCGCAAAGTAATTTTGTATTATTTTTTGCTCTCTTTATTGCATTTACAGCTTTTATAATTAATTCTGGTTTTTCTTTAGAAACTGCTTTTCCTGAACCAATTAGTTCTGGTGGCTCTATTGCAATATAATCTGGATTGAGTTTGACATATTTTTTAACTTCAGCAACATCTTTTACACACACAATGGATGTCATCTTTAATTCTTTTAACTTTAAAACTAATTTTTGAATCTCATCACTTGAAATTCTGTGTTCGCTATGATTAATTAGTGATCCTTTAACTTTGGATTTTTTTAATAATTCTGGAATTACAAAACCTGTAGTACTTCCTATTTTAGAATTATCTATGTGTTGTGCTAAAATTGGAATAGAACTGTTTGCAGCTACTCCAATAAGATGCTGTGGTGGTGCAATTGCAATTTTTACTTTGTATTTTTTAGAAACTTTTTCTGCAATTTTTACAAATTTGATTATTTTTTCTCCTGAAATCTCTTCATAATTTTTACAATTTATTACAAACATATTTCATTGAACCTTTCTGTATTCTATTTAATCCTTGATTAGTTTTTTTGTAATTGCTTGTCATATCTTTTCTTCATTGTTAGAACTATCATCATTAGGACTATTGCTGCAAGATTTGTGCCTATGATAAATACATCTGATACTATAATTCCATAAATTAACCATAAAATTGCTCCAGCAGAGATGAAGATCATTAGAAATTTTGAAACGTCTCTTAGGCTCTTTGTTTTGTATCCTTTGTAAATTTGCTCTACCCAACCAGTCAGAATTAAAACTCCAGCTGCAGTTCCAAGTAGAGTTAATAGAATTCCATCAATTTCCATATTTTACACTAACTCCAAAAGAACTCGTCTAGTCCTGTTTGTTTTGGCTTTCCTAAAATTGTGTCAAAATCCATATCCATTGATGATGTTATCTGCTCTAAT
Organism: Thaumarchaeota archaeon casp-thauma3; assembly: GCA_001510275.1. Lineage (GTDB taxonomy): Archaea > Thermoproteota > Nitrososphaeria > Nitrososphaerales > Nitrosopumilaceae > Nitrosopumilus. The sequence continues at coordinate 9,799 of LFEY01000027.1, forward strand.
GTTGATTCTAGAAATTCCATATACTTTTTAGAATCGATCTCTTCTTTTTTTGCCAACTCTGCAGGCTTTACTCCTGGTTTATTTAGAATTTTGATAAAAGAAATAATATCTCCTTTTTTTATCTCTCTGATTCGTTCTAATTGCTTTGCAGCCCTAATGTGTTGTGGTATTGTTTTTACGTATTCTGATGGCGCCTTGCTAAGCATTACATTAAATGTTAAATCTTCAATTGGTATTTCTTTTGCTTCTAGCTTTTTACCACATTTTGCAATCTTTTCTGAGATATCTCTTTTTGCTTTCACAAAATCCTCCATTGTTTGAACTTTGGATAGTACATCAACTAGTTCATAAAATAATTTTTTGATAAATGCAGGAGTATGTGATTTTTTTCCTGTCAATCCTTTGACATCTACTTTTCCATCTTTTGTTACTCCAAGATAGTTTTTCTTTCTATTACTTAGTACACAGTATCTGTATACTTTGTCAATCTCTAAATCTACACCGTGATCTTTTTTTGCTTGTTCTATTACTTTTTGAATTTGCTCGTCTGTTGGTTTTTTGATAAATAATGAATCTGTATCCCCGTAGAGAACCTCAATACCTATCTCTTCACATTTTTTAATTGTCTCTAAAATTGTATGTCTGCCAATTGCAGTTGTTGCTTCTGCTGCAGGAAGAAAATATAATGGAAATATCTCTGCCCCCATTACCCCATAACTTGCATTTAGAATCACCTTGAGTGCTTGGCTGGTTACTGTGTATTGCTGTCGTTGTTCATCAGTTAAGGTCTCTTTTTTTGATAGACTCTTGTAGTAATTTACTCTCAGGTCTCTTAGTGAGCCAATAATCATTGATGTAAGGCCATTTTTCTTTGTGCATGCCCAATGATTTGTTTGCGGAATTGTATTTTTCTTACATTCTTCGTGAGAACACCTTACTGTCTCATATGAAATGTTTCTAACTTTGATGATACTGGGGTATAGACTTGCAAAGTCCATGACAACTACATCAAAATGAATTCCTTCTTTGGGTTCAATAACGAGACCTCCTCTGTATTTTTTATCTTTTATTACTGCATCTGATAAAACTCCTTCTGATCTTCTTTCAAGCTCTTCTCTTTTTGGAATTAGACAATTTCTTTTTCTATGCTCAAAATACAACAGACTTCTAATCCATTGTGACACTCCCATTCTTGCAATATCATCAATTGGCATTCTTCCAATTCTTGCAATAATTACAAGTAGATTCATCAACAAATTATTGTTAAAACTGGTAAGCTCGTATGTTAGAAGCGCATCATTATAACAGTAATTTGCAGTTTGATACAGGGTTAGCTGATCAAATTCTACTCCATAGTCTATCTTTTCTTTACTCAGTAAAGCCTTTGAGACACTGTTTAGCGAAAAGTTTGTGTATTTTTGACTAAACGCATAGATTTGAAATGAGCGATTTGAAAAAGTTCTGTACAAATCAATATGAACTCCATGTTTTAGTGTTGCAGAATTTTTCATCATGTAAAGTGGGTTCTCTGAGTTTTTGATTCCAAGTCTTTCTGCTCTGTTGTACAGGTATGGCAAATCAAATTCATCCCCATTGTATGTAACCACAAATGGAAATTCTTCGATAATACCAAATGCATCTTGTATCATCTCTTTTTCTAAATCATAGAATGTCACTTTGATATTTTCGTCTAATTCGTTTACTCCTTCTTCTGTATCCTCTGTTTTGAGCACAAAAATCTGATCAAATCCATCTGAACCTTTGAATCCTATTGCAGTTACTTTTTTTTCAGCAATTTTAGGGTCTGGAATTCTCCCAACCTCTGCTTCTACTTCAATATCTACACTGAGTCTTTTTATTTTTGGAATTGGCTGATTTAGTAAATCTGCCCATTCTGAAACACATTTCTTGAATTCTTCTGCATCAACCATACTTTCACTGTCTACTTTATCCCACAACAAACTCTTCAATGCAATTTTAACTTCATCAGAAATTGCTAAATCATGTGGCTTTAGTTCACCCTTTATGATTTCATAATACTTTCCGACAATTAGTTTACGATCATAAAGATAGTTTTCATAATATTTGATATCTGATTCCCACGTTTCAATTATATTTCTAATACTTTTATCCCCTGCTGTTCCACCAATTGCTAGCGGGTCTGCTACTGTAATTTTTGACATGTCAATTTCTTTATCTTTCATCAAATCATATCGCTGAACAGTTTTAATTTCAAGAACATCATCTCTTTCTTGAAGAAAATCTAATTCATCTGGTGCTAATCTTGAATAGCAGTAAGGTTTGTGTCCTGTTTCGTCTGTCCATAATATTAATTTCTGTGATTTTGGTTCATAGAATTTCAAGACAGCAGATTTTGAAATATTATCATATGCAGCAGACACTAACATTGATGGTGGCATTGATTCAATTTTTTCAGTCTTTGCTACATTTACTTGCATTTTCTCACACAGAATTTTCGTACTTGTTTACTAGTTCTTTTGCCCATTTTGCAATATTGTTTTTCTCTAGTTGAACTATTTCTACTCCTGCCTCTTTTAGCAAACCATAATCTGTTTCTGGATAAGAGTCAAGACAAACAAATTTCTTAATCCCAATTGTTATTGCCATTTTGGTGCATTCTAGGCATGGAACAAATGTTGTATACAGTATTGCACCTTTTATCCCTGCCTCAATTCCTAAAATTGCACAATGCATTATAGCATTGGCTTCTGCATGATTACATAGGCATCTATCGAGTGCTGCACCTGACTCTATTTTTCCTTCCATTCTAAGTTGGCATCTTTTGCATCCTCCCTCAAAACAATTTTTAATTCCAGGTGGCGTTCCATTATATCCTGTTGCTAATTGTCTGTGATTTCTAACAATCACTGCACCCACTTGCCTTGTCATGCAATTTGAACGAAGTTTTGCCAATTCTGCCTGTAGCATAAAGTATTCATCCCAATTTGGTCTATCAAAAGTAGTCATACAAATCCTGTTTGGCTGTTCAATATATGGATCGCGTTAGTTAAAATTGAATTTGCGATCATAATCTGAAATAACTATCATTTCATATATGATAGGCAAAAGATATCCATGCTATGCAAATGATTTCTATTGATTATATTTTGGGGTGTATGACTAATGAAAAAAATTACTTTGTTGATATGTGGGAAACATGTGTAGATGATCATAAAAAAAGATACAACAGAGTCAAGTTAAGAAATGTCTTAAAAAAAATGGAAGACTTTGGATATATCAAAAAATATGGTCACAAAAATGATGCATACTATGAAAAATCATACCATCAATCCATTGAAGACACTGTTGGATTTATCAATAATGTGATTTTTACCTACGAGTCTAAACTTAAGACTGCCTTAAAACATCTGGAAAACAAAAATATTTTTGTAGATATATCCAAGAATCTCAATTCATACAAATTAAGTAAATTTGCTAAAGATGATTACGAATCATTACTTGATGGAATGTCTGGCCTGTTTGAACTATCTTCTTCAATTCTTTGGGCTAAAGAAAGAAGTGATGATGATAAATTAAAAAAAGAATTAGCAAATTGTTTTAAACAAATTAAAGCATTCTTGGATGATACAAATCAGAAACTAATTAGATATAAAAAAACAAATGAAATAATATTGCTACAAAGAGATTTTGCCAACAAGATTCCTAAATTAGGATATCTGAAACTTTAGAAAGTAAATATCTGCATTTTTTTTGTATTTATAGGCACAAGTATTCCTGAAAGATCTATCTTTCTTTACAGATTTGAGCAGAACGTAGTATTTTACTACACGAAAGCATAAAATCAATAAATTCTATTTTGTGTGTGTATATTGATGCAGTATCTTGAGAAAAAATATGTGAAAAAAGACTCTATAGAGAAACGAGATTATCAGGTAAATCTTGCAAATCAGGCAATTGATGAAAACTGCATTGTAGTTTTACCTACTGGTCTTGGAAAAACAGCTATTGCACTACAGGTAATTGCAGAATATCTATCAAAAGGAACAGGTAGTATTTTGTTTGTGGCTCCAACTAAAGTTTTGGTACATCAACATTATGAGTTTTTAAAAGAACATCTTACTTTGGATGATATCTCATTAGTTACTGGTGAGGATCCAATTCAAAAACGAGGAAAACTTTGGAGTAATAGTGTAGTTTGTGCCACTCCTGAAATTGCTAGAAATGATCTAAATCGAGAAATTATATCTCCTAGTCAATTCAGCCTTGTAATTTTTGATGAGGTGCATAGAACTATTGGCGACTATGCATATTCAGGAATTGCAGAAAGATTTGAGAATTCTTCTACTAGATTAATTGGAATGACTGCAACTCTTCCAAGTGAAAAAGAAAAAGCAACTGAGATTCTAACAAGGCTTAAAATTTCACGTGTGGCAGAAAGAACTGAAGATAGTCCTGATGTAAAACCGTACATCCAAGAAACTAACACTGAATGGATTAACGTTGAACTCCCTCCAGAATTAAAGGCAATTCAAACATTATTGAAATTAGCATTAGATGAAAGATATGATGTACTAAGAAAAAATGGCATTCGTCTAGCAGAGCAACAATCTCTTTCTGCATTACTTAGAATTAGACAATTTGTATTAAATCAGAATAGACGTTCTGCAAAACCATTATTCACTGCAATCCGAATTCATTATGCATTAAATATTCTAGAGGCTCATGGAATCACCCCTTTTCTCAAATTCTGTGAGCGTGCACAAGCAAAAAAAGGCGTTGGAGTCAAAGAACTCTTTGAGGTTGATCCTAATTTTACTAGGGCAGTACATCTTGCCAAAGAAGCACAATCTAGAGGAATTGAACACTCTAAAATTCCAAAACTCAAAGAAATTATCAAATCTGTTACTGGAAAAACCCTGATTTTTACTAGTTATCGAGATTCAGTTGATTTGATTTTCAATAAACTAACTGAGATGGGAATTTCTGCCGGAATTCTAATTGGCAAAGCAGGTGAAGCTGGATTAAAACAAAAAAAACAGATAGAGACTGTACAAAAATTCAGAGATGGGGCTTTTCAAGTATTAGTTGCAACACGTGTTGGTGAGGAAGGACTAGATATTGCTGAAGTTAATCAGGTTATCTTTTATGATAATGTTCCAAGCTCTATTCGATTTATTCAAAGAAGAGGTAGAACGGGACGAAAAGATACTGGTAAACTCGTAGTATTAATTGCAAAAAATACTATTGATGAGACATATTATTGGATAGGAAAAAGAAAGATGACTTCTGCCAAATCTATGGGTGAGAAAATGACCAAAGTCTTGGAGAAAAATCAAGAAATTGAATCTCAAAAAACAGGACTAGATGCATTTCTTTAGAAATTTGTGAATTCTCTGCAATAAAATTATGCAAATCTTTTGATGATGTGATATCCAAATTCTGTTTTAATGGGCTCTGACATTTCTCCAACTTGCAGTTTGAATGCAGCTTCTTCAAATGGCTTTACCATCATGCCCTTTGTAAAATAACCTAAATTTCCATCTTTTTTTCCACTACCTGTATCGATGGATAATTCTTTTGCCAGGGGTCCAAATTTTTCACCCTTTTTGAGTCTCTCTACAATGGCCAATGATTCACTTTGTTTTGCGACCAGAATATGGGCACATTTTATCTTAACAGGCAATACAATTTAGAATTTTCTCTGTTTCTTAATTGTTTTTCTTTTAATTTATTGCTTGAAAATTTGTTCTCTTATCTCTGGAATGTATTTGTATATGATATCTCTAACTTTGATTTGGTCTTCTGCAGTTGGCATTTCTTTTTGTGCACTAAGAATTACACCACTCATACCAAGTGCCATCCCCATAACAATACCGAAAACAAATTCATGAGGATTTTCTACTTTGAATATCTCTTTATTTTCTTTAATTTCGTTTAGATAAGATGGAATTGTTGCCATTGCACCATTGATAGTTTGAGTTATTATCATCTCTAATTCTTCTTCACTCATGTGTATGCTCTGAGGTAATTCTTAATAAATATGAATTATTGTCAATTTGAGCACCTAAGATTTTTAATTAAGACATTCTAAGTGGACACATGTTCTCATATTTTACTGCAAACGATGCAAATGCTGCACTTCCTGATGTAATAAAAAAATTTGAGTTTTCATTGGCTAAAAAAAATGAAGTAACAAAAATAGAACAACAATTACAACTTAGTCTATCTACTACAAACTCTTTTGAAGAATATGCTAATCTAAAACAACAGCTAAATTCTGCAATTACAAAATTTTACGAATCAGTTGAAATCCTAGAAAATACTGGTGTAATGGTTAAAAGTATTGAACAAGGACTACTTGACTTTCCTTCAAAGAGATTTGATGAAGAAGTTTGGCTATGCTGGAAATATGGTGAGACTGAAATAAAATTCTGGCATGAAAAAGATTCTGGTTTTATGGGAAGAAAGCCAATAGAAGTAAGTGATGAATCCTTAGTATGATGATCTAATGTTTCTCTAGTCTTTTCTTATCTCTACAAATTCCGCAGAGATAATTTTTCTTAAAATCCTTTAACTCTTTTTTGAATGTATCCGTTTGATAATATCTTTCTCCTGTTTTTAATCCTCCAGGCACTTTTTTACCACAACTAGTGCAATGAATCTCAATACTGAATTTTATCTTCTTTTCATTTTCTGAAATTTTACCAATAATCATAGGCATGTTTTCTTTCATTTTGATATAAACAATAGCCTGAAATCAAAACTCATGAATATTATACTGAAAAATTGATACACTTTTTGATGTTATCTGTCTGGCTTCGTGTGATTCGAGTAAGATTTCTTCTTGCATCTGTAATTGCAGTATCCGTTGGATTATCACTTAATTGGTGGCAAAATTTTTCAATAGATTTTTTTGATGCAATTTTGATATTTGCTGGGGTAATAGCACTTCATGCCAGTGTTGATCTACTAAATGATTTCTGGGATTTTAAAAGAGGAATTGACACAAAAACTAATCGAACTAAGATGAGTGGTGGTACTGGTGTATTGCCAGAAGGATTACTCAAACCTTCTTCTGTGTATCGCGCCGGAGTTGCATTTTTAATAATTGGGGCTGTAATTGGGAGTTACTTTGTAATTACAGATGGTATTATTATTGGAATTATTTTAGGATTTGCAATTTTATCAATCTATTTTTATTCAACTAAAATTGTTGATTCTGGTTTAGGTGAATTTTTTGTTGCAGTAAAAGGTTCTATGATTGTTATTGGTACTTTTTTTATTCAATCAGGGCAAATCAATATTGAAGCAATTCTTGCAGGAATAATTGTTGGGGTTTTATCCTCTATAGTACTTTTTATTACTTCTTTTCCTGATCATGATGCTGACAAGTCTCAAGGACGAAAAACTTTGGTAATTGTAGTTGGAAAAGAAAAAGCTGCAAAACTTTTTTGGGGTTTTCCACTAATAGTGTATTTTATAATAATAATCGGTGTATATGCAAACTTGTTTCCTCTACTATCTTTGATTACGCTTCTTAGTATTCCTTTGATGATAAAATCGGGATTAGGATTGCAGAAAAACTATGATTCAACTGAGAATTTAGTTCCATTCATGTTCTCTACTTTGATGTTTAGTAGAATTACAGGAGCTTTGTTTGTTGTTAGTTTTTTGATTGGGCTTACACTCTAGACATAAATTTAGCAATTTGTAAGAATTTGTATGATTTCAGGCTTTGCAACTTCTGAAGGAACCAAAAAATTTGCTCAAAATTCAGGCGTAAATCAAGCTAATTTTAAAGAATTTGAAAATCTTACTCTCTCTAATGTTGGAATTGGAACTTATCTTGGTGATCCAGATGATAAAACTGATGAATTAGTTACAAATGCTGTAAAACAATCTGTAACATCTGGAATCAATGTTGTTGATACAGCAATAAACTATCGAGCTCAAAAAGCAGAACGTTCTGTTGGAAAAGCTATTTCAGAATTAATTCAAGAAGAAAAAATTTCACGTGATCAGATATTTATCAGTACTAAAAATGGATATCTAACAAATGACGCTGATAGTAAGTTAGGTTTTTGGGAGTATGTCAAAGAAGAATACTCTCAAAAAAATATCATCAAAGAAGGCGATGTAACATCGGGGTATCATTGTATGACTCCAACTTATCTCTCTGATCAATTAGATCGTAGTTTGAAAAATTTAAGTTTAGAATGTGTTGATTTGATGTATCTTCATAACGCTATAGAAGGGCAAATCAAAGACGTTTCCAAGGAACAATTATTGAAGAATTTACAAGACGTCTTTGAATTATATGAACAAAAACGTGAAGAAGTAAAGATCAAATTCTATGGAATGGCGACATGGGAATGCTTTCGAGTCCCAAGTGATAATCCTCAGTACTTGTCATTTGAAGATACTGTTGCTATGGCTAAAAAAGTTGGGGGAGAAAATCATGGATTTCGATTTATTCAATTACCATTTAATTTGCATTATGATCAAGCGTTACTTGGAAAAAATCAATTATTTGGAACTGAAAATATATCTGTCTTAGAAGCAGCTGTAAGATTGAAAATAGGCGTGTTTACTAGTGTTCCATTTATGCAAGGTCGTTTATTGACACCTGGTGTGATGCCTGATTTTAATGACCTAAAACCTTCTTTGCGTGCTTTGCAATTTATCCGTTCATCCCCTGGTGTTTTGTCTCCATTAGTAGGTCAGAAATCCCCTGAACATGTTTCTGAAAATCTTGAGATTATGAAAATTCCTCCTTTATCTGAGGATGAATTTCTAACACTAGTCAAAAAATTCACTTCTTGAAGAATTAATTCTTAAATTAAAAACTCTGTGGAAAGATTAAATGAAGCTACTTATGGTAGGAATGAATTGTCTGGTAAAATTTATGATTACACCAAAGTCTGTGATTCAATTCTTGCAGTTGATTCTAAAATTAGATTTGCAGGTGTAATTAATGAGCGTGGTAGATTAGTCGCAGGTGGCATGAGACCAAATATCGAACCCTTAGAAAGTGAAAAAGATGACGAAATGATTTTCATGGAACTTGCGTTACGTGTTAAAATGAGAAAAGAATTTGATAAACAACTAGGCTGTGTAAATTTTGCTATGGCATCACGTGAACGTGCACTTGCAATTAGTGTACCTTTAGGTGAGGACATTTTGTATGTTGTATCTGAACCTGATACTGATTATCGTGTTCTTCCAAAAAAAATTATTGAAATAATTAATTCTTAGATTTTTCTTTCTACATATCTATAAATAGAATTTAACTATGAAAAATTCATGCCAGTAGATCCAGTTTGTGGAATTGAACTTGATGAAGATATAGCAGTACTTCATGAACATGATGGAAAAAAAATCTATTTTTGCTGTAACGGGTGTAGACAAATTTTTATCAAAAAACCTCGTAAATACAAAATCAAGTCTTAGATGGGAAACGCTCCACACATTCTACAAAATTTTGAATTTTTAACTTCATGTTTACAATAGGGACAGGCATTCTCTGCATTACTATCTACAGGAGATCCAAATAGTTTTTTAAAAATTTCATAATAATGCATTGATTCTCTACTTCTAATAACTACGCTGTCTTCTTTTTCAGTGGTCAGTTTTTTTTCAACAAATATCTCTTCATTAATTATTGAATCAAACAAATTTGTCAGCCCTGCAGTTCCTGATCCATCTTGCATTGGTGATTTATCTCTCCATGCAATCTGCGGTGGGATGTATTTTTCAAACGTCTTACGTAGAATCCATTTCCCATGTCGTTTTTCCTTTTCATTTTTAACTTTGAGGTTTGCTGGAATTGTTTCTGCTAATTTTATTACTGAATCATTTAGAAAAGGTGATTCAACGCTTATTCCTAGTGCTTTACCAATTTTTTGTGTTGGGAAATGCATTACAGAGCAAACTCGCTTGATCTCCGATTCTAATTCATCTTCTGGCTTGTTAATTAGAAAACTATACCCTGCAAATAATTCATCAGCTCCATCTCCTGTAATAATGGATTTCTCACCATTTTCTTTTGCCCATTTTATTGCCAGATACATTACTACATTATTGCGAATCTCAATATCGTTGAAATTTTTTAGAATTTTAATCGTATCTTCAATTGCTTCAAGAATTATAGCAGTCTTGACGTTGTAAATTGATAAAGGTAATTGCATTTCTTTTGAAATCATCTGACAATATGTTAGATCCGTTGAAACAAAATCTTCAGTAATAATTGTAATAGTATCTGGTTTTCTTTGTTTTAGAAAATATGCTATAATGGAACTATCTAGCCCTCCTGATAATGAAATTAAATTTGATTTACAAGACTTGCAGGACTCTTCTAAAACTTTGTAAAGATTCTTGGAAATTTCATCCAATGAAAACTCATTGTACTTGAAATTAAAATATCTATGCCTAATGGCTTTGAATGATTCTAATTCATATTGCAAACTTTAAATTTGTTATAGAATTCTTGTGAATCATTGCTACTCCCAGCTGAAATTGAATCAAAAACTCTAATCCCTGCATTGCGTGCAATCCTTGCTAAAAAACTTGCTGAAGATCATAATATTAGAGAAGATGAAATTTCTAAAATGCTTGGAGTTACTCAAGCAGCAATTAGTAATTACATTCGGGGAACAAGAGGTGATCCGGCATTGATTGTAAAACTTTTAGCAGAAAAAGAAGTTGCAACTATGATAAATGAATTAAGTGATAGTCTTTCATCTGATATGGCTTACACCCCATCTAATCTTTCAAAATTCATTGGACTTTGTAATTACATTAAATCTAGTTTGTTAATATGTGAAATACATCACAATCTAGAATCAAACATTGATGAACAAGTTTGCAAAGAATGTGAAAATATGCTTCTTAAAGGTCCTGGAAGCGTTTACTAAATTTTATTTAAAATAATCTCAATAGTTGATGTCATACTGCCAATCCCTGCAGCTTTCTCTGTGTCTAGAATAATTTTTTGAACTTTGGAATTACCATGTAGCATTTTTTCTGTAATAATATTTGCAACTGCTACTGCATTTGGAATTGAATTTCCCCTTGCTTTAAGAATAACTCGCTTTTTGTCTCCTAGTATGGATAAAACATCCACAGCTGTTAGCATTACAGGATCATATCCAATATTTATGATGGTATCATCAGACTTTTCGGTCTGCTCTTGACCATACGGTTCAATTATCTCTTCCATGAGCATTATTCAACAATTAGAAATTTTTTGTTCTTTTAAGTTTTGTCGACCATTGATTCATTTTTCAAAGTAATCAATTGGTATATTCTGGTAATCTCCGTTTGGAAGTACTCTTCTGATTGTAATTGGGATTACTCTTTGTTCTAATTCTTCCATTGAAATATCTAGTGAAATTCTTGCATTTTTTGGAATTGGAATAAATGGTGGTGCTCCTAGAGACAACTGTAATGCTCTTGCACCCATAATTCTTGCCTTTTCAAATTTGGTTAATGTTGGTGGACCAATTGTGATTTTACCTTTTTCACAAGGAATCTCTACTGGGTCATGCTCTACTACCTCATCTATGATTTCTCTTTCTTCAATCTCTTTGATTTTATCTTCAAGACTTGCTTGTTGTTTTTCAGTTAATGGTTCTACTAGATCTTTTCTATCAATTAATTTTCGATAAGTATCAAGTGCTTTGTTTAATCCTGCATTTTCATCAACCTCTAAATCTACTACTTCATTTTCTGGAACTTCTACTAATTCAGTTTCTTTAGACAAGTAACGAAATTTTCTTAAAACGTTATATAATCTAATCATTTTAAAGTACGAATTGAGTGTATCTTCAGTCTCCAAAAAACATCTAATTTTGGAAATTCGAGACAAAGCAAAAATTTCTTGTGATCTTAAACGTCATCTCTCCCCAAGAACTGTTGGAACTATAATGAGATCTTTGCCATTAGAAGGAAATGCTCATCTATTAGGAAAAAGTATTTTGTATTTTGAAACTACAATTGATTCTGGAACTGAGAGAGCTAGATCTGAATTTAAAAAAGGAGATGTTGCGTTTTTACCATCAACAGGAAGCGTTTGTTTTTTTATCAATGATGTAACCTCTGGAAAAACTATGACTCCAATTGGAAAGTTAACTGGTAATATTGATGCATTAAAGGATGTTAAATCTGGAGATATATTTTGTATCTATGAAGAAACCACTTGATACAAATGGTGTCCTGAATAACCACCAATTCGTTTTACAGTTCCTTTAGTTGCAGATTCTTTTAGAAATGCATTTGCTGCTGAAATTTTCGTTCCTGTCTGTCTTGCAAGATCTTGAGATGTAACTACTTTAGAGTTTTGAATAATCTTCATTGCTTGTTGTTCATTTACCATAACTACGATCTCTGCTTTTTTTGGGCCACCTTCACCTTTGTCTTTCTTTGATTTTTTTGACTCTTTTTTTGGGTCTTTGGTGTTTCCAGATTTGTCTTTTTTCTCAGCTGTTGGTTTTTTTGCTCCACCCATAATTTGAGAAAAAAATATTCCTCTTATAAACGATGAATAACCTCCTTGAATACCTTTTACCCAAAGTTTAGAGAACTAAAATTATTTTCAAATATAAATAACATCTTGATTAATTGATTATATGGGAGTTATCTCAAAAGGTGCAAAATGTAATGTTGAAGGATGTGATCAGGATGGCACCCGCTCTCTTAATACTACCAAAGTTGAAAATGCAGGCCTTCGAGTAAATTCTACAGGCAAAAAATCAGTTCTTTGTAAAGAACACTACAAAGAATGGAAAAAAGAGTCTAAAGATGATAGAGACCTCGAACGTGCTAGATATAGCAAGTTTTAGTTTTTCTTTTTTGATTTCCTTGTCTTGTTTTCTGGATTTTTAAAATAATCTGTACTTAGTTTATCATACATTTCACCTAATTTTTTGTAAAGCCGTTTTGGTTTTCTTGTTTTTTGATTACTTAGAACATATAATGCAAGAATTGGAAATGCAATTGTTGCATCAGCATAAACTGTTACTGCTCCTTGATGTGCATCTTGAATTTTACCCCAACTCTTTCCTTCTTGTAGTGTTGCACCAGACAACCCTCCAGTGTCTGGTCTTGCATCTGTAATTTGAATAATGTAATCTTGCCCTCCATCATTTCTTTTTAGAATTTGATCTAATAGGGGACCTGTTTGCTGAGCTGTATTTTTTGGAACTCCTCCACCCAGTTCTAAAATTCCTGATTTTTTTGAATCATAAAGAATTGCTGCTTGTTCTATAATTTCTCTAACAAAATCTAGATTGTATGTTTTACCTCGTAGTCTATGGATTACCAAATTCAATGCTAATGATGAATCTTTTAGTGTGGAAATGTATACTGGAACATCATAATCATATGCTGTTGTAACGAAACTTTTTTCAGGATGTTTTGCGTTTTCTTTACTAATTTTTCCCATTAAATTACAAAACTCTGCAGTTGTAAATGGTTTATCTGGAAAATCACCTCCAAACATTTTTTGTACAACTTGATCTTGTGCTTCTAGTGTTTCATAAAATTTAATGTATACATCTCTGATTCTAACAATTTCATTTTCATACAATTTCATATCATCAACATCAAAACTTCCTTGTTTGATAGGCAAGCCCCATGCAAAATGATCTTCATGATATACATTAGCTCCTGTTGTAATAATCCAATCAACAAATCCTCGTTCAATTAATGTTTTAATTATTCCTCCAAATCCAACTGGTGCCATTGCACCAGATACTGTAAGACAAATTGTTGCATTTTCTTTGATCATTTTTGCATACAGTTTTGCTGCTTCTCCAAGACTTCTACCATTAAACCCTGAGCTTGCAAACACATCGACTAAATCCTCAATAGTCATCTTTGGGTCTAATTTTATGTGAGGGATATCTTTGCCATGAAATTTGTGTGGGTCCACTTTAGAAAAATAACTTTCCACTGTACATAATACTTGCGCAAGAACTGTAATTTTGAATTTTCATGCAAACATTACTTATCTAGGATTGGCATGAACTATTACTACATGAATATCATTGATCTACATGACCCACAGCGAGTAAAGAGGACTCCTGATGAGATTGAAGTTTTACTTTCCTCTGGAACTTTCATTCAAGATGAGTTCATAATTTCTACAGTAGAACTGCGTTTGTATAATGAAAGAGTAGATGAAAAATTAGGCAATTACTCCCTGATTACTTCTTTTGTTGAGACTGACAAAGGATCTGTTGAAATGATTTATGATGAAGGATTCCGAGGTGAAGAATCTCTTTTAAGAGCAACTGCATTTCTTACTTCTAATTTAGGCATATCTGGCCTAATTTTACGCTCTATTATTTCTCTACGTGAGAAAATAACATAAAAAATTTAGCATTTTACATTTTTAGTAAACATTTAATTCAATTGTGTTTTCTGTTTGAAATTATGCGCATACACAAATCAAAAAGTTTACAGTTAAAACGCGCCTAATTTTTTCACATTTTAAAATATTGGTACCGGCAACTTTTGTACCTCTAACTGAACTTTTTGTGTTTAGTAGGGTGTTCAGTTAGCTAAATCAAGTACATAGTTTGCAGTCTCATCAAAAAGATCAGCCATCGATGCTATTCCTCAATACTGGATAAAAATCATTACAGAATCATTCAATGACTTTGATAAGCTCTTTGAGTTTTCTTCTTGACTTTGGAGGTTTTTTCTTGTCTGTATAACCAATACACAGAATGGAAGAAGGCCGCAGATCAGTTCCTAGAATTGTTTTTACCTTTTCTTCATCAAACATTCCTATCCAAATTGTACTTAGTCCAACTCCAGATGCTGCCAATAGTGAAAATGATGCTGCAATTGTTGCGTCTTGTAATGAAAATTTCTCCAAAATTTGGGGAGGAAATTTTAGTTTAACTCTAGAGGGATCCATGCAAAAGACCAAAACAACTGGAGCATTTACGTAAGGTTGTTTGTTTGCAGCCTCAACAAGTGCCTCTTTTGTTTTTTCATTTTTAATTAAAAACACTTGAAATCCTTGAAAGTTTCCAGCAGTAGGAGCAACATCTGCTGCTGATAAAATTTTGTCTACTTTCCAATCTTCCACTTTGGTTTTCTCAAATTTTCTAGTTGAACGTCTTGTTGCAAATACTCTAAACAAATCAGTTGGCAGGAGATCTTGTCTTATCTTTTCTGGTTCAGATGACAAGATAGCCTGTATTAGCGATTGTTTTGGATTTGTTTTCACATCTTTGGATTGTTTTTCATCATCTCTAATCCACACAGATGGATAGAATTCCTTAGTTGCAATGTGTACATATTGAGGTTCATGAGGAACTTTGGCATATTCTAAAACTTGTTCTTGAATTTCACTAGTTTTTGCTTCAAGTAAACGATGATTTGTAAGTGTAAACTGAGTAACATCAGAATTAACTCGAATGTAACTTGATTGGTCTTCAAGTTCAACTTCACCCATAGAGTTTTTTTTAAAAATTTCAACTAGTCGTTCTAATTCATTTTTGTTTAGAATTACAACATCTATATCATCTTCATCTACACCTTTCCAGACTAATCTGCATCCATCTTTTGAGGTATAAGATGGTTCTACTGTTTGAAATTGCATGTTGTTAGTCATAATGAATTATTATAAAAAAGAAAGTATTGCTAGCCTAAGAGACCGCTAGCAACAAAATATGCTCCTGCACCTCCTCCTATTTGATTAAGCAAGAACTTCAGTTATCTGTCTTAGAGTCCACCCATAGACTTCATTACTTTTGTTTACAAGCGAATTACATAAATGGTGACCGACCTTTGATTTCTGAGTGGTGTTTGTCTGACGAAAACCCAATTACAATTCCAATCACAATTAACTCATTTATCAGAGATAGCGCTTTAGTAGAGATGTATCCTTTTCCTGAGAGAACTGTTTTTTCATAAGGCATATTTTTGACAAACCATTCTTCTGTAGTTGGTTTTGAGAATGGGTCATGATTATCTTTGAGAATAATTTTAGACTCTTTGATAGATATAGAGTGGCCGTAGCCTTTGAGGAATTTTACGTTAAAGTGTGGTTTGTGACCTTTGAGAGTCAATTGTTAGAATTTAAAAACTCAGAATTTTCTTACATGAAGATAGAATTTAGGATTAAAAATTACCATTTAACTCAAATCTTTCAGGAAAATATTCAGGATTTAATGAATTCCCAAGGATTTTAAAGTGAAACTATTGGATATGAACACATGCGCATATTGCAACTACACTGTGATAGCATAGAGTACACTCCAACAAAAAAGGAGATAAAATCAGCTGAAGAGATTGAAAATCCTCAAACTCAAAGACTAGAGGAAGTTGTAGTTGCATTTGTTGCAATAGAAGACGGTGATGATTCTTCAGTAGCACAAAATGCAATATCTCAAATAAAAAATTCTATGGAAAAAATTGGTTGTAAAAAATTATTACTATACCCATATGCTCATCTTAGTTCTAATCTTGCAAAACCTTTTGTTGCAATTGCATTGCTAAAAGAGATGGAAGATGGTGCATCTGATCTTGAAGTGTCTCATTCTCCATTTGGTTGGACTAAATCATACAACCTAAAAGTAAAGGGGCATCCGTTAGCTGAAAGCTCCAAAGTTGTTACAAAGGATTCTACTGATTCAAAAGATACAGAACTTACATCTGAGGCTCTAAAAGGTGAATCTAAAATTCGTTCTTATTGGAAGATAATGTCTCCTGATGGAGTAATGAGTAACATTACTGATTTTGATTTTTCAAATTATAAAAAATTAGAAATTTTAGCAAAGTACGAATCCGCAAAAGTTCGTCATGTAGATGAACCTCCTCCACATGTTGCATTAATGAAAAAGATGGCAATTGCAGATTATGAACCTGCATCTGACTCTGGTAACCTGAGATTTTTCCCTAATGGCCGTTTGATAAAATCTTTGATTGAATGTTATGTCACTGATAGAGTAAAAGAATATGGTGGCAATGAAGTTGAAACTCCAATTATGTATGATTCAGAACATCCAAGTATGGTTAGTTACTTTAATCGATTTCCAGCAAGGCAATACAATATTGATTCAGATGGAAAGAAACTATTTTTGAGATTTGCTGCGTGTTTTGGACAATTCCTAATGGCTAATCAATTTCAATTATCACACAAGAACTTACCCTACAGACTCTATGAGTTAACACGATATAGTTTCAGACGAGAGCAATCAGGTGAACTTGTTGGATTAAGAAGACTACGTGCATTTACAATGCCTGATTGTCATGCATTCTGTAAAGATTTGGAACAAGCTGCAGACGAGATTAAGGTACGATTTGATCTATCTCAAAGTGTTCTACATGAACTTGGAATTGATAAATCAGATTATGAGATGGCAATTAGATTTACTGAAGACTATTACAATGAAAATAAATCATCCATTGAAGAACTAGTCAAAAAACATAACAAACCAGTCCTAGTTGAAATGTGGACAGAGAAGTTCTTTTACTTTGTTCTAAAGTGGGAGTTTAACTTTATTGATAGTACGGGAAAAGCATCTGCATTATCCACTGATCAAATTGATGTAGAAAATGCTGAGAGATATGGAATTGAATTTGTTGATGAAAACAATACTGCACAACATCCTATTATTCTGCACAATTCACCTAGCGGGGCAATTGAGAGAATCATTTACGTATTATTGGAAAAAGCTGCAAAAGACATCAAAGAAGGAAGAAAACCACAATACTCACTGTGGCTTGCTCCAACACAAGTAAGAGTCATTCCACTAAAAGAAGAGTTTAATGATTTTTGTGAAAGTTTAGTTGATAAAATTTCTAGTAATGATATACGTGTAGATATTGATGATAGAAATGAAAGTATTGGAAAGAGAATCCGTGAAGCAGAAAAGGAATGGATAAGATACATTTTGGTAATAGGCGATAAAGAGGCCAATTCTGAGAATCTTAGCATTCGTGATAGAAAAACAGGTGATGTTCGGGAATTATCCTTTGATGATTTCTTGGATGAAATAAATAAACAAACTAAAGATAAACCATTTACAGGTTTGAACTTGCCAAAATACCTCTCAAAGAGACCACAACTAATGGTGTAAATAATGAGCTTTCTTGATTTATACCTAAACAAAAATCCATTAATTACATCTTCAGAAGACTCTGATCCTGTAGCTACTGTAATTGGCATTCCTTTTGATTCAACTCATTCTTACAAACCTGGTTGCAGATTCGGCCCTGATGTAATTCGTGATTCATTTAACAACATTGAAGTCTTTCATCCTGATTTACAAGTGGATTTAGAGACTGTAAACATTGAAGATTTGGGAAATACTCGACACACTGTAGTTGCATCAGAAATGATTGATATGGTAAAAAAAATTACCCCAGAACTTGTAGCAAAAAATAGGCAACTCTTTGTTTTAGGTGGTGAACACTCTGTTACTTTTGGTACATACACTAGTTTTCCAAAAGAGACTGGTTATGTTGTATTTGATGCACACTATGATTTACGAGATGAATTTGCTGACATTAAACTAAGTCATGCATCATATCTGAGAAGAATAGTTGAAGATCGAGGCGCTGAAAATATTTTACATGTTGGGGCTAGAGCATTTGTAAAAGAAGAACTAGAATTTCTTAAAGAAAATAATATCAAAACAATTACAGATAAAGAGATTCGAGAAGGAAAGGGACCTAAACTATTACAAGACTATGTATCTACTTTTGATTCAATTTATTCTAGTTTTGATCTTGATGTATTAGATCCTGCATTTGCACCAGGTGTTGGTAATCCAGAGGCTGTAGGAATCACATCTAGAGAACTATTTGATATGATTTCTTCTTTTAAAGAAACTAAAGTTACTGGTGTAGATATTGTAGAGCTAAACCCATATCATGATGATGGCTCTACTGCATCTTTAGCAGCAAAAATAATGTCTACAATGATTGCCATTAATTTATCACAAAATTAATGTCATTATTGATGAGCCTAGTTTTGTAAATTTTGACCTGTTTTTACCTCATTTTTGTTCCTGTTCACTTTATTAGCTAGTGACGTTGGGGTTATCACGTGTTAAATAATCTGCGTGAAACACTAGCACCTACACTTGAAAAGATTGGCAAGGGATTTGCATCAACAGGGCTATCTCCAAACTTTTGGACTTGTATTGGTCTTGTCTTTGCATTTATCTCTGCAATTGTATATGGTTTAGGAATTGAATTTGGATTAATTATTGGAGGTGTCTTGTTACTTGTTTCAGGATTCTTTGATATGGTTGATGGACAAGTAGCTCGAGTTACAGGCAAGACATCAAAAAAAGGTTCTTACTTTGATTCAATGTTTGATAAAATTGCTGAGGTTTCAATATTTTTAGGAATTTTAATTGGTGGATATGCAGAGCCATACTTGGTACTTTTAGCAATAACTTTATCATTACTAGTCAGTTATGCTAGAGCAAAATCTGATGTCCTTAACATAAAACTTCAAGGAGTAGGTATTGGTGAAAGGGCAGAAAGGCTTTTGGTAATTGCAATTATTGGAATAATTGGTTACATGGATATTGCAGTATTAATTGTGGTAATAATTGCTGGAATTACTTTGATTCAAAGAATGATTGTAACTGCAAAAAACATTAAAGAATAATACTATCGTAGCTTTCCACGTTTTCTTCTACTATCTTCAGATCTGATTTTTAGAATCTTGAAATGAATTGCACATGAAATACAATATGTTTTCAAAACTGTTGGTGATGCAATGTATGCTCCTTGTGCACGTAGCTCTTTAGCTAGTGTATGCTCTACTAGATTTAATTTAGATGTGACTTTTTTTGCTTTGTCTTTTGGAACTGTTTGTCCACAGTTTGTACATTGGACTGTTCCAGATGATCCTTTACCTCCTTTGGTACGGCCTCTACTTGCACGCTTTAATGGCATGAACGTAAAACTAATTTGCCTACTTATAATCTTGCGTATAATTCAAAAAAACTGGTAAATTTATGCCTAAATCAGGATCAAAAATTCTTCATCTTTTAATTCTAGATGGAATTATTCTAATGATAATGGTGCATGGTCTTTGTCATGTGTGTTTTACTTCAGGCGTCGAAATTTTAATATCTAAAGGAAGGATACTATGTCAGGATTGTCTTAATAAAATCAATGCAAAAAACTAAATCTGTTATTTTAAGATAAAGAGAAATGAAATTAGCAGTTTTTGGTCATTGTGCAATTGATTCTATTACAATTGCTGGTTCTAATTATGAACAAATTGGTGGCTCTGCCTGTTATTGTGGAATTACTGCAAGACAGTTCAAATTTGATGTAGACTTGATTACAAAATTTGGCCCTGACTTTCCAAAACAATATCTTACTGAAAACAAAATAAACTTTCCAAATTCAGAGTCTGAAAAAAATACTACCAAATTTGCAATTTCTGTTACTGGTTCTGATAGAACTCTGAAACTTGAAAATGAATGTGAGCAAATAGATTATTCTACTGTTGATGCTGATGGGCATATAGTTAGTCCAATTTATCATGAAATTACTAATGATGTTTTTAGAAAAATAAAAAATGATTCTACTTTTCTCTTTGTTGATCCTCAAGGTTTTTTGAGACAAAAAGATTCTCAAAATAATATTGTTTTAGAAAATAATAATCTTGATTTATCTGATGTTAATGCAATCAAGGTTAATCCTGAAGAAGCACAACAAATCGTTAATGGCACTCATGATGAAATGATGTTAGCACTGCAGAAAAAAGGGGCTGAATATGTATTGTTAACTAACAAAGCTGATGTGTCTTTATTGGTAAAAGACATAGTTTACTCCATTACATTACCCAATAAGCAAATTCATGATACAACTGGAATTGGTGATATTTTCTGTTCTGCGTTTACTTGTACTATGCTTAAAGAAAAGGACTTTTTGTGGGCACTCTGCTTTGCTGGTGGTGCTGCTCAGGCAGCCCTTGACTCAAAGAATATAGGGTTACAAAAAATTCCAAAAAAAGGAACAATTCAAACAAATGCTTCTTATTTTTACAATTTGGTAAAATTTCGAGATTTGTAATACATTATTCTTTTATTGCCCTGAATATCTTAATTCTTTTGTGCAAATAGGCATTTACGGTTCTGGAACTACAGACACTGCAGCAAAGACAATTAAAAAAATTCTAGATGATTCTGGAATCAATTCATTTACCATAACTAAATCAAAGAGCAAACAAGCTGATTGCATTATTGTTTTAGGTGGAGACAAGGGAGTTAGGAATTATTTTCATAACACCTTTGATACTATTTCTCCAGTATTAGGAATTAGCGAAGGTGAGGCAAGTGGATTTTTGGCTCAAATTGATCTTCGAGAATTTTCTTCTTATGTTAACATCTTAAAAAAACAAAACTATACAATTGAAAAAGTCCCACGACTAGGTGTAAAAATTGATGGTAAAAATGTCTACCCTGTGTTAAATGATGTTGCAGTGTTTTCCTCAAAGAGTGCAATACTCATGGAGCATACACTGCGAGTAAATGGAGAAGAGGTTTGGCACGATAACAGTGATGGAATAATTGTATCTACTCCAATTGGGTCATCTGCATATTCAATGTCTGCAGGTGGACCTGTACTATTTCAAGATTCAGCAGTATTTGAAATAATTTCTGTAAATTCCCTTGATGTAACACGACGACCAATCATTGTATCTAATGACAGCTCAATTGAGATATCTGATATCTATTCAAGACTACATTGTGAAGCTGTTTTAGACGGTTTGGAGCGATATAATGTGAAGAAAACTGTTGAATGCACACAGTTCTTTCCTCCTGCACAAATTATCCGACTCAGAAAAGACTCTACTGCAATTTCTGCTCTTGCAAAAAAGGTACATCTTGCTGGAGAATTACTTAGTATGCCTCCAAGCTCAAAATTGCTTTTAAAAACATTAGAGTATGAAGGGGCGTTAACACAAAAAGACTTGGCAAACAAAACTTTGTTACCTGATAGAACAGTTAGATTGGCACTAAGTCATCTTTTGAAAAAAGGATATGTCAAAAAGAAAGTCTCAATTCGTGATGCAAGACAGAAAATCTATGAAATCTCAAAGACGAAATAATTATTTCTCTGATGCAGCTTTGATAAATGCTGCAAAGGATTCTTCAGGAAATCCTGGTCTACTGTTAAATTCAGGATGAAATTGCACTCCTAGATAGAATTTATGTGATGGAATCTCTAGTATCTCCATTCTCTTTCCACCATCACTTTCAGCTGAAAATATTAGCCCATTTTTTTCAAATGCAGGAATGTACTGTTTGTTAATTTCATATCTGTGTCTATGTCGTTTATTGATAGTCAAATTATTGTAGATTTTTTGGGCATTTGTGTTTTCTTTAATTGTTATTTCATTTGCACCTAGTCTCAGTGAACCCCCCATATCTGAAACATCTTTTTGTTCTGGAAGTAAATCCACAATTGGATTCTTTGCGTCTGCTTTAATTTCAGCAGAATTTGCATCCTCTAACTTCAAAACATTTCTTCCAAATGCAATTGCAGCTAGCTGAAATCCAAAACATATTCCAAGATATGGTATATTTTTTTCACGTGCATAATCTGCAGTTGCAATAATTCCCTCAGAACCTCTAGTACCAAATCCTCCTGGCACTAGAATTCCATCATATTTTGATAGTATAGAATAATCTGTTATTGATTCAGAATCTATCCAGTCAATTTCTACTGATTTTCCGATTTGTGCACCTGCATGTTTTAGTGCATGATTTACGCTCACATAGCTATCTGCAAGTGAAACATACTTTCCAATCATTGCAATCTTTATTTTTTGATCTTCATGATTCACCATATTTTCTGCAATCTTGTTCCATTTGTCCCAATTAGCTGAAGCATTTACCATTCCAACTTTACCAAACTTTCTAAATATTGAATCCATAATTCCTTGTTCGTATAACATCTGTGGTACTTCAAAGATTGATTTTGCATCATGACATGAGAGCACATCTTTTGCAGTTACATTTGTAAACATTCCAATCTTTTTCTTTGTTTTTTCTTCTAATGGTAATGTACATCTAACTGCCAAAAAGTCTGGTTGAATTCCTATTCTTCTTAATTCCTGAACACTGTGTTGTGTTGGTTTTGTTTTTTGTTCTCCTACCACATCCAAAGATGGGGCTAGTGTCACATGGACAAAGATTACTCCTTCAGAGCCTTCTTCTACTCTCATCTGTCTGAGTGCTTCTAAAAATGGCAATGATTCTATATCTCCTACTGTTCCTCCACATTCTACTATCAAAAAGTCTAGTTTTTCATCTTCAGTAATCTTTCTGATTCTTCTTTTAATCTCATCAGTTACATGTGGAATTATCTGAACACATACTCCTAGATATTCTCCCTTTCTTTCTGCCTCAATTACTTTGGAGTATACTTGGGCAGTTGTAATGTTGTGACTTTTTGGAATATTCTGATTTAGGAATCTTTCATAATTTCCAATATCCATATCGCATTCGCCTCCGTCTTCTGTTACAAAGACCTCGCCGTGTGCAACTGGATTCATTGTTCCTGCATCATAATTCAGATAGGGATCTATCTTTACACAAGAAACTCTTTGATCTGCTAATTGTAATAATTTTGCAATCGAGGAAGTAGTTACGCCTTTTCCAAGGCCAGACATCACACCACCTGTGACAAAAATAAACTTCGTCTGCACATTAAGGAAATGAGTAACTGTCTTTTGTATGTTTTGTCTAAGTTGAAATAGAACCTAGCATGATATTTTGATATGAAGATACCTCTTTTTGTTTTACCTTTACTTGCAGTAATAATACTAGGCTCAAGTACGCTTGCCTTTGCTGCTACTAACTATGAGATTAAAATTCCATCTGGTGCATCAGATCCCAGTGCTCCCTACTCTTGGTCTGAAAAATCAACTGGAGTAACTACTGGAGAAATTACTGTATACCCTGGTGATTCAGTTACTTGGTTTAATGCCGATACTGCATTTCATACCATTACATCAGTAACACAATCCGGTGAGGAAGATGATACCTTTGATAGTGGGTTATTTGCTTCAGGCAAATCTTATACTAGACAGTTTGATGATCTTGGTGATTTTTACTATTACTGTAGTCTTTATCCTTGGATGAATGGGATAGTTCATGTAGTTAAAAATCCTGGAAGTGTTCAATCAATTGATAGAGTTGCATCAGGGTATAGTGATGATGGGCTAGGCTTTAGAGTCAAATACATCTTAGATACCAATCTTGCAAATGCAGTTCATGTAAATCCTGATGAGCGGACATTGACTTTTACAATTTCAGGAGTAAGTGAAAACGAACAAATTACATTGATTTTACCTCCCAAACTAATTGAGAATCCAAATACTGTCTGGGTAGATGGTATAATGACTGATTTTGAAATTAGTGATACATCTACTGGAGTAAAATTAGTCATTCCAATTGATACTGATTCAAGGGAAATCAAAGTCATGGGTGCATATGTGATTCCAGAGTTTGGATTCTTGGCTGTAGGAATTCTTAGTGCTGGATTGGTATCTGTGTTGTTTTTAGCTAGAACCAAATTTTCTACTCTGAATTTTTAACGATCTGTACAACTGTAAAAAAAATTCTTTATTTTTAAACAACTTTACGAGATCTATACCGTGACTTTTTTATTTTTCTTTGTGTATAGTACTGTGAGAACATCTAGTCTAGTGGCCACAACTGAAATAAAGCTACCTTCCATTGCGATATGTATACTTGACCACCTCACTATGACGTATCTCTTATTTTTTTGATATAGTTTGTTTTTTGAGACTTTTTGTAAATGATGATACTTTTTCTTCTAATTTGTTTTGAGGAGTCTTTTCAATTAATTTCAGATATGCGCTACCAACAATTACAGCATCAGCCCCTGCATTGATGTATTTTTTTACATCTTCAGGTGTTGAGATTCCAAATCCCACTCCTACTGGAATCTTTCCCTTGGTTTGTTTTTTGACATTTTTTATTGCTTTAATTGTGTAATTTTTAATTCCTGTTTTTACTCCTGTAGTGCCATAAACTGCAACAAGATACAAGAATCCAGTTGATACTTTGGCAATCTTTTGTATTCTTGTTTTACTAGTGTTTGGAGATATCAGAAATATTGTGTCTGCATTACTTTTTGTTGCTTTAAGATACTCTTTTGATTCCTCAATTGACATATCAGGAAGGATAAATCCATCAATTCCTGCTTTTTTAGCCTCTGCGATAAATTTTGGATATCCTTTGTGATAAAGAATGTTAGTATAAGTCATTAGCACTAGTGGAATCTCTGTCTCTTTTCTAATTTTTTTTACAATATTGAAAAATTTTGAAATTTTGGTACCTTTGTTTAGTGATATGGTACTTGCATTTTGAATTACTGGACCATCAGCTATAGGATCAGAAAACGGAAATCCTAATTCTATAATATCAGCTCCTCCCTTTACTAGACCTCTTACAATACTTACTGTATCTTTTTCATTTGGATATCCTACCATGATGTATGATATCAGAGCCTTTTGATTTTTGGCCTTTAGTTCGGCAAACTTTTTCTTAATTCTTGACATTTTTATTTAAATAATTTTGTACTTCTTCGACGTCTTTATCTCCTCTTCCAGAAAGTGTTACAACTATGGATTCTGATCTCTTTGATTTTTTTGCAACTTTGATTGCCTCTACTATTGCATGAGCTGATTCAAGTGCTGGAATAATTCCTTCTTCTCTTGTTAATAATAGAAATGCGTCAATTACTTCTGCATCAGTAGCTGAGTGATATTTTATTCTCTTTGTATCTTTATAGTAAGCATGCTCTGGACCTACTCCTGGATAATCTAATCCTGCTGAAATACTATGTGTTTCTGTAATTTGTCCTTCTTTGTCTTGAAGTAAATATGTCATCATACCATGTAGTACTCCTTTGCTTCCAGCTGATAATGTTGCTGAATGCAATTTTGATTTTAATCCTTTACCTGCAGCTTCGACTCCAATAATTTCTGCATTAGAATCAACTAGTGGATAAAATGTTCCAATTGCATTTGATCCTCCACCAACACATGCAATTACAGTATCTGGTGTTTTGTTTATTTTTTTCATTTGCATTTTTATTTCATCACCAATTACTCGCTGAAAATCTCTAACCATTACAGGGTATGGATGCGGTCCAACTGCTGATCCCAGAAGGTAATATGTTGATTCTACATTAGTAATCCAGTCACGAATTGCTTCATTAATTGCATCTTTTAGTGTCTTAGAACCAGAATATACTGGATGAACTTTGCAACCAAGCAAATCCATTCTAAATACGTTTAGCTTTTGACGAATTGTATCTTTGTATCCCATGTATACTTCAGCTTTTAATCCCAAAGCAGCACACGCCATTGCAGTAGCAACACCGTGTTGTCCTGCACCAGTTTCTGCAATGATCCTTTTCTTTTTCATCTTCTTTGCTAAAAGTGCTTGACCTAGTGTATTGTTGATTTTGTGTGCTCCCCCATGGAGTAAGTCTTCTCGTTTAAGATAGATTTTACCTCCTCCAAGTTTTTCTGATAAATTTTTTGCATAATACAATGGTGTGGGTCGTCCTGCATACACTTTGAGGTAATAATCTAATTCCTTTTTGAAATTTTTATCATTTTTGAATTTTAGATAATTCTCTTCTAACTCTTCAATTGCTGGAACCAGAGTTTCAGGAATATACTTGCCACCAAATTCTCCAAATCTACCATTACTAGGATACTTCAATATGTGTTCACCAATTTCCTTACTTGTTCTTCGATATTATCGCTTTTCATAATGCTTGAGCCTATCAGAAATGCATCAGCTCCGCACTTTTTTAGATATGCAATATCATCAGGAGTCTCAATTCCACTTTCTGATAATATTGGTCTAGTCTTTTCATATCCTTTTAGAACTGATTCAGTAGTTGTTAAATCAATTTCTAATGTATCAAGATTTCTATTATTAATTCCAATAAGATCAGCTTTACTCTTTAATGCATTCTCAAATTCTTGTTTTGTATGAACTTCTAGCAGTATCTTTAATTCTTTTTTGTGAGCATAATTAATGAATTCATCAATCTCTTTGAGATATCCTTGATCAAATAGTGACTGAATTAGTAATATGTAATCAGCCCCAATTTTTTGAGCAGTATCTATCTGAATATTATCAATCATGATATCTTTCATTAGTAATGGAATATCTACTGCTTCTCTTACCTTGATAAAATATTCAGGTGATCCATGAAATAGGTTGGGCTGAGTCAGTATTGATAGTGCTTTTGAGCCTCCTGAAATCATCTGTTTTGCAATACTAGCAGGGTCTGTTAGAGTTCTAATTTTTCCTAAAGAAGGAGATGCGAATTTTATCTCAGTTAGTAATGTTGGATGAGGATTTGTATTAATAATTTGAATAAAGTCTTTGCTTGATTTTTGCAGCTTTACATCTACATCATACACTCCATCATCAATTGCCATTTGAGAATTATTTACCAATCTCTTTAGAATATTTTCAGTCATTCCACTAACTCCTCTAATTTTGAAATATCTCCTACATCAGTAACAAAGTCTTCTAAAAGCCTGAATGCTTTTCCATTATTTATTGTGTTTAGTGCTAGTTCCACTCCTTCTTCAAAATTATTTACAATGTTTCCAACAATTAATCCTCCTGCTGCATTAAGGACTGTAGTCTCAATCATTGCCTGATTTGCAGTATTATTTAACACACCAACAAATGACTCTATCGCATCTTGTTTTGTTTTAATTTGAATATCTTCTAGTTTTGATTTGTGTAATCCTACAACTTCAGGATCAATTGCATTCATCAACACTTTATCATTTCTTAAAATGCATACTCGATTAACTGCACTAGTAGAGAATTCATCCATTCCATCATCAGAACGCACAGTCATTATATTTTCTCCACCTTTTCTTTTTAGAATTGCAGGTAATCTATCTAAATACTCATTTGAAAATACGCCAATTAGTTGATTTTTTACTCTAGCTGGATTGGATAGTGGCCCTAAGAGATTAAAAGCAGTTCTTGTTCCTAGTTGTTTTCTTGCAGGAGAGACATATTTCATTGCTGGATGAAACTTTTGTGCAAACATAAAACAGATGTTATGTTGTTCTAAAATATCTGCAATTGCAGCTGGTTCTTGTTCTAAATCATATCCAAAGTATTCAAAAATATCTGCACTTCCAGAGACTCCAGAACTAGAACGATTACCATGCTTTGCTACAATTCCGCCAGCAGCAGCTACTACAAAAGATGCTGTAGTTGAGACATTAAATGTCTGGAGTTTATCGCCCCCAGTTCCGCACATATCAATAATGGTTCCTTGGTTTTTAGGCTCAATTTTCAGAGATAATTCTTGCATTTTATCAAGCATCCCTAATAGTTCATCATCAGTTTCTCCTTTCTCAGCTAGAGCAGATAGAAAATCTGCATTTTCTTGGATGTTTGTATTTCCTGAAAGAATCTCTGTCATGACATTGTTCATCTCTTCATATGTCAAGTCAGTTTTTTCCTGTAGTTTTTTAATAAAATCTGAAATCATTTTGCTTCCACCTGTTTTATGAAATTTGCAAGAATCTTTTTTCCATCTTCAGTCATTATTGATTCAGGATGAAATTGCACTCCTTCAATTAGATATTTCTTGTGTCTTATTGCCATTACTTCTCCATCGTCTGCAGCTATTGCAGTAACTTCTAGTACATCTGGAATTATTGTTTTATCTCCAACTAGACTATGATATCGAGTTGCCCTAAATGGATTCTTTACATCTTTGAATAATTCTGAATTAGTATGATTAACAGGACTAGTCTTTCCATGTCTTACACACCCAGCATTTGTAACTTTGCCACCAAATGCTGCAATAATTCCTTGATGTCCAAGACATACTCCAAGAATTGGTGTAGTTGGTCCCATGTTAGTAATTACATCTGAACATACTCCAAAGTATTTCTTTTCTTCTGGAGTGCCAGGACCTGGAGAAATAATTATTGCGTCATAGTTTTTTTCTTTAATTTCATTTAATGTGATCTTGTCATTTCTAATAACGTCACATTCTACACCTAACTCTCCAAGGTATTGTGCTATATTGTACACAAATGAATCATAATTATCTATGATTAGAAATTTCATGATGTTGCATCCTTTAATGCTTGAAGCATTGCCCCTGCTTTGTGCTCTGTTTCTTTAAATTCATTTTCTGCAATGGAATCTGAAACTATACCAGCTCCTGATTGTACAAATCCCTTGTCTCCATCAATGAATATACTTCTAATTGCTATGGCAAAATCACAGCATCCATTGTATGAGAAATAGCCTACAGCACCTGCATATGGGCCTCTAGATTCTGTCTCTAAATCATCAATAATTTCCATGGCTCTAACCTTTGGAGCACCAGAGACAGTTCCAGCTGGAAATACTGCTTTAAAGGCATCAAACATGTCTTTTTCAGGCGCCAAATTACCTACTACATGAGTAACTATATGCTGAACATGACTGAATCGCTTTATCTGCATTAGAGACTCTGGATGAACTGTTCCGTATTTGCAAACTCTGCCAATATCGTTTCGCCCCAAATCAACTAGCATTGTATGCTCTGCTAATTCTTTTTCATCATGGAGTAACTCTTCAGCTAGTCTGTTATTTTCTTCTTCATTATCTGTAATTTTTCTAGTTCCAGCAATTGGAAAAGTCTCAACTTTATCATTAGTGATTCTAACTAGCATTTCTGGTGATGCTCCAATGATTGTTTTGGAGCCTTGTTTTAAATGATACATGTATGGTGATGGATTTAAGTTTCGCAGTGTTTTGTATAAAGTTAGATTATCTCCATTAACATCAAATGCAAATTTCCTAGATAGTACCACTTGGAATATATCTCCATCATGGATTAATTTTTTTGCCTTGTTTACAATTTCAGAATATTTTGTTTCATCCATGTTTGGAGTAACTTCACTAGAGTAGAAATCTCCAAATATATCTTCATTCATTATTAATTTATCAAATTTATTCTCATCATGATAAAAGTAAAATAATTTCTTGTGTATATTATCATAAATAATTCCATCATCATAAATTCCAAACTCCATTAGCGGTTGTGGAGAATTGTGAGTATCTGCAATATTTTCCACTAATCTGATTGCATCATAATTAACAACTCCTACTGCTCCACCAAGATATCGATAACTTTGATCATTTGAATTTCCTAGTAATTTTTTTAACTCTTTTAATGGGTCTGTGGTTTGAATGGTTTTTGTTTCTTGGCTAGTAATAATTTCTACTTTATCTGAATATCCTTTGAGGATTATTTTAGGATCAAAACCCATTACTGATGTTTCAGCTAGTACTTCAGGACCAGTTAGTGATTCAAATAAAAATGAATGTGAATAGTTTCTTGAAATTTTATTGTAAATTTGAAATTGATTTTCAGATAAATCTAGGGGTATTACTTTCGCTTGAGAGTTTCCAAATGTATCCACCCATAGACAAAATTTTGGCAGGTTATTATTTAAATTGATGAGAATGCTTTGATCGTACTATTTTTGTCTAAAAGATCTTATTTGCCAGGCATGAATAATTACGGTATAGTACGGTACCTTTATAGTCTAGATGATCGTATACTGTGTATCATGCAGGGAACAAATCAAACAATCATGCAGGATTTTCAGATTTTAAGAAAATCTGGCAATGTACAATCCTCAGTTAGTAAAGTAGAATGCTATGTCTGTGGTAAGGGAATACAGGATGGCCATAGTATTACTGCAAAGACTTTACCTCATGGAATAGTATTATTTTGTGACGTTCATTATTCATTACAAAACCCCTAATAGTTATGATGACTAGAACAATTATTGGATTACGAAAGGTTCTGCTCACAAATTTTAGAAACAGATCCTAAAATCAGATTTGCTTCCGTTTATGATGAATGGGCTGTTCGTCTTGCAGGAGGAATGAGAGAAGGATTAGAAAGCCTGCTTTCAGAGCATATGGAAAATGAATTGGTTAATCTCTCCGTTCTTGATTGGAAGTCACGTAAAGATACGGCAAAAATGCTTGGTAAAACAAAATATAGCATGGCTGAATATGATACGATTAAGCGCTTTTCCTTTTATCTGGGTAATGATAATTTACTTCTTATAAGTACTGAAAAAGAAGCTGACACTGATGTAGTGGTAGATGAAATTATCGAACTCTATAACAAAAACCAAAACTAAATGATTCGAGTTAAATGATGATTATCTAAATACAGAAAAGAATTAATTTTTTGGCAAATTTTGCCATTTTAGAAAATTTTATTAATTATATTTGCGTATTAATTCTTAGAAAAATCGAGAATCTTGGTGATGCCAAATAGAGAGATGCCATTCTGTCCCTGATGATTTCGATTCTCTTCAGGGACACCTTTTTTAGATTCTACTTCTAGTGCCATACATTCTATAGAACATACTGGCATAAGAAAACTAATATTATATCGGAATAGTTCCAAATTACTAATTGTTCTTTTATACTAGATTGAGATTTTTACAAAAAACTGCCTAGTTCTGCATAGTTACCATGGATCCAAAACCATGGGTGCTAAACTCTTTTTTCATTTCACTTCAGATTCTCATTAAAAAATCTCAAAGTTTTACTCCATGCATCTGCAGTTTCTATAGGTGCATATCTCTCACCAGTAGGATTTGCAAAGGCATGGTCTACTCCAGGATATACTATAATCTCATTATTAATTTTCAGCTGATTCAACACTTTTTCAAATTCACTTACTTGTGATACTGGAATTCCTTTGTCAAGTTCTGCAAAAATTCCAAGTACTGGCCAGTCAATCTTTGATAGTTCATCTGAATCAGTTACTAATTTTCCATAATAAATCACAGATGCATCAAGATCACTATTTAGAGCCAAATTCAATGATTGTCCTCCTCCAAAGCACCATCCAATGGAACCTACTTTTTCAACTGAATGATTATGCAAATATTCCACTGCACTATTCATGTTAATAATTCCACTAGCTTGATCAAATTCTGAGATCATCTGGGATGCCTTTTGAGCATCAGTTGCAACATCCCCAAACAAGTCAACTGCTAATACCACATATCCATGAGATGCAAGTTTTTGCGCAGTATCTTTGATGTTATCATTTAGTCCCCACCATTCATGAATCATGACAATCCCTGGAAAATTCTCAGAAGAATTAGGTTTTGCTAAAAATCCTTGATGATTGCTATAACTTACTGATTCAATTTCAACATCATATTTGCCAAATTCTGTAAACTCTGAATTTGAAAATTCATAGGAATCAGAATCTGGCAATTCATGGATTGGGGGTTGATCTTCAAACTCTGGTACATGCCCTCCACCACCAATTAACACCATGATAATTAGTACTGGAATGCCAACTCCTATTCCAATGATTAGATCTTTTTTCACATTAATCCTAATTCTATCTTAACAAAAAGTCTTTTTTTACAATCATCCAATTAAAATAACCCAAATAATATAGAACATTCATGGGATTTCTCAAAAACCTAAGTAAATACTGTATTCTCAAAAAAGTCCGAGATAGAGCAGATGATACTGAAGAAAAATAAAATCTGTAATTATCTCTTAGAGCATCCACATTCTACATAAACTACTTTGAACTCTCCATCTGATTTGATATTATGTGATAATGGTCTACGACATTGCTGACATTCTACAAACCCATGGTATTCTTCAACTTTGATCATTTTATGATCCCATGATTTTTTTGCTTCATTCCAAAATACAGAATTAATTTCAGTTGGATTATCACTCATAGATTATCTAGCATTAATCAAAGAATTAAGTTCATACTAATTTTGATCGCAATTAATCTAGGCATAAAATAATAAACATTTCTTTACCAAAATGTAATTATTTTTTATTCTGGTTTTTTAACATAAACACCGTTCTTAATCATTTCATTGAGTCAGAGACATCTCGCGGTGTTAGCTGGAAGAGCCCAAATGCTCACATAAACTAGTTTAACACATTAACAAAGTCTCCAAAGCAAAGGAGACTGACTTTTTTTCCGTGGAATAAAATCCAAATACCGATGGTATAATTATGGCAATTAACCTCATTATTTTGTAACATGTCAAGATACGAAAGCCCAAAAATTAATGTGAATATGGGAGCTGCAAAAGCAGTTTTAATTGGGATTATACTATTAATTGTAATTGGAGTAGTAACTGCATCTGCAGTACAAATTGTAGATGCAGGACATCGAGGTGTTTTGTTACATTGGAGTGCAGTTGATACATCAGTTCCACCACTAGATGAAGGACTACACTTTGTAGTGCCATTTCAAGATAGTGTGGTGAATATGGAAGTCAGAACACTAAAATATGTAAAATCTACATCTTCAGCTTCTAAAGATCTTCAGACTGTATCTACTGCAGTAACAGTCAACTATCAACCATCTCCAGAGTCAGTTCATCGCTTGTATAAACAAGTTGGTCTTGATTATGAGAATAGAATTATTCAACCAGCAATAGAAGAAGTTGTTAAACAAGTAACTGCAAAGTATAATGCAGAAGAATTAATCACAAAAAGACCCCTTGTAAAGTCTGACATTGAATCAGAAATTACCATTCGTCTGAATGCATTTAATATACTTACTGAAGTCGTCTCAATTACAGACTTTCAATTCTCAGATTTATTTGCACGAGCCATTGAAGATAAAGTAGAAGCAGAACAAAAAGCGCTTCAAGCAGAAAATGATCTTAGAAGAATTGAAGTAGAGGCAAGACAACATGCAGCAGAGGCAGAAGGTATTGCAGCAGCAAACATTGCAGAAGCCAATGGAGAAGCTGCAGCAATTAGAATTATTAATGAAGCACTAGCAAACAATCCTCACTATTTGGAATGGCTAGAAATACAAAGATGGGATGGAAAATTACCACTAGTAGTTGGTGAAGGCGGAACACCATTTATTTCAATACCTACAGAAAAATAATTAATTTTATTTTAAATTACTAGTATCTGATTTGTCTCTAATTGTGTCATACATTGCAAGAAATTGTTCTGGCTCATGTTGTCTGTAGTGTTTTTGTAGATGAATAATTTCTTTTTCTGACATTTTTTCTCCCTTGATTTCATTATATTCTTTAATGATTTGATATTGGGTTTTTTTAATTTTGAATTCTCGAAGTGTATCATTAACTGATTTGTTACAGACATAATCATTAATTACAAAACGATATAGTAAATAGGCAACAATTCCTGCAATAGCAACTACTGTTAAGGGAATAATGATAAAGACTACCATATTTTTTATTAATTTACTTGGTATTTCATTGTATATATCAATCATTTTAGCCTCGCAAAAAATTAGACCCAGCTAATTAGTTACATCTAATTTTCAAGCTGTTTAAATCCATAATCTAATACATGATAAACATGAAAGATAATTCATGTAGACAATGTGGAGAAGGATTAGAAGTAAACAAGAATTGTAAAATCTGTTCTCAAGCAAATCAATTCTTTTGTCACAATTGTGGATATGTAACTGAAGAACAAATTCATTCTCAATGTATAATGATAAGCCTTGGTCATACATTACTAAGTGCCTAGGTATTTCATGACTGAAACTGATTCTTTTGAATCTGACCAATTTGTAACTGAATTCCCAAAAAATGGCTATTCTATTGTAGATTATCTTCAAGGAAGAGTGCATTTTGCTTTACTTGATCAAATGAAATTAATGACTAGCTCTGGAATGTCAAAAGATCAAATCAAAATTACAATCATTGATACAGTAACTGAAATTATAGATAATTTTGATCCTAAAGAATCAAAAAGTTCTTGATTCCATTTTCCCAGACTCTGTCATGATTATTTTGTGACACATACAATAGCAGTTACTATGCGGCATATCGTTATCGTTTCTGTATTTGCATTCTTTAGTGTGCTTTAGCATTGACAATTTTTAGAACCTTATACTATGCTTTTGTTGGGTCGCCACTCAATATGTTTAGCACATGCTCTACTATCTGTTTTTGGCCTCCTTCATGAAGGTCCATTCGTACAGTATCTGAACCCATACTAACAAAGATTAGATTCTCATCTCCTAGGGGGAAAGTTATTCTTGTAATCTTTTCATATGCTGCTACTGCATACAATCCTTTTCCAATTTTTGGACTCACCTCTTTTCTTGCTTTCCATGCACTAGCAGATCTTTTTAGTGAGGCTTCAGTCTCTTCTGGAGTTAGATAATTTGTAATTCCCTCTCGATGACTTGTAGCAAGTATGTTTCCTTCAACATCAGAAACTATACTGTGTCTGATGTTTGGGTCTGAATCCATTATTCTCTTTAAGAGATTCTTAAAATCCATCATATCTATTACTGCAAAATATTACTTAAGGGATCCTCAAATTATCACGTATGAAAAATTCCCAGACTTATTTTTCTTGGGAATTTGCAGTTTTTTCATAAAAAAATTCTTGTTTTTTTAAATCTTTTTCAGAAATAATTCTGCATTTTCTCATTGGAACTAGTCTAGAAATTTGCTCATATGTCTTCATGTCTCTAATGTCTGCAGCATATGCAATTTGTAAGAGCGGTGGTTTTTCTTCAATCATTGGTTTTGCTTGTTCATATCCGCTACTTTGTCTCATTCCTGTTCGAAATAATCCAACATGATTGCTACTTTTTGATACTTGTGGATCTTGATAACAACAAATTGCAAACTCGTCATCATCTTTTTCAATAATAGTTAATCTAGTGAATTTATCACTCCACTCTTCTATTTCTTTAGCAATAACAATTGCCTCTTTTTTATCCTCATATACCATTGAAACTACTAATCTATCTTTTTCATATGCCCATGAAAGTCCAAAAAAATCTTTATGCCAATTAATTTCATACGACATGTATTACATCAAAGAAATTGTTAAATTAATGCTTTCGAATTAAATAAAAAAATAGAGACTAGCAGTGTTTTCCACATTCACAATTTCGACCAAAAACAAGATTACGTACGAATCCTGCAATGCCCTTTGTTGGTGCAATTTTGTGAATCTGATTATCTTCTTCGATTATAGGTTTATTCTTTCCAACTATTCTAAATAGTGAAATACCTGTTTCGGCGCTAGTTCCTTTTAATGCCCACGAGCCATTTTTCATAAGATATGGTTGTGGATTTTGCATGGCCACTTTTTTTCGTGCCTTGATATCATATGCAAGTATTGTTGACATTGAATCTAATTGCAAATTTTCTATTACAAAACAAGAGTCAATTTTTTTGTAGCCTTTAGGTGAAAAATAATTTTCATAATGTAATTCCAACAATTAACTGATTTTTTTATCTGAATCAAACAAATGTTTGAAAAATGAGATTAATTCTTTTATATCTTGAGCCTGACATACTTTTAGCGTCTTCGTTTAGTAGTCTCGGCATGCTATAAAGGACTACTACTCCAAGACGTTAGTTATTGTTTTTTCAATAGTGCTTCTTCAGGTGTTTTTTCTTTATTTGATTCCCAATGCCAATTGTGGTGCTTCTTCCAGTGTTTATCTAATTCATCTGTAGTTGGTTCTTTTCCAAGTGGAACTCCTCATATTTTACATTGTTTCATTTTTTGATTTCGCTGATTTTTTCTTTTTTGGTTTAATTACAGGATGGCATTGTACGGGGTAATTTTCATCATTATCCATTATTTGCTCGTGTCTTTTGGTTTGGGTTTTTTATTAAATGAATTATATTTCTCTCTTCTTCTCTTTCTTTCTAAATCCAAAATATGGTATGTTTCTCCAGCTTCACAAAGTTTCATCTCTCCTGTCTTTTCATCATGGATTGATTCTAATGAGCCATCAGATAGTATCTCCCCTACAATATCCCATGCTCTGCTTTCTGAAATTTCAAATTTATATGGAATTGTTAAAACTTTGGTGAAAAATCCATTTTTTGAATTTCTTATAATGAACTCTTTAATTTTTTCTTCTATTGGTAGAGATGGTTCTCTTTTTTTGAATCTACGAAATGGTTTTCTTTCTGACAATCTTTTTTACTAATATTTTCTAGTATTTTAGCTAAATCATTTGGCATGCAATGTGTCAGGATCGTTATTTTCAGTCAAGTACTTATCCCCAAGTTTTAATTTCATTTTTTCATCAAATTCTTCTTGCAATCGTATAAGATACATTTCAGCTTCTGTCTCATCATCTGGAATTCCAGTATCTACATCATAATTAAAACCCGTAGCTAAATGATAAAATTCCTCAAAGAATTCTTTGCAATCAATTACATCTGCATTTTTATCTAATGATATTACCAGACAATCATTCTCAATTCTAAAGTTGAGGCAAATTTCTTCATCAATCATGGCATCTACCATTACTGCCATGAGATATGGCACATGTTTTTGCTCTAATTTGCCTTGCCCCTTACTTGCAATCCATAATTCATAATCATCCTCAAAATAGTCAATAATCCTCTTTATCATATCTCTGATATCTGAATCAGGAAATCCTAGTTTTGAGTTCCAGGCTCCTTTTTCATAATTTCCTGGTTCTACGTACAATGCATCAAATCTCAAATTTTCATTTATTTGATCAAATTCCCATACCTGTTTGTTAGTCCACATTGGTGAAAAATTGGCTATTGTTTTTCTTGTTATTTGATCCAATGAATATTGATGATTTGACTATAGTTTAATCCTATCTTGAGTTAATCATTGATTCCTGATTTTAGAAATTCTAATGTACATTCAGCAAGTTCTTTGCTAGAGTGCTTTTTGATTTCATGTTTACAACTAGGGCAAATGTCTGGCTGTTCTTCTGTAAATTCATCTCCCACCTGCTTCATACAACATTCCATTAATTCTGTTGTTGAATGAGATTCCATTGCAAGTTTGCAAGTAGGACATATTGTCATTGTAATTATTTGTCTAAATTAGTAACAATATATATTTCATTTTTTGATTTTTTTTGATATGAATATCACTATATTCAAAAATAAATTACAATGTATTTGTAATGATGATATAATTTTTGAAATCATTGAGGATGTAGAATGTGATTGGGGGGCTCATACTGTAATTCAGTGCCCTAATTGCGAGGAACTTTTTTCAGTTGATAAAAAGTGCTCTGCATTTCAAAATATTTTTGAATTATTAAAAAACAATACAGAATTGTATTCTGAATCTGAAAAATCTGATTATTTGTTAAATTCTCATCCGTGTTAGATTATTGCTAAGCGATGAATTATCCAAACAATATAGTAAATCCAATAGCTAAGGCTATTATTGAAATCCCCATGGTGATGTAAAATTTCATGTTCATCAAGATTTAGTAAAATTATCTAAAATTAATAGTTTAAAATGAGGAAAACAAGCAAGTTGATATCTTATTGCATCGACTCTTTGGGAGTTACGGACAGATATCAAACTAGCAACCGATCTTGTTTCCAATTTTTGTAATATCTAGTATCATCAAAAATTCTTAAAATAAAACATGTCTTGATATTTGATCAAAAAGGGTTGAAAAAACTAGTCTGGATTAATTTAGAAAAATTGAGCCTGTGTTTTTATTCAAAATATCATTTAGGTGTGAATTGAATATGATCAAATGACTTATTTTTACAATAATTAAAAATCTCAATAATTTTATTCTCATGATGAATACAAAAGATCATGGTTGAGAATGAGGTTATAGTTTGGGAAAAGAACTCTTTTCTTACTTGGTCTGATTTTAAAGCCGAATCAAATCCTGCAGTATTTGAGGACTCTCATGGTGTCACAAAATATCGGTATACGTGGACTGTAAATTCTGATGAAATAAAAGATCAAGTTTTATTTTTTATTGAGAATATTCAACTCTCCGTTGAATTTCACCCCATCTTATCTTGGGTTAGAATTTCACATACTAGTGATGATTTGCTAAAACATGAGCAAGGACATTTTGATCTAGCTGAATTAATCAAACGTGAAAATCTAAAAGAATTACAAAATAAATTTCATGGAAAACGATTTCCTACAAGGGGTAAAAATAATGAACAAAGAAAGCAGCTTGCAAAAGAAGATTCTGGTAAAATAATTGCAGAAGAAGTTGAAAAACTAGAACTAGTTTTATCTAATAGAAATCATGAATATGATGAGCAAACAAATTTTGGTCAAAATCTAACAAAACAATTAGAGTATAACTTAACATTTAATAAATTAAGATCATAATTAGTCTTGCACTGCAAACTGATTTGTTATAACCCTGTTTTTTGGTGTTAGTTCATGAAAACTGCAAAATTATCTAAATTCAAGTGGGGTGATTTATCCGAACTCAATTCAGGTCATACGCCAGAAGAATGGGGAATACAAAAGAAAAGATCTATACCTAGAACTTTTGTGTCTTATACCGTTGTATGGGATAATTAATTATTTTTGAATAATTTTATTTTCTGGAAATAAATTAATGAAATTTACTAGACCTCTATAATATTTCAAATGAAAATCTAAATCTCTGATTTCTGTTTGTTTTAACTCTTCAAGTTCTGGACCAAAATCTCTTTTGTCTGTTTGAATTTGATTTAATGTATTTTCATTTACTTCAATCATGTGAAAAAGACTATGAAGTACTTCTCCTTTTGTTAGTGTATTATCGCATGATTTTTTTAATAATGTCTCAACCCAATCCATATCCATTTATAATCCGGATTGTTATATCCGCTCCTGAACTTGATAAATTCTAACTTTTACTCTATTTTTTTTAATTTAGGCTTAACTCTTTAATTTTTTTTGACTGTTTTTTTTCTTTTGGTCCATAATTTCCTGATTTCTTTCAATATCAGAATGAACCTCGACATGATCGTATAAC
>LFEY01000028.1 GCA_001510275.1 Thaumarchaeota archaeon casp-thauma3
TTTTTCAACTCATGAATTATGATTAATAAAATAATTTTATAATATCTCAATTTTATACTCTGTTTTTTTTATTGTCTTATCTTAGAAAATCGGATAATAGTTAATTCTAAAATTTGGAACTATTCCTCTTAAATCTCTCAAATTTGGGAAAATGTCAAATCTAGTCATAATGGTGTAAAAATTCATCTCATAAGCTAAACTAAACTATAGTTATTTTATAAATAATTTTTATTTCAGTCTTTAATGTGAAAACTATAATGATTCATGAAGAGGATATTTTGATTGTAGAGGATAGTCCCGCTATTGGAATGCTATTGAAGAATTATTTGGGAAAGTTGGGCTACTCAAAAATTCTTATCTGTGATACGGGTGCAGTTGCCTTTCCACCATTTGGTTTAGTTAACACTTTGACTCCTTTGTCTTGGTATCTTTTTGCAATCTGTAATGTGTTATCTTTACTACCATCATCAATTACAATAATATCTTTATTTGGATAATTAATTTCAAGTGTACTTTCTATTGTATTTGCAATTACTTTTTCTTCATTGTATGCTGGAATAAGGATGGTAACCATTGGGGTATGTGGTGAAGTTGGAACTTGAAATTCTTTATTTTTACTATACACTGATAATGGAATCATAAGTAGAGTGCTCCAAAAAACTAATGTTAATCCCCATAATATGACTGCCCTATATGCTGACTCCCATGCAGTATACCCTTCAATTGCAAGAACTCCTGCCAAGCCAAATGGCAAGAATAACATAAACATTGGGAATATTGCCGGTGCTCGTTTAATATTTCTATATTTTGGCTTACTCCATTTTTTAGAATCTATTAATTGATACATTACTAATACACCTCCAAGAAACATTGCAACCACACTAAAGCTTCCAATTAACAGATATGCTGCAGTAAATAGAAAAGCCAATATTGTTCCAGCAAGTAAAAATAAAACTGGATCTTGTTTTACCTTTTTAGTTTGTCTGTGCTCTGAAATTGGTTCCTCGATAATTGGTTTTTCTTCATGTGTTGTTTCTAACTGAATATTTTCTAAAATTATATTTCCTTGATCTTTTTCAAATTTAATTTCTTTTTGTTCATACTTGTTTTGAGGAATTACTTTGTAACAAGTTTCATGATGCCAAACATTTCTATGTCTAGATGATTTTTCCTCCAACTTTATTTCTTTGTCACATGTAGCACATTTTATTAAGTTAGGATTTCGAAAAACTGGTTCATCTTTTTTTTGGACTTGAGCCTCTATTTTACCTGGAATTTTTAAGTCTAAAATTCTTTCAAGATATTGTTTATCTGAATTAAAGATCTCTTTGTTTTCTTTGATTCTTTTTAGAAGATATTGATTTCGTCCCAAATCTCCCTTTGATTGATCTATTGCTTCTGTTAGTGAGGTGATCAGAGAATTTTTTTCCAATTTTTATTATAATTATTGTCTATTTTGTTATTATATGTAAATCCATCATCAGAATTTCTCTCTCAGTCTATTTTTTTAAGTAAAATTATTTCAAACTAATCTAAATAAATGGGCTAGCCATACATGATTTATGAAGAAAGTTTTTGTTAATGGTTATGGCTCTATTGGCAGTAGGATTACTTCTTTTCTTAAAGATGATCCAGAAATTATACTGTTTGGTGTTGGCAAGTACTCCCCTGATGATAAAGTAGAGATTGCTACTTCTAGAGGTCTTAATGTCTATGTGCCTGAAATAAAATTAGATGATTTTTCAAATTATAAAATTGCTGGCAGTATAGAGTCTGCCCTTGATGAGTGTGATTTGGTAATTGATGCTGCCCCGGAAGGGCATGGTTACAAAAACAAAAAAAATCTTTATGAACCAAAAAATATCCAGGCCATTTATCAAGGTGGAGAGTCCACTGTAGGGCCTGAAGCAGTTTCAGATCTCCTGTTTAACTCCAGGGCAAATTATGACAAAGCATTAGGTAAAAGTCATGTCATGCAAGGTAGTTGTAATGTAACTGGAATGGGACGAATTTTAGAACCATTACGTGAAAAGTTTGGAGACCGATTGATTCGCTTTGATGTAACTCTTGTTAGAAGATGGGCAGATATTGAACAAACAAACAAGGAACTTTTAGACACTATAGAGATGACAGAAAAACCTCATCATGGTGATGATGTTAAGATGTATTTTGGAAAAGATGTGCCTCTTTATGTCCGAGCAATAAAAGTTCCAACAAGACAAATGCATTTGCACATAATGGATATTAGATTCAAGGATACAGCACCAAAACCTTCTGAAATCCATGAAATTTTTACAAATGAATTCGGTGTTGCCACATTATGGACTGCAAAGGGTACCCGTGATGTTAGAGATTATGCTCAAAGCATGAATTTTAATTTTACAGATACAAACATGATCCACATTCATGCTAACATGACTACTTCAATAGGAGATACAGTTCAACTGATGTACTCTGATGACCAAACAGGAATTGTAATTCCTGAAAATCACATGTTAATGCAAGCAATGTTATTTGGAAAATCATATGATGATGCATTTGAACATACAGAATCAATTTTTCATATGAATGAAAAAAAGAAAAAACTAGAGGAACACTTTGCTAAAAAATAGTTTTATTTTTTAATCCTTTCTATTCTGATTTTTTCAGGAATGTTTTTTGTAACTTTTTCAACTATAATTCTAATATTGTCAATTTCTAATTTGTCTCCCTCTTGAGGTATATCTTGCAATCGTTCATGGAGTAGACCGTTTAAAGTACTATAGTCATCACCTTCAGGCAATTCTGATTTGAAAATACTGTTGATTTTTTCTATTTCAATCTCACCGTTTGTTTCAATTGTATCTTTATCAATTACATAATGATCTGCTTTTGGAGATGCATCTGTTTCATCTTCAATATCTCCAATTATCTCTTCAATAAGATCTTCTAATGTGACTAATCCCTCAACACCACCATGCTCATCTATTACTATTGCAAGATGTGTTTTCCTGCCCTTCATCTCTTTTAGTAATGAACTTACCATTTTTTCTTGAGATACAAATACAGGATCTCTTGAAATCTGCTTCAATGTTTTCATTTTATTATTTGCTTCTAATTCCTTTAGAACATCTTTAACATGAATAAACCCAACAATGTCGTCATTTGTCTCTCCAAAAATTGGGATTCTTGAATGTACATTCTGATTAATTAACGGCAATGCTTCAAACAATAGCATTTTTGCAGGTAGAGTAACCATCTTTGTTCTTGGAGTCATAATGGTCCGAATTACTGTATCATCAAATTCCAATGCACTATGAACAAGATCACTTTCATCTTTTTCTAATGCTTTGTCAGCCAAACCCTGTTCTACAATTCCTTTGATTTCCTCTTCAGTAATTAGAGGTGCATGATGGCTACTTCCAGTCAAGTTTACTATAGCTCTTGTGATAATTTCAAATAGTTTTACAACTGGCCAAAATGCATAACTAAACACAAGTAATACTGATGCAAATCGTAGTGCAATCTTTGTTGAATTTGCATTACAATATGTTTTTGGAGTAA
The DNA here is from genome assembly GCA_001510275.1 of Thaumarchaeota archaeon casp-thauma3. GTDB lineage: Archaea > Thermoproteota > Nitrososphaeria > Nitrososphaerales > Nitrosopumilaceae > Nitrosopumilus. Next base: position 3,544 of record LFEY01000028.1, read on the forward strand.
TTTCACCAAAAACTAGAATTAAAAAGGTCATAACTCCAACTGCTATTGCTAATCCATCATTTCCAAAAAGTCTCATTGCAATACTTGTAGCAAATGCTGATGAACCAACATTTACAAGATTATTTCCAAGATTTACACTGGACATCATCCACCCTGGATTATGTTTTAGTTTGTAGAGGGCTTCAGAGCCTTTTACTTTTTGTTTTCGTAATTGATTTACTTTTGAATTTCTCGTTCCAACTAGAGCCACTTCTAAACCGCTGAAAAATCCGGACAATCCTATAAGAATTGCTAATATGACAATTTCAATCCAAAGTTCTACCATATAGTTCTCCAGAAATAGAAGTCAAAACACCTACAAAGGTTATTCATTTTATATATTGTACCCCATTATTTGGTTATAATTAATTCGTAAAACTGGAATTTAACTCTTAAGATGTTAAATTTATTCTAAATTAATTGAGTCTAAATATCGAGGCTAATTTTTTGGAGGTATTGCAAATTTGTTTTCAGGATTTCGATGATATTCTACAGGAAGCATTGCATCTTTTTGACGACCTGTGAGAATTCCAACAACTACGTCATCTTTTTTGATTATGCCTTTACTGATTAATTTCTTAATTCCTACAACGGTTGCCCCTGATGCCATCTCACAATCAAACCCGTTAAGACCAACAACTGACATCCCATCAAGCATTTCAGAGTCTGCAACAGTAGTTACTACACCCTTTGTAAATTCTAATGCCCGTAATGCTTTTAAGATATTTGCAGGTCTAGCAATTTGGATTGCAGTAGCTTTGGTTTTTGGTCGTATTCCTTCTTTATCTAGATGATCATAATATCTGGAAATTAATTCAATGTTGGGGGTGCCTTTATTCCATCTGAGTTCTTCACCTTCAAATTCGCCATTATACAAATCAGATAATGTACTTGCACCTTCAGAGTTTATGACTGCAATTCTTGGAATTTTTTTAATCCAACCCCATTCGTATAATTCCATTAATGCTTTTCCACAACTCGATGTATTTCCTAGTGCCCCCCCAGGATAAACAATCCAATCAGGTGCATCCCATTTCAAATATTCTAATGCTCTAAATGGAATTGTTTTTTGTCCTTCAATTCTAAATGGATTAATCGAGTTTACCGTATATCCTCCAAATTTTTGTGCATCATCTAATGATTGTTTTAATGCATCATCAAAATTTCCGTCTACTTCAACTATTTGTGCGCCAAACTGATATGCTTGACTTAGTTTTCCAGGAGCAATTTGTCCTGCTGGAATGTATACATCACAATCTATTCCTTCATTTGCTGCAAACATTCCTGCAGATGCAGATGTATTTCCAGTAGATGCACAAACAATTTTCTTGGCATGAATTAGTTTAGCATGAGTTACCGCAGTTGCCATACCGTTATCTTTGAAAGACCCACTTGGATTGTAGCCTTCTGGCTGTAACCAAAAATTATCAGTCGAAATACCTACAAATTCAGCAACCTTTGACATATGGTATGGTTTAGACTGTCGTCCTTCAGCCCCATCTAATGATACTAGGTATTTTGAACATTCTTCAACATTGAAAGTGTCGATTTTACAAAAGTTAAGTAATTCCCGAAATCGCCATACTCCACTTTCATTAAAGATAATATTTTCATCCATTCTACCTCTTTTAGCAAAAAGTTCTTTGAGATCCTCAGATGGTGTGTTCTTATATTTGACGTCTAACATGTGTCCCTTCTCACATTGTACATTTGCACTCTCAATTGGATATTCTAAAGCACATTGTGGATCAATACACTTGAGATAAGCGTCATCTTGCATTGTCATTACAGTCAATTGGTGATAATTTAAAGCAAATGTGTAAATTTTACACAAGTCAAGCTATTTTTCCTAAACTTTAGATTGGCTTAATCTGAAAAATAACTGTGGTCACATATAATGAACATCTAAAAAACATACTCACTCAGGTGTTGGGTTCTTACAGCAATCTTAAAGAAATTAATGATAAACCTAATGATCTTAATGTTATCAAGCTAGAAATGTTGAAAATTAACGGGTTTTTAAAAGTTGTATTAAAAAAATTTGATGCAGATAAAATCATTTCATCTGATTTTAAGACAGTAAAATCTAAATTTCAACATTATTTGGATAATTATTATTTTGAACAAGAAATTGAAACTATGGCCCCCTTGTATTCTAACGATGTTAGTAGAGTAAAAAATATGAGATTGAAAATATTAGAAGCATTAGAAGAGAGAAAAATGATGGATGACATTAAAGAATTAATTACAAAGATATGACTGATGGAAAAAAATGTGTATTATGTGGATGTAAAGATCATAAATTATTTGGATGCTCAAAACACATTTCAAAAAAATGCAGTTGCTACAATAAAGATAATTAATTTAAAATATTTATTTTCGTTTGGGGCCTGATCTTTCATGAAAATTCAAACAACATTTACATTCTTTTTCAAGACATTCTGATTCACTAGGATGCCCGCAAATTCCACATTCACAGCTTCCAGACATACTACTAGTTACGGTATTTGGAATATAATGTATAACCCAATTTTTTATGAGTTTAAGGTCAAATGAGATTATTTTTTAGATTTTGATTTTTTCTTAGGTGTTTCTTTTTCTTCTAGTAGTTTTTCAATTGCGTGTGCCTTTGTTTCTACTGCTTTGATAATTTCTTGAATAATTCCATCTAGATCACTGTCCTCTACAGGAGGTTCTACAGTACCTGCAATTTCATTAATCGTATTTGAGATCTCTGCACTAACATCCTCAAAGCTTTCAGGATCTTCAAATGTTGCATTATAGAGTTCTTTGAGATTATTTACATAACCAATTACTTGCTCTGTTAATACAATTTTGTAATCAGTTCCATTTACCTCAAATTCTTTTGAACTCATACATATTTTTCAAATCTTTTGTTTATAATGTTTTTCAGAGATAAATCTTGAATGTTAGATGCAGTGTTTGATCAAAATACAATATAATCTAATGCTGAAGCATCACTGATTAATCTAGTGTGATGCGAACCTACAACATACCCATTTTTAATATACTCTGTAGGAATCCACCTGTTTGTTGAAGTATAGTGCCTTTTTTCAGCTAACTCTCTTTCAATGGATTCAATATTAAATTCAGATTCTTCTACTTGTTGAGTTGTAAGATGCTTAATTGTTACAAGAATTTTTGTTACTTTCACACGGTCTCCAAACTTCCATTTTGATGGAGGCGTTTCATCAGATACTTCAATCACTTTAATCTTCATTTGTTTGGTTCCAAAAGTATCCTGACTGATCAGTGTTCTTTCATCCGTAAATTCCTCGAAACTAATTCTTGAATTGACTTCTGCATCAGAAACTGTCTCTAATAGTGATTCTGACTTTATCTTAGTTGATTCAATATCTGTATTTTCTTCTGACACTATACCTACATGCATTTTATCCTTAAAAAATGATTTGAAAATTAAACCAAGTTAAACACTGTTTCTTTGTTTTGTCTTAAATGGCATCATACATTCCTTGAGAAAAAGTTCTTTTCGTGTACCATCTATTTTTGCAAAAAACTTCCCCTCATACGTACAGACACAATCTGTGATGTCTAGAGATTCATCCCAAATCTTGTAAAATTCTCGTAATTCTCGGCTTTCATATTTCCCTATGTCTATTCTTTTCTTTGAAAGAAATTTGAATGCCAGAAGCACATTTCTTTTTTTGTAAATATCAAATGTCTTTATCCACTCTAGACATCGTTCAATTTGATCTGCTGGAACTGGAAGAGATGTGCTAGTTCCAGACTTTGCCTCTATAGTGTATATTGTATTCTCTTTGGTATTTACTGCCAATATGTCAGGTAGTGCAATACTTGGAGAGCCTAATCTAAATGCTTTCCATTGTTTTACACTATTGAATCGTTTCACCAGAGTATCTTCCCATTGATACCCCCTCTGTCGACGAGTTCTGGCTGCATTTTTATGATTAGTTTTAGTATCCATCTTTTGTTTTGTAATTGTCAAAGAGCCTTCTTTTGTTTTCAATGGCATATTGTTTTCTATATTAGATATAGTAAAGCAGGTAATTACATAATAACTCAATAAAATGTAAGATCCAAGTCATTTTTACAGTAAAAAATTTGAAGGATTTGTGCTTGTTATTTATCTGATTAATTAATTTTAGAATTGAGTAAAAACCATAAAACTCTTATTTTTGTAGAGAAATTATTGTCTGAGATTATAATTGAAAAATTATTAGAGTAGCGAGATTTTTATCTAAATACATTAAAACATCTTGATTTTCAATTAGTAAGTGATACCTCAGAAAAAGAAATTGAGAATATTGAGAAATTGAAAACCACAACTATTGATCAAATAAAAAAAGTTGAACAAGAACTTGTATTTCTTTTACGGGATAAATCGTAATAGACTACAGTGAGTTTATCAAACCCGTTTATTTTATATAAATCATGTTTGATGAACTAGTCAAAAACTTAGTTATAATAAAACAAGATTTTGCTAAAAACTATACTGGAAATGCACATATTCAAGAGGTAATTCCTGTTTCTAGTTCTAAAGAATTTCCAATAGATGTAGATAATTTACAAATGCTTCATGAATTTGCTCAAAAAAATCCCATATACTTTAATTCATTTGAAGAAAAAATTGCAGGGGTTCCATGTGTTGTTTATGAGGGCGACATCAATCAATACTGGCTAAATAGTATTAAACATGGTTCTAGTTGTCAGCCATTTTATCCAACATGGATAATGTCTGCTTATGTAATGGCATTAATTGCAAAAAAATTAGGATATAACGAATTAGTTGACATTGGTTCTGGTGATGGTAGAATTGCTTTTTGTGGAAAAATATTAGGTCTAATTTCACATAGTATTGAGATTGATGATGTGCTAGTAGAATTACAAGAAGTGATTTCCAAGTCAACAAACCAAAACTTTAATCCTAAATGCGAAGATGCATTAGAGTTTGATTATTCTAAACTTCATTTGAGACATCCTGTATTTTTTATTGGCGGTCTTGCTCAAATGGGCGGAGATATTTTGGCAACCAGTATTATTGAGAAAATAAATTCTATTTTTGATTTAAGCAATAATACGGGACTTGTATTTGCTGGAACTAATTCTAAAAAAGAATTATCAACTAACTTAAACAATGGTGGATGGAGCTCACTTATTGAAAAACATAATCTGACTGTAGTTGATACAGTTTCATTGCCTACTGTTTGGACTTTTGATCAAACAATTGAAACACCATATATCTATACAAAATTCAATTAACATAGAAAAAATAATTACCATTAGAAATCCCACATTTTGAAATTTTAACTGTTTGTCCTATTTTTGGAGTTTGTTGAATTTTTGCCATTATTTTGATAGTATTTTCAAACTCTACTACACAAAAATAATCCTCATTTTGCCTTGAAAACTCGATGATTTTACCTTCAATATCTCTGTTTTTTAGAGAAACTAGACCAAAGCAATGATTACAAAATTCCATTGGAGGCCAAATAATTTTTTTACAAACAGTGCATTCAGGAATGCAGAATTTCCCTTGAGATAACTCTGATTCGAAACTCATTTTTCTAAAACCAACACAGTTGAAGATGTAGCTGCTGCAGACATGTTATGAACCAGTCCAATTTTTGCACTATCGACTTGTCTATTACCTGCATTTGATTGAAGTTGTTGTGTAATTTCTATAGTTTGAGCTATACCTGTTGCACCAAGAGGATGCCCAGCTCCAATTAGTCCCCCTCTAGGATTTATTTTAAAATCATTTGTCTCATAAAGTTCTTGAATCATACTAATTCCCTGACCTGATTTAGAAAAACCTAATGATTCCAATGCCATTGGTTCACAAACAGAAAATGCATCATGTATTTCTGCAACATCAATGTTTTTTGTATCATGATTTGCCATTTTTAATGCAGTGTGTCCTGCTTGTCTAGTTGACTCCATTGAGCTAAATGAAGTATTTTTTGTAAATCCTGCTGAAGTTGTTTTTTGACCAATACCAGTAATCCATATTGGGGTGTCTGTGATTTTTTTTGTCATTTCTTCAGATGTAAGAATAATTGATGCACTACCTGTGCATGGTCTAGAACAATCCAATACTTTAAGATCATCTGTTAGTTTTTTAGAATTCATTACATCTTGTATTGTAAAAATTTGAGAAGATAGTGCATTAGGATTCTCTTTTGCTTGTTTATGATTCTTTACTGAAACTAGTGCTAGTTGTTCATCTGAAATTGAAAATTCACGTTTATATGATTTAGAAAAAATGGATGCCCAAAATATTGGATGTTTGAACTCCCCTCGAGAATCATCCCATTCTAATATTTGTCCAGGACTATCGTATCTTTCAGCCCCCGTAACAAGAACCACATCTGCAAGACCAGATGCGATGTAGGAATATGCTGAAACTATTGAATTTGTGCCTGAATTACATAGACTTTCTATAGAATGAGCAATTTTTGGCTGCATTCCAAGCATTTCAGATAAAATTGGGGAGAGGTATTTAGAATTATTATTTGTAGAAACTAGAACAGCATCAATGTCTTTTTTATTAATTTTAGGATTATTTTCAAAGAGATTTTTTGCAGATTTGAATAAAACGGATTCTATCTTTTGATCATCTTTGGTAAATGGGGTAATTCCATATGCTGCAATTCCTACTTTAGTCATTTTAATTATCCAAAAATGTTTTTTTTAACAACTCAAAAGATTCAGTAATATCTCCAACTGGGTTAAATTGAATAATTGGTAAATCAACTCCAGTATTGCAAAAATTTTGAAATTGTTTTTTACATTCATCTGGAGTACCTGCTATACAAAGTGATTCTAACATGGTATCTGTAACAAATTCATGATTTGATTTTAGTCCTGATTTTTGAAATTCATCAAATATGTTAGATGTTTCATTTTTGAAACCATTATTTGCTAAAAACTCTCGATATATTTTACCTACAGATATATAAAATGCCAGTGTTTTTTTTGCACGATCAATTGCAGTATTTGAATCATCTGCAATACAAGTAATTATCTGACAAGTAACATCAATTTTTTTCTTTGATTGCATTTTTGCAATTGTTTCTTTCATCTCATTTAACGGTCTTAGGTAAAAAATCACACCATCACCAATCTCCCATGCTAAATCAACCATCTTTTGATTAACAGCAGCTAAATAAATTGGAATTAATTCTCTTTTTGGTTTTATTAATAATGAAAAATTCTTTAAATCAAAAATTTTTCCCGTATAGTCAACTTGTTTTCCAGATAGCACTAATCTAATTATCTCAACATATTCTCTCATTCTTTGTACTGGTTTTTCAAATTTGTAACCATGAAAAGTTTCAACAATTGGTAAACTACTCGTTCCAAGACCTAGAACTAATCTTCCATCAGATAGGGTATCGATAGTAGCTGCCCCCATGGCAATTGTAGAAGGGCTACGAGAATAGATATTGATAATTGATGAACCTATTTTCTGAGTTCTGGTCTTGTTAGAGACTGCACTTAGCATTGAGAAATTCTCCATGCCCCATGTTTCAGGTATCCAGATTGTGTCTACACTAGTCTTAGATAGAACTTCTGTGCATTTTAGTACCTGATTTACAGAAAGTAGTGAGCCTAAACTGCATGCAATACGCATGAAAATTGTATGTACATTGGATATTTAGCGTATCTGTTTTAGCAATGGGTTAATTTTGATTGAGGTGGAGCATTATCAGATTAAATCATGATCACAAGTATTGAGTGAACAAACTTTCATAGAAAAATCATGCCAAAAAGCACCATTTTGGGAGAACGCTACAAAATACGCTCTAGTTAGCAGAGATGAATCATTTGTTGAAGAAGTAGCATACATGATGGTTACATTGCACAGAACTGGTGCATAAAATTTTAAATTTTATTTTATTATTTTTTCAATTTCTAACGAACTGTCTTCAATATCTTTAAAAGAATCTATTGAATACCATTTTATTTTTTTAAATTTGATTGTATGGAGTTTACCTTTTTTTGCATAATCTGGAAAAAGTGTTTTTTCAATATCTCCTTTATTGGGTAGATCTTTTAGTATTTCTTTTTGGAGATAATAAATTCCAGCATTCATCCATAAATCTGAAACCTCTTTTTTCTCTTTGAATTGCAGTATTTGATCCCCCTTTGTTTCCAAAATTCCAAATTTAGTTCTCAATTCAATTGATGCTATAGAATTTGGTTTTTTAGCTAGTTTTCTTAAATCAATATTTGTAATTGTATCCCCATTAATTACAAAAAATGATTTTTCATTAATCATTTTTCCTGCTTTTTTTATTGCACCACCTGTACCTAATGGTGATTTTTCAATTGAAAATTTTATTTTAACACCCATATTTTTTATAGATAGATAATTTTCAATCATTTTTGTTTTATAACCAGTACAAATAATTACTTCAGTTATTCCATATTTTTTCAGATATTTTATTTGCCATTCAATAATTGGGATATTCTTAATAGATACAAGGGGTTTTGGAACATAGTCTGTAATAGGTCTTAATCTTTTACCCCGTCCACCAGCTAAAATTATTGCTTTCAACTATCAGAGTCTTATTTTTAGAGTATATGAAAATTTTCAATTGGGTTATTGCTATTTAACAAATATTTGAAAAACTAATCATTGTTTGTTTTGCTTTCTCTAATTCTGTAGATGCTTAAACCATTTTTGGGGTAAATTTTGGGCTCTCTTCTAATCTTTATTCTCAGTCAAATAGTAATGTAATTCTGTATAACACTCAACACAATATTCTTCAAAATTAGTATGATCACAATCATAGACTTTGGTTACATCATTTTTACATTTAGTACAAGTAGACATGTATTGTTACGTGATAAGAGATTTCTTTATCTTTATACCGCCCAATGCTGCAATGATTACACCTATTGCAATTAATCCTCCACCTTCACCTGCCATCCTGGCTGAATTTTCAGATTCTCCTGCGCTAGCCATAGATATTGCACCACCCATCATGATCAACACACCAGTTACAATAAGCATAATGCCTAATCCTTTGAAAGGGGGTTTTTTTGATATGAAAAATGCAATAAATGACAAAATTATTGGAGGCATTCCAAGTCCTACTCCACGTGTCATTGCATCTAGAGGTATGAACCCATCTCCTGCTCCTCCACCACCAACTATAACATCAGCACCATATATTATCAAAAGAATTATAGAAATTACAGATAATACATGTGGAATAGATGCCATGTTTGAATTAGTTTTTAATTAATTAATAAACGTATTAGGAAGTCTAGAAGTTAAGATTTTGTTAGTTTAATGTAAAGGTTGAGTAACAACCTTTTCTTTGAGTGGTTCAAGTTTCTTCATTAATTCTTCTATTGTTTCACCGTTTTCTGCAACCAAATTAAAATGCCCTAGTTTTCGTAATGGTTTTGAAATTTGTTTTCCATACATTTTCAAATATACATTTGGCTCTGAGAGAGTTAGGGGGATGTATTCTCCTTCAAATGATTTTGTTCCTAAAATATTGTACATTATTGTAGGATGTAGTAGTTTTGTACTACCAAGATCAAGGCCCAAAATTGCTCTGAGATGTTGTTCAAACTGAGATGTTTCACTTGATTGTAATGTATGGTGACCAGAATTATGAACTCTAGGTGCAATTTCATTAATTATTATATTATTATCTTGTGTCACAAACATTTCTATCCCAAAAACACCTGCCCCTTTAAGAACAGCCATTGTTTTTTCTGCAATTTGTTCAGCTTTTTTTGTAACTTGTTCTGTAACTCTGGCAGGAGCTATTGTCTCACGTAGAATGCTTTTCTCATGAATATTTTCAACTAGAGGATATGTTTTGATTTGACCTTTAGTGTTTCTTGATGCAATAACTGATACTTCCATTTTGAACGGAACAAATTTTTCTAGTAATAGATTTTGTTCTTTAAAATAATCAAATGCTATCTGAATTTCATCATCTGAGTTGATTTTGAAATTACCGCGACCATCATAAGCATCTCTTCTTGCTTTGAGTAATACGGGGAATCCAAATTTTTTTATGCCTTCTTTGATATCTTCAATTTTTTCTATTTTGATAAATTCTGAAACTGGAATACCATTTTCTACTAAGAGTGATTTTTGTAAAAATTTGTCTTGAATAATTTTCAGGGTTTCTGGAGATGGATTTATCTCTGCATTTTTTTCAACTGATTTTAAAACATCACTGTCTCCTGACTCAATCTCGTAGGTAATTATATCGGATTTATTAGCCAAATCCACAATTGCGTCTTTGTCTTTAAAATCTGCAAGAATTTGTTCAGCACCAACTTGTGCTGCAGGGCAGTTTTCAGTTGGATCTAACACTATTATTTTTGATATGTATTCGGGCATTTTCTTTGCAGCCTCTGTAATCATCATTCCAAGTTGACCCCCACCAATAATTCCAAGAATTTTTGCCATCATAACAACAATGTTTATGGACTAAAAATAGATAATGTTAATTTGAACAACTTTGTTTGATTTTTTCTAATAGTTATAGATAATTACTCTCTAGTTTTTTCTAATATGATGACGTATTCAAAAAAACCCTTAGTTGGAATAATTATGGGCTCTAGTTCAGATAGTAAAATTATGCATGCTGCAGCTGAAGTTTTAGATGAATACAAAATCAAACATGAAGATCAAATTGTTTCTGCACATCGAACTCCAGCTAGATTAGCAGAATACGCACAACATGCTGAAAAAATGGGATTTAAAGTAATCATAGCAGGAGCTGGTGGCGCAGCACATCTACCTGGCATGATTGCCGCACATACAATTATTCCAGTTATTGGAGTGCCAATACTAGTGTATAATGATAAACATCAAAAAAAAATAGATGCCGCGAAATTTTCTGCATTTAGAGGATTAGATTCATTATTATCAATTACAGAAATGCCAACAGGATCTCCAGTTGTGTCTGTTGGTGTTAATAAATCAGGGAATGCTGGAATTTATGCCATAAAAATTCTTGCAAATGAATTTTCAGATTTAAAAAAGAAATTAAAACAACACAAATCTGATCAACATGATTCTGTCATGAAAGAATCAAATCAATTAAAGAAAGAAGGTCTTTCAAAATTTACCAAAAAAAAATTCAAGTAATCTAAGTTAGTAAAGTGAATTGAATATTTTTCTGTTTTAATGCTTCAATTAACATATCTGCTTGCTCTTTTCCCTGAGTTTCAAGACTCAAAGTTACTCCAGCTGAACCTGCATCAGTAGTAGAGCTTAGTCTGTCATGAACTACTTCCACAATGTTTGCATTTGCTAGAGTTATTTCATCCACAATTTCTTTGAGTGCTCCAGGTCTATCAGGCAGTAGTATTGATAGTTTTAGTAAACGACCCATTGCAGCAAGACCTTTGTCTACAATCTGACCTAAGAGATACATATCCACATTTCCTCCTGCTAGAACCGCAACTACTTTCTTTCCAGGTGCGGGTTTCTTTGAAATTAAATATGCTAAACTTGCAGCACCTGCAGGTTCTACAACAAACTTCATTCTCTCCATTAGCAGAAACATTGCTTTTATGATTTCTGTATCATCGACAAGAACAATCTCGTCTATTAATTCCTTAATTATATTAAAAGTAAGTTGTCCTGGAATTTTTACAGAAATACCATCTGCAATTGTTCGTGCACCACCACTGCTAACCAAAGAACCTTGTTTGAGTGATTCATACATTGATGGAAATGATTTTGATTGGACACCAATAACTTTAATGTTGGGGTTTTTTTCTTTAATTGCAATTAAAGTTCCAGCAGCTAATCCACCTCCACCTATTGGAAGATAAACCTCATCTACATCTGGCAAGTCTTCTAATATCTCTAGTCCTATAACTCCCTGAGCTGCTATAATTTGAGGGTCATCAAAAGCATGCACCATAGTAGCCCCTGTTTCTTTGGCAATTTCTTTGGCTTTAGCAGATGACTCGTCATAATTTACTCCTTCTAAGATAACATTAGCACCATACCCTCTAGTTGCAGCTACTTTAGCAGGAGATGCATTTTTTGGCATTACTATTGTACAAGGAATTTTTTCTAGTGATGATGCAAATGCCATACCTTGAGCATGATTACCTGCAGATGCTGCAACTACACCATGTTTTTTTTCTTCATCAGATAATGATTTGATTTTGTAATAAGCTCCACGAATTTTAAATGAACCAGTTCTTTGTCGAAACTCCGCCTTTAGATAAACTTCAGAGTCTGTAAGCTCACTAAATGTTGGTGAATGGATTAAAGGTGTCTTCTTTATCTCGTCTCCTCGCATTGAATTTGCTTTTAGGATTTCATCGTATGAAGGGTTCATTGAAATGTTGCTAGTAATGGGGCGTATTTGACTTCTTCTATACTAAAATTATATATCAATTCAATTTTTATGCGTAAATTTTCAGGAATGCCTAAATAGTTCAATAATGTCGTTCAAAATATATCAAGGGATCGGGACTCCCCTTTGAGAAAACTTCTCAATTCCTGATTCTTTGGTTTTAAATTATAATTTAATAATTGTTTCAAGGTCATTTAATCGTTTTAAGATATTTTCTTGAACAGTCTCAGATATTTTTCTTGGATCAAACAACCCTTCTTTGTTTTTGTTTTTAATAAATTCTAAATCTACTGTACATAAACATCCTTCTTCACCAGAAACTAATCTAGTATCATCAATCAATATAGAGGTAGTTTGATAAGTTTCAATTAAAAGAGAATCGAGTTCATTAAACAACTTTATCTTTTTTTCAGATAGTTCTTGAAAATCTACTCCTGCATCTTTTTCAATTTCAGCATAAACTTTCTCTCGAAATTCATCATTCTCATAAAACACTTCAAATAATTTTTGATGATCAAAGTCTTTGTATCCCATTTCCTTTAATTTATTTAAAACAAATTGATCACTATTATCAGAAATTTGTTGTTCAGTATTTTTTGTTAAATCAACAATCTCTGATAATTCTTTTTGGCAGTCAAGTACACGTTGATTTGGTTTATAATATAACAACACATGAAATTGCAATGAGATATGTCCAGACATCAAATAATTTCCCTCCATTATCTCAAACTTTGTAAAAATCCTTCGGAGATCATCATTATTGGAAATTGACACATCTTGTAAAGACCAATCTTTTAGATTTCTATTAATTTTTTGAAAATAATCTGACACTTGTTTTGGATCAAATGTTTTCTGCTTTGTTACCGTAGAATTTCCAAGCATTACATCAACATCGATCATTTTTGTTAAATCAGTCATCTTTGAAAGAAATAGTTTTTGAATTTTATCGTTTTTTTGATTTAATTGTTGAATAAAATCATTGGAAGACCTTGTACCTAAGCGCACAAGAAATAGCAAATTATTGTTCTCCTTAAACCTTCATCAATATCTAAATAGAGAAAATTTTGATTCTAGGCATGGTGAAATCAAAAATCACTTGTATCCACTGTAATGGGGAGATTACAGAGTATTATGATGAAAAGTACAAGGGAAAAAGAGGAAAATGTACTCTTTGTGGAGTTGATTTTCCCTTAGAATAAGGAGATTGGAGATGGTTGAAAACAGAGATGAAAATAAAGTAAAAGAGGAATCTGAAACATCAAAGAAAACGCATGATATTGATATCAACATGAATGTTAATGGAAATGAAGAACAGGTTCAAGATTACGAGAATATGATTTTAGAAACTCAAAAACGAGTTTGGGGGGCTCTCAAAAAAGGCTATGAATATTCGGGAGTAGTTGATGAATCAGAGAAATTTCTGAGAAAAAATGTATTTTCAAAATTGGATATGGTAGTACTCTATGTAGATTTAGTTGGGTCAACTACGATGACATTAGAAATGCCTTCAGAAAAAATAGCAATAATCATAAGTTCATTTTCACAAGAGATGGCTTCAGTAATTAGACAACATGGTGGATATGTGTTAAAATTTGTAGGAGATGCTGTAATCGGATTTTTTGTTTCAGAAGAAAATAGATTATCTGCAGCAGATAAAGCAGTAAATTGTGCAAAATCAATGATTACAGTAATCCAAAAAGGAATTAATCCAATTCTTAATCAGTACGACTATCCAGATTTGATGGTAAAAGTTGGAGTTGATTTTGGACAAAACATAGTAGTTAGATATGGATCCGATGTGGAGCACTCTCATGTGGATTTAATGGGTCCTGCAATTAACATTGCTTCAAAAATTCAATTAATGGCAAAGCCTAATCAAATTTTGATTGGTAATGATGTATTTCAAAAACTACATGCAAATTTACAAAATGAGTTTACTCAAATCATTTGGAAGGATAGTGAATGGAAATATCGTTCTAGATTAACTGGAGAAATCTACAAAGTTTATGAACACAAAGTACAACTTTAGTCAAATCATTAAACCGTAAATCTTTCTGGGCATTCAACATGCTCATAGTGGTGTTCAGTAAATTTTTCTTGAACAACATAAATTACAATCTTATGTAATTCTTTTTCATTGATGTCTTTTCTACATTTAAGACAGGTCTTTTTTCTTTCAGTCATGTATATCTGCGATCCAAATTGAGAAACTATAAGGATCAGCGATCAACTCAAATTGAGTTAAAACGACTGATGTATTTCTAAACAGTATATCAAATGCCTAAAGCAAAGCAGAAATATGGTAAATGTCGACCAATTTTGTGGATAATCAAGTAATAAAACACCTACAAGACCTCTATGGATTAAATCCTAACATTCCACATCGAGCATTTCAATTTCCTAGATTACCTCCAGGATTAACCCATCCAATGTTTAAAATTTATGAAAATCCGATGAAAGAACAGTTTTCACGAGAAGTTGCAACTATTAATCAAAAACTACAAGGATTTCAGCACATGTATCAGCAACACGTAGAGGGATTACTATCAATGAATTCTACAATTATTCCACCTGGACATCCATTATTTAATAGACAGAATTCAGTAGAAACACTTCAAACTGAAAATGATAAACTGCTAAAAGAAAACTCCATGTTAAAGAAGAAATTAGATAAAGAAACTTCTCCTAAACACAATTAGAAATTATTTTTGCCTTTGATTCTAAATTTACAATTAGTAAAAATCCTTATTAATTTCTAAAATTAATTTCAATAATGGTAAAAACACCTGCAGAGAAGTGGAAAGACACTATAGTGAAATATAGAAAACAATGTCAAAATATTCTAAAAATATCAAATAATATCAGATATGCTGGAGCCATCAACGTATATGGTAGAACCTTAACAGGAATAATCAAATCAGATCTAACACCTCTATTAAAATCAGAACAAGTAAAAAATGAATTTTTTATAATTTCTACTTTGATGTCATTAAGAAAAAACACTGCAAGTACTGTTGGTAAGTTAGAACATGTAATTTTAAAACATCAAAAAATAATAATTGTGATTTTACAGAAAAATGATATTACTTACTACATATCTATCAATAGAAAAGAAAAAAACATAGAGAAGATTATTACTTCAATAAAAAAGATAATCTAAGCTGGGGTAAAGCCTTGATACCCGCCTGTTTGTTGAACTTTATCATCAAAGATTGGCTCAAACAAGGAAATTAGGTATTCATCAGGATCCAAAACCACTGCATTTTTTCCTGCATCTTTTTCTACAATATCACGATGAATCTTAACGCCTTTTTCTCTTAATTCATCGACTGCAGACTTTACATCACCCACAAGAAATCCTATTGTAATTCCATTGCCAATAGAACCACCAATATGTTGTTCAGTTAATGATGCTGGATGTAAACTCAATAAAGCCCCAGATGTACCTAAATCAATCCAAGATCGTCTTTGTTTTTTGATTGGAAGTCCTATAATTTCATGGTAAAATTGTAATGACTTGTCTAAGTCATTTACAGCCAAAATTACGTTTCCAACTCTTTTGATGTTCACAGTACACCTACCTCCAAGTTCTTTAAATCCATTGTCATTGAACTTCCACCATAGTCTCAGTCCTTTCCACACCATTGATTTTTTGAATTTGATTAGTCACTTCTTTAATCTGAACTAGTTGCTCAACATCAATTATTGCTACAGCATCAAATTGCCCACTTGTTGGAAAAGAATCAGAAATTGATGCAACCTTTCGTAATCTTGCAGCAATGAGTTTTTTTGGAGATTTTACCAAAATTATTGCCCTTACCATCCTAAATTTACCTCCACTTCAATTAATGTTTCAGTAGTAACAATACCTTTGATTTTTTTAAAATCAATTACCATATTGTTTATTTCATCCATACTTCCTCGCAAAAGCACGCTAATGTCTGCTCTTCCAGCTACAATCATAATCTGTTTTACAATCTTACGTTTTTTCTTCAATATTGCAACTACTTCGTCTACCTTACCAGGTTTTACCATGATTAGACATAATGCACGCATGAATAGTATATGTCACAGGATCGGATAAAGATTCCTAGTCAGATGCTTCTTGGGATCTTGCTTCTTCAAGATATGCCCTTCGTTCTTCATTGACTTTTTCTTGATCAATTTTAATATCATCATCAACTATGACAATACCTGCATCATCAAATTGGTCTTCTTTTGGTTTTTTACTCTTTGATGATGTTGATTTAGATTTTGGCTTAGTTTTAGCAGTCTTCTTCTTTGTAGTTTTTGCTTTAGTTGTTTTTGCTTTGCTTGCAGTTTTTTTAACAGTTTTTTTCCCAGCCATGAATATCGAGAATCAAAAGATTGCCTTGTTTTTAAAGATTTTGTATGATTGTGTAATTTGTACAACCAATTAAGATTATAGAATTTTAGTACATGGTTTTTGAACATTAGATAAGATAATTTTGTAGAAATATGGATCGTTTTTTTAGCGATCAAATAACGTATTATTTTTACAATTATACATGAATAACAAATCAACTTGCAACTAACAAAATTCTCGTTTAGATCTTTATTACAAATATTTGAAACAGTGCCGCGGGCGGGATTTGAACGCGCGACAGCCCGGTCTTCAGCCGAGTGCTCTCCCAGGCTGAGCTACCACGGCACTCAGAAAAAGGCAATCATTTGAGGAATTAAAGTTTGTCTTTTTAGATCTTCCAGAGAATATCGTCCCTGTTTTTTCGTTTATTGATTAAACGTCCCATTACAAAAAATAAATCAGATAGTCTGTTAAGATATTTGATACAATTTGAATTAATTTCGTCTTTTTCACTTAATTGAACTACTTTAGTTTCTGCTCTTCTCACAACAGTTCTAACATAATGTAGTTGTGCTGCAGCAATATCGCCTCCTGGCAAAATAAAATTTGCCAAAGGAGGGAGTTCTGATTCAAATTTGTCAATGTATTGTTCTAATTTTTCAACCATATCTAATGTAACTCTGTTTTTTACATCATTTAAGTTAGGATTTGAAAGGTCTGCCCCAACTAAAAATAGATCATTTTGAATGGCTGTTAGAATTTTTGTAATGTCTTCATCTAATGAATTTGCTAGAACAATTCCCAAAGCAGCATTTGCTTCATCTACTGTACCATAAGATAGAATTCTTGGATGAGATTTGGCTATTCTAAAATTTCCTTGTAGGCCAGTATTCCCATCATCTCCAGTCTTGGTGTAAATCTTCATCAACTTATCATGGCAAAATTAACTATTATGTTGTTCGAAATTATACCATATGAAAATTCATTAGGAGAAAATATTATCAATATTATAATAAAATGAACCTGGATTTTTTCAAAACTGCGGCAAATCTCAAAAAAATATCTAGACAAGGCTGGATAGATAAACTATCAATAGATAATCCAGAATCCGTTGCAGACCACAGTTATTCAATGGCAGTAATGAGTATGATACTATCAGATTTAGAAAATTATGATTCTGAAAAAGTTATCAAAATGGCACTGTTGCATGATTTGGCTGAATCAAAAATTGGAGACTATACTCCTGATCAATTAAGTAAAGAAAAAAAGATGGAGATGGAAAACAATGCATTTCAAGAAATTATTAAAAATTTACCTGATTCAATTAAATCAAAATATTTACAAATTTGGAAAGAATATCAAGAAAACATTTCTCCTGAATCAAAACTAGTACATCAAATTGATAGACTAGAGATGGCACTTCAAGCTAAAATCTATGAAAAAGACGGACATTCTAAAGTAAATCTAGAATCTTTTTTTGAATCAGCAAAAGTAGAGATTACTAATCCCACACTAAAAGAATTATTTACAAAGATTATAAATACATAGTAAAAATGTCTGAGAAAACTAAAGATGAGTTAATTGATGCACAAAAACAAATAATTGGGATATTGTTTGAAGTAATTAAAAGACTACAAGCAAATAATGATCTAGATGAAGAATATTTTCAGTTAATTGCTAAAGAAGATAAAAACACAACTCGTCTCAAAGAAATTATTAATGAAAGAACCGAAAATGCAAAAATTGTTGGACGTTTATTAAAACAATTAGAAACTTAATTTTAACAACCACAATCATCATCAGAAATTATTCTTAGATGAGCTGTTTGTTGATATTTATCTTGAACATAGTTTGAAAGATTTACAATTCTGATTCGGGGTTCTTTAGTTTTCCAGTTACCTTCATTTTCAAACCAAAACTCAATTTCATCAATATTGTATCTCTCACCACTTTCAACAAGTACTTTAAAGATAGACTTTATTTCCTCAATTTCTGATTCAGATAGTTTTGATTTGTCTTCAACTATAGCAGTTATTTCATTTAGTTTGATTATCACATTGTTTGTAAGAGGCATAAATTCAATGAATTTAGGAATCTATAACAATCTTTTGAAGAGAAACTGTTTTTATAATAATCCCAGTATTTGGGAAACATGCAATATTTTCAGGCATTAAAACTAGGTCAAAAAAGAGTTGCAGTTGCAAGAGAGTACCTAAACAAATTGACTGATGGTCGGGCAATGCCTGCACTTGCCTTAATTGACAATAAATCTAACGTATGGGAAGCAGTAGGAGAAGAAAATCTATATGCATTTGTAGATGAATCTGCAGGGTTTGTTTTGACTGATGATAGTGGTTTTATTCTTGCACTAGTGGATAAAACTGGTTCTTCAAAGACAATAGTTCAAGGCGTTACAAAACAACAAAAAGAAAACTTGGAAAAATCATTTGAGGCAGATCACATTCCAAAATTTGAAGGCAAAGTTATTCTCCCAGTATAGCCTCAAATCAAAACGTAACCTTTAGTTATCATAATGTACAGAGTAATAAAATGAAGAAGTTTTCTCAAGAGATTGAAGTCAGTGGACATCTAATTGATTCTTTGATTTTAACTAAGATATTTGATAAAATAATGGACCTTAAAGGAGAATTCCAGGTACAAGAAATCAATATAGGTAAAAAGAAAAAAGACAAATCATACACACGATTACTTGTTCAAGGAAAAGATCAGAGGCATCTAGATACAATTTTAGAAACAATTTATCGAGAAGGTGCAGTATCTAAAATTCAAAAAGAAATAACATTAAAAAAATCTCCAAAAAATTATGTAATGCCTGATAATTTTTACAGCACTACAAACAATCACACACAAGTTTTCCATAAAGGACGATGGATTCAAGTTGGAAATATGATGATGGACAAATGTATTGTTGTAAAGGGAAACAAAGCATTTTGTGTACCAGTAAGAGATGTTAAAAAAGGAGACCAAATAATAATTGGAGAAAAAGGAATCAAAATCACCCCACCTGAACGTCCAAGAGAAGGAGTTAATGTTTTTGAATTTATGGGAAGTTCAAGCTCTAGTGAAAGACCAACTCAACACATTGCAAATAAAGTTGCAGAAGACATCTACAATACCAAAAAGAAAGGTGGAAAAATAGTAATTGTTGGAGGTCCTGCAATAGTGCATACTGGCGCAGATGATGCAGTTTCTGAACTAATCAAATTAGGATATATTGATGGGGTATTGGCAGGAAATGCCCTTGCAGTTCATGATATTGAATATGCTACACTTGGAACATCACTTGGAATGAATGTAAAAGATGCAACATTAGCATACCACGGACATAGAAATCACATGGATGCAATTAATGCAGTATTCAAAGCAGGATCTATTGCAAATATGGTAAAGACTAAGAAATTGACAAAAGGAATCATGTATGAATGTGTAAAAAACAAAGTACCATTCGTATTGGCAAGTTCAATTCGAGATGATGGCCCATTACCAGATGTAATAACCAATGTTACTGAAGCACAACGAGAATACAAAAAAGTTCTAAAAGATGCAAGCATGG
This sequence comes from Thaumarchaeota archaeon casp-thauma3, assembly GCA_001510275.1. GTDB lineage: Archaea > Thermoproteota > Nitrososphaeria > Nitrososphaerales > Nitrosopumilaceae > Nitrosopumilus. Next base: position 23,843 of record LFEY01000028.1, read on the forward strand.
TGATTATGATTTCAACTATGCTTCATTCTATTGCAACTGGAAACATGCTTCCAGCAGATGTCAAAGTAATTGTTATTGATATCAATCAACCAACAGTTACCAAACTCATGGATAGAGGAACATGGCAAGCACTAGGAATTGTAACTGATGTCGGGGCATTTTTACCAATGGTTGTACAACAGATTAGAAAAAAGAAACGATCTTAGGCACCAAGATAAAATTTCAGATTTAACCTTTACGTCGTTTGTAGTCTAATAGTTTTGCTATAAAATATTCAAAGGTGTTAACGAGTTTATCGACAAAGAGTAAAAAGGGAAAGCCCCCCTTTTCACGAACAAAAAATCCCACTAATCCACGTTATAATGTAGAATATGTTTAGTTGGAATTTTGTTTATTCTCTTTACGTCTTTTCTGTTTAGCCCCGCCACCAATATTATGTCCACGGGGTAATTTCTTAGTCATTTCTATTCATTTTTTCCCTATCGTTCATTTAAGCGTGTTGGAGTTTAGGAAATAATAATACTTTAAAACATTCTAAATTATTATGAGTATTTCACCTGAATTAGTTGGAATTTTGCATAATGTTTAATAATATACGATCAGATAATTTTTTAAATATATGGCAAGAAAAAAAACAACGATTGCTACGGGAAAAAAGAAAAAGACTTCAAAAACCAAAGAAACAAAAGCAGAGTCTACAAAGAGAGAAAAATCATATGAGATAGCATATGATTCTGGATTAATTATCATAGATGATGATTTAATGAGGAATAAAGAGATGGAGATGGAAGAAAGACGACTATATTTAGAAGAAGCACGTTCTCAAGAATCTTTTGATTAATCTGATCTTAATTGTATAATGACCCAATTACAAGCATTAATGTAGATTCAAAGAGATTACTTTGTGTGATAAAAGCCTTAAAAATAGACAAATTAAGAGCCAATTTGTTAGGAACAATTCTAAAAGTAGATAAATGTGAGAAGAAAGAGATTCCAAAAGAGAAATTTAATGGCAGTGCTCTTGATGTAATGAAAAAACAGTCTAAAGAAATCACTGATTTAAGACATGATGAGATGGTTTGTCTCTACAAGTATGTTGGCGAACTGGAAAGAACGCATCATCATTTCAAGTAGAAATAGATCTTTTCTAATATCTAATAACAGATTCCATTGCAAGTCAATCTCGTAATGCTCAAAATGTTAAAAATCATCATGTAACTCAAATCTCTCAGGAAAATTAAAACAAAACTAGTCCCTTTTAGCGTTTACGTATAACAAAACTGGATAAATGCTACGCGTCTTTTAAATCAAAAAAAACAGCACATTACTTGATGAACAGATACAGATCTTATTCGTTAGGGATGATTCTACTGTTAATGTTATTAACTAGCATACCTGCATTTGCAGAAGTCACAAGTTTACAAACGGATTATGATTCATTTTACAAAGGAGGTAAAATGAAAATTTCTGGTACTGTAGAAGAAGGAACTAATGGTTTAGTATCAATTGTAATCCGTGATCTTGATGATGAATTTGTAATGCTTATACAAACATTGATCGACTATGATGATTCATTTGAAAAAACCATAAAAATTAGTGATAAATTTTCGAAGCATGGAATCTACAATGCAACTGGGTTTATTCTTAATATGACAAAGGGGATTACTACTAATTTTGGTGTTTCATTAAATGGGGTTCCAATAATTCTAAAGGAACCACCTATTGAAGAAGTACCTATTGAGGAAACAGTTGTTGAAGAAGTACCTATTGAGGAAACAGAGATGCAAGATACAACCACAGCAACTATTGCTAGTTTTGTAGACCCTAGTAAAGACCCTCAACACTATATTGATAGATACAATAATGAATCAATTTACAAAAATTGGTTCGATACAAACTATCCTGATTTAACTATAGAAGAAGCAGTAGGGTATACGGATAATATTTCAGAGTTAAAAACTACAGTTCAAGAATTAATTGATAAAGAAATCATACCTGAAGCAGAAGCAACATCCATAGTAATGCCAACGCCGCAATCAAATAATAATTTGGAGATTATGCAAATTTCACTTGTAGTAGTTGGGATAATGGCATTATTTGGAGCAATTTATGGAGTCAAAAGAAAAGGAGATGATAATTCTAAACGAATTTCTATCAATAAAGAGACAATAAGGCAAAAAATTATTCGACCAATTATTGGATCAAATCCTAAAGATATTCTCCAAACAAGACTAGCAAGAGGGGAAATTACTATAGAAGAATATGATAAAATAAAATTAAAATTATATTAACTTGGAGTAACCGATGAACTTTTTTGAATTTGTAAATCGTGTAATGTATATTTTCTAATATTCTCAAAGAATTTTATAATCATTTCAATTCCTGCAACAACCCTGGGGGCATTATTTTTTACAAATTCTATTCTTTCAGAACTAGATTTTGGTTTGTTATCAAGGTAATTTTGGTAAACTTTGGCCCCATCATAATCAACATATGCAATTCTTGCACTAAAGTCATTTCTCTCCAAAACAAGACTATCCCCACCCACAATTGCCGTATGATATGGGTGAAGGATTAAGGATTCAGATAATTTTTGTGATGTTGCAATCTTGGCTTTTTGTAGATCAGATGCAAATGAATTGAAATCAGCTAAAAGATAAAAGGTTGCGTCAGGTTTTGTAGCCTTTACTCCTTCAATAGAAGATAATGCATGATATGTGTATTCGCCCATAATGTGATGAATATTTCTAGTTACATCAAAATAATCATCAATTTCTTTACTAATTTCAAATCCTGCAATAGCTGCATGTTGAATTGGAGTAGATACTGCAGTAAACTCTGTTGCAAGAATTTTTTTAAATTGCTCTTTTAGGTCTATGGCATATTGTGGAAAAATTACATATCCTAATCTATAACCACCAGCAGCATGCGATTTTGATAAACCATTTGTAACAAATGTGCCTTCTGGATAAATTTTTCCCATGCTAACAAATTTTGAAAAATCATAAGTTGTCTGTGCATAAATCTCATCAGAGATAACGGTAATATTTTGTTCTCTGCATACATCTGCAATTTCTTCTAGTTCTAATCTATCATATAATAGACCAGTTGGATTATTAGGATTATTTAAGATCAAAATCTTTTGTCTATCCTGTAACCTAAGTTCTAATTTTCTCAGATCATTAGGAGAAATTTTTTTATTTGCACGAGTTGGCAACATATGATAATTTTTCTTTAAAAATCTAATTTGTGGAAGATATCCTAACCAAGCAGGAGTTGGTAAAATTACGGTTCCATGTAAAATTTCTAAAAGATTAAAAATTAATTCCTTAGTTCCAGGTCCAACATAGATTCGCTCAGAAGCTATATCCATTCCAAAATAATGTTTGTTGTATTTTGAAATAGCATTACGCAATTCAGGAATTCCTGAGACAGGGGCATATGCACCTTTATCAGCATTTTTGATTAGTGCTTCTTGAATTAATTTAGGTACAGGAAATGGGGATTGTCCAAATGCAAACCCATAGTAACCAAAACTACACTCAGGATGAGGGCAGGTAGAATGAAATTCTTTCAAAAATGTGTTTAATTTGAGATTCTCAGGCATCTCAATGTCTTCAACCTGCTGATCAACTATGAATTTCAATGATTATAGTTTGTCTGATTAAATTTAGATGTAACGCATGAAATACTAAATATAAAAAAGGTGGGTTTTCTTAACCTAATTTCTGGATTTCATCTAAAACATGTGGATTCTCAAGGGACGATAGATCCCCAAGATTTTGGCCTAATAATTTTGATTTTAATAATCGACGCATAATTTTACCTGTTCTTGTTTTGGGTAAATCAGATAACTGAAAAACAAGTTTTGGTCTTGCAATTTTACCAATCTTTTCAGAGAGATGTTTAGAAACTTCAGATTCTAGGCCAGTTTCAGATTTATCATCAGATACAAAAAATACAACGATTGCTTCTCCTGTAATATCATCTGGAATAGCAATGGATGCTGCATCCGATATTTTCTTATGTGAAATTACTGCATGTTCAATTTCAGCGGTACTCATTCTATGACCTGAAACATTAATCACATCATCAGTTCTACCACGCATATACCAAAGATTGTCTTCATCAACATAGACATAATCTCCATGAAACCAAACATTTTCAAATTGTGACCAATAAGTTTCAAGATATCTTTTATCATCATTTAGTAATCCTCTAGTCATTGCAGGCCAAGGTGATTTGATAACCAGGTAGCCATTTTGTTTTTGTATAGAATTTCCATCATCATCAAATACATCTAGATTCATCCCAGGGACTGGGATTCCAACAGTAGATGGTTTTAGTTTCATTCCAGGAAATACAGATAACATTGCACCTCCAATTTCAGTACCACCTGACAAATTCATAATAGGAATACTCTTGTTGCCTACTTTTTCAAATAACCACCACCATGAATCCTCATCAAGTGGTTCCCCCGTAGTTGGAATGTTTTTGATTTTATCTAACGAATATGATTTTAATGGTTCGACATTATTTTTTTTAAATAATCTTACTGCAGTTGGAGATATCCCAAAAATGGTTGCCTGATAATCATGTAACATCTTCCATATTCTATCAATTGTTGGAAAATCTATTGCACCATCATAAATTACAGCACTAGCCCCCATTATCAAAAGACCATAAACATTCCATACTAATCCTGTAATCCAGCCAACATCTGCAGGCCAAAATAATACGTCATTTTCATGCGTATCAATGAGATATGCTGCTTGGTGCCCTGCAAAAACAGAGAATCCTCCATGAGTATGAATCACTCCTTTAGGCTTACCTGTTGTGCCTGACGTATACAAAATAAACAATGGATCCTCTGAATCTAAAATTTCTGTGTTACAAATATCGCTTTGAGAAGATACTAGACTATCATAAAAAATTACTTTATCTGATTTATTATAATTATCAATTCCTTTGTATGAAACTATAATAGTTTTTTCAACACTAGTATCATTGATTGCAGTTTCGGCATTTTGTTTTTGAGATACTGGTTTTCCTTTTCTATAAAATCCATCAGAGACAAAGAGAATTTTTGCCTTACAATCTTGTAATCGTATATGTAAAGATTCTGAACTATACCCAGAAAAGATTACAGTTTGTACTGCACCAATTTTTGAAGCTGCAAGTATTGCCAATATTGCTTCTTCAATCATTGGCAAGTAAATTGCAACGACATCTCCTTTTTTTACTCCAAGGGATTTAAGGCCATTTGTAAGTTTTGATACTTTGGAATCTAATTCTGAATATGAAATCTTTGATGTTTGTCCGTCTTCAGATACAAAATGATATGCGATATTTTTAGGGTTTTTTTTCGCAAATTTCTCAACAGATGATTTATAGATATTTGTTTTACCGTTTACAAACCACTTTGACCATGCAATTCCTTTAGAAATATCTAGTGTTTTAGTGTAAGGTGCATCCCAAACAATTTCAATATCCTTATCCACTGATTGCCAGAACCATTCCAAATCATCTTTAGCTTTTTGAGTTAATTCTTCTAATGATGATATACAATGTTTTTTCATAAACTGAAAGATGTTTGATTCTTGGATTTGTTTTTCAGTTGGAATAAATTCAAAATTAGACAAGATACAATTTTTACAAACTCAAGAGTGTAAAAAGATTTTTTGATTTATGAGATATCTATTCCAAGACGTCTTGCACATGCAATTGCAGCTTTTCCATCATCTTCAGTAATACCTGCTTTTAGGAATTTTTCAGTCCAGTCAGTTCCAGAATTCATGGTGTTTTCATGATAGTATTCACGTAAAATCACCCCTATCTGGACATCTAATCTGGCTCTAGTGGCATTATTCATGCCTGCCTGAAGGATAGTAGCATCAGAAGTTGCAAGTATTTTGATGAATTCAATATCTTCTAGTGATAGATCAGTCATGAATTATCCTAATTGTTTTTTTAGTAAATCCAGAGTCAGTGTAGGATCTGCTTTTCCTTTTGTCTTTTGCATTACTTTTCCAACTAGATAGTTAATTGTCTGAGGATTAGATTTTGCTTGCTCTACTGCTTGAGGCTCTTCTGAAATAACTTTTTGAATTATTCCTAATAGTTCTGATTCATCAGATACATTTCCAAGATCCAATTCTAAAATTATCTGAGATAATCCCTTTCCAGTCTTTACAATTTCATGCAATGCATTTTTAGCAGAATTTCTAGAAATTTTTCCAGATTGAATAGAGTCAGCTAAATCTTTTAGATGTGTTGCAGTGATTTTTGATTCTTCACGTTTTTCTCGCGTATCTACTAGACCCATTAAATCAGTTGTAATAATATTTGCAACTTCTTTGGCATTAGATTCAGTATGGGATTCTTCAAATAAATCAGAATAAAATTTGTCTGATGATAAAACATCTGCAACTTGTCCTGGAATATTGTATTTTGAAACATATCTTTCTTTTTTGGAGCTAATGCTTTCAGGCATTTCAGATTTTAATTTCTCTTTAATCTCAGAATCAATTGTAACCCAAGGTATGTCCCCTTCTAGAAAATAGCGATAATCCAAATCTTCTTCTTTGGAACGTGATGAAATTGTTATTTTTCTCTGGTCATCCCAATGACGTGTTTCTTGAATTATTTCTATATCTCTAGAATGCAAGCTTTCTTGTCTTGTAATTTCAAAGTGTGTGGCTTTTTCTAAATCATGAAAAGAACCAATATTTTTGATTTCAACTTTTTTTCCTCCTTCAATTGAAACATTAGCATCCGCCCTCATTGCACCCTCCAAACCAGGATCTGATACCCCAAGGTTTTCAAGCAAATCAGATAAAATGTTAAGAAAGTCTCTAACCTGCTTTGGGCTCTCAAAATCAGGTTCTGTAACAATTTCAACTAGGGGGGTACCTGCACGATTGTAATCAGCCAATGTGATTAAATTTTTCGATGAACTGCCTTCATAGATTAATCTGCCAGGGTCTTCTTCTAGTTGAATTCTGGTGATATTGATTTTTTTATCACCGACCATTATTGAGCCTGCACCACCAATGCTAGTATCTCCATAGATGTTTAGCTGAGTAATTTGAAAGTTTTTTGGCAAATCTGGATAAAAATAATTTTTTCTAAAAAATGCAATTTTTTCAGGAGTACTACAATTAAGTGCTATTGCAATCATTGTTGCTTTTTTTACTGCTTCTTGATTTAATCGTGGTAAACTTCCTGGTAAACCAACACAAATAGGGCAGATATTCTCATTGATTCCAAACTCTCTATAGTTTGCTTTACATGAACAAAACAATTTGCTCTCCAAGTTTGTCAATTGGCAGTGAATTTCTAATCCAATCTTTGTCAAATTGGAACCTCCGGTAATGTAACAGTCTGCTCTAATGCGTATGCAGCTTGTAGTAGTAATTTATCTTGCATAGAATCTGCCAATAATTGTATACCAATTGGTAATCCATTAGATATAGCAAATGGTACTGAGATTGCAGGTTTTCCTGTAAGATTTGCAGTAACAGTATTGATATCGACTAAAAATAATGAAACAGGATCATCAATTTTTTCTCCAATTTTAAATGGCATGATTGGAACAGTTGGTGCAATTAAAAGATCAAATTTCTTAAAGGCTTCATTTATTTCTCTGGTAAGTTTGCTTTTTACTTTCATGGCCTTTAGGAAATATTTTCCTGCATGACCTGCAGATGGAACAAATCCTCCAATTATCATTCTTCGTATAACTTCTGGACCAAAGTTTTCTCGCGCTTTAGAAATATAAGAATTAAACTCGTAACCTTCAACAGGAAAATCATATCCATATCTTAGATTATCATATCTAGCAAGATTACTTCCAGCTTCTGTAGCAGTAATTGTATAGTATGCTGCAACAGAATATTTTACCATATCTAGTGATACTTCTTCACATATAGCCCCAAGACTTTCTAATTTTGATATGGCATCTTTTGTTGCAGATAAAACGGCAGGATCAATGCCATCTCCAATCATCTCTTTGATTATTCCGATTTTCTTACCTTCTATTCCTGAATCAATTTCTGAAAGATAGTCTTCATTTTTGTTATCTACAGTTGTGTTATCATTAGGATCTAATCCAGAAATAATGTTTAGTATAAAGGCTGCATCTTTTACAGTTCTAGTAAGAGGTCCAATTTGCTCTATACTGTTTGCATAAGAAATTAAGCCATATCTACTGATTAGACCATACGTTGGTTTGTAGCCAACTGTAGAACAAAAGCTTGCAGGATTTCTAACAGAGCCACCAGTATCAGAGCCTAATGATGCAACACACTCAAAAGCACTTACAGAAACTGCACTACCACCAGAAGAACCACCTGGAACGTATTCAGTATTCCATGGATTTTTACTTGGACCAAATGCACTAAATTCAGTTGTTAATCCCATAGCAAATTCATCAAGATTTACTTTTCCAACAAATATAGCGTCTTCTTCTTTTAGTTTTGTTATAACAGTTGCATCATAAGGAGCAACAAAGTTTTCAAGCATTTTTGAAGCACATGTAGTCTTGCTGTCTTTAATGCAAATGTTGTCTTTAATTGAAATTGGCATTCCAAAACATGCGCCAACTTTATCTCCTGATTTTACTTTCTTGTCAATTACTCGTGCTTGATCAATTGCCTTTTCATTAACAGATAGAAAAGCATGAAGTTTATCATCAACACTTTGTATTCTTTCTAAGGTTTTTGCAACAAAATCCTCAGCAGAGATATTTCCATTTTTTACTTCTTGGACAAATTCAAGAGCAGGAATTTTAAGATTCATTAAGACATCTTTGGTGCACGAACATAGGTTCCTTTGTAGTTCTTTAATTTCTCAATTAGTTTTTCATTAAATGGAATGTACTTGTCTTCTCGTAGATTAGAAATTGGAATCTCTTGCATTGTGATTTCTTCAGATTCAACACCTGCGGAATCTAAAACATCAAAATAATCAATCATTGCATGTACTTTGTTTACATATTCTGCATAATCATCAATTTCAATTCGCATTAATTTTGCAACATGTTTAATTTCTTCTTCAGTAACCATTCACTTACACCTAGGGTGTTAACCTATCAACATCTCTTGGATAAAATGTTACATCTCGAATATTTTCAGTCCCAGTAAGTGCCATAATTAGTCGCTCAAGGCCAATTCCACAACCAGCATGAGGTGGAACACCATAATCAAATGCACCAAGATGATACTCAAATGCATCAGTTTTCATTCCTTTATTCTTCATTCTTTCAGCTAATTCATCTCGTTTTTCAATTCTTGTACTACCTGAAGATAATTCCAAATCGCCAAACATCAAGTCAAAGGATTCAGAAATTTTAGGATTTGATTTACTATCCTTTACGTAAAATGGTTTTGGGGCCAAAGGCCAATCAGTGATAAAGTAAAAACCATCAAGGCCAATTTTTTTGAGATTAGATGGATACAAATCATCGCCCCATTCAATTTTTGCACCTACCTTTTGCATTTTTTCTACTAATTCATCATAAGAATATCTCGGAATAGTTTCAGGAATAGATGGAATTAGAAATTCTGCATCAGGATGATCTTTTACATAATCATTAACAGTTTTAATTGAAATTTTGATAATATCTTCTATTCTATTCATTACATCATTGTAATCAATGAATGCCTCTTCCAAATCAATAGAGATTGCTTCTGCCAAGTGGCGGTTAGTTCTTGATGGTTCTGCTCTAAAAATAGGAGCAATCTCAAAGACTTTTTCAAAACTCATTGTTAATTGTTCTTTGTACAATTGTGGGCTTTGAGCCAAGAAAGCTTCTTTGTTATAATAAAATATTGCAAATAGTGCAGCCCCACCTTCAGTAGCTGTTGCAATCATTTTAGGAGTATTAATTTCAGTAAATTTTTCAGAATAAAAATAATCTCTAATTGATTTTAACACTAAACTTCTAGCATTGAAAATATGTTGAAGACTCTTACGTCTAAGATCAATTGGTCTTACCTCAAGTCGAGTATCAATATTTTTTACAGTTTTTGCAGTAGGCTCAAAAGGCGGAATTTTTTCGACTTCTGAAAAGACTCTCAATTCTGTTGGAACTATTTCAAATCCACCAGGTGCTTTTTCAGATAATTTTACTTTTCCAATAATGGCAATTGAAGAATGAGCTTTCAGTGAAGATATTTTTTCAAGAATCTCATCTGGACAATCTCCCTTTTTTGCTATAACTGAGATATCGCCATTTTTGTCACGAATTGTAGCAAAACTAATGTTGCCATGTCCTCTAACACTCAAAACCCAGCCCATAATGGTTACTTGATTTCCATCCATAGAGGAGGTAATTTCATCAGAATAGTGAGTTCTACGTAAATTTCCTAATTCAGTTTCTATCATAATTTACTTTACTCCATATTTCATGGTGTAATTAATTTTTACACATATGCCCCAACTCCTATTTTTCATAACTAGATTTACATTAAATTACTCTAATTTTTCATAAATATCGTGACTCTTACTGATAAAGAAAAGATGGTAGCAATCATCTCAAATGGAATTGCAGTTTTTTCTCTATTACAAGAAAGAGATAGTCTTCCTGAAAATACAACAATGTATGATTTTGTGCTAAAGGTAGTTCCTGAAGATATCAAATCAGAATTAAGCATAGAATTGATAGATGAGGTATTTCAGTATGTTTCATCCGCACATAGTTCATAAAGTACAAAGTGTAAGGAAGAGCACAATATGACATCTATTGCTACACTTGGTTCTCACTGTGCACTTCAAGTTCTCAAAGGTGCAAAAGATGAAGGTCTGAAAACAATACTAGTCTGTGAAAAAAAACGTGAAAAACTATATCGAAGATTTCCATTTATTGATGAATTCATCATGGTTGATTCTTTTAATGAAGTACTAGATCAAAAGTGTCAATCAATTTTAGAGCAAAACAATGCAGTGTTAATTCCACATGGAACATTAATTGCACAAATGAGTTCTGAAGAAATTGAATCAATTAAAACTCCAGTCTTTGGTAACAAAATGATTCTAAGATGGGAAGCAGACAGAGAGATGAAAGAAAAACTCATGAGAGAAGCAAATCTACCTATGCCAAAACCAATATCAAATCCTAAAGACATCAACAACTTGGTAATTGTAAAAAGACAAGGAGCTGCTGGTGGAAAAGGATACTTTTTGGCAGCAAATGAAGATGATTATAACACAAAAAGAGAGCAGCTAATTTCAAAAGGAGTAATTTCAAAAGAGGAAACTTTGTACATTCAAGAATATGCAGCAGGTGTATTAGCTTATTTACAATTCTTTTATTCTCCACTAAAAGAAGAACTAGAATTCTTTGGAGTTGATCAAAGACACGAATCAGATATTGAAGGTCTATCTAGAATTCCATCAGAACAGCAACTAAAAAGCGACAAAGTTCCATCATTTAATGTCATTGGGAATAGTCCTCTAGTGTTAAGAGAATCACTGTTAGATGAAGTGTATAATATGGGAGAAAATTTTGTTGATGCATCTAAAAAACTAGTAGCGCCAGGTATGAATGGTCCATTTTGTATTGAAGGTGTTTATGATGAGAATGCAAAATTTACATCATTTGAATTTTCAGCAAGAATTGTTGCAGGAACCAACATCTACATGGATGGTTCTCCATACTATTCACTCTTGTTTAATGAGCCTATGAGTATGGGTAAAAGAATTGCAAGAGAAGTTAAAACAGCCACTGAATCCAATCAATTAGACAAAGTTACAACCTAAAATTACTAGGAAAAAATCTATTTTGTAGTAACTTCCATTCCATGTTGCGATTTAATGATATACTTGTCTCTTATCTTAACGCTAACCCAATCAATTATCAAAACTGTAACTAACACTACTAACATGAAAACTGCAGCTTTTCCATATTCAAAGAATTTAATATAATTAATAATGTAAAACCCAATTCCACCTGCACCAACTAATCCCAAAATACTAGTTTGACGAATATTATAATCAAACATGTATAGCAGTTGGCTAAGTAAATGAGAAGATGATTCAGGAATTACAACATAGCGAATCAGTTGTGATTTTGAAACACCAATAGATTCAACTGCATCCATAGGATCAGAATCAATTGTTTCAATTGCTTCGTATTGTAATTTTGCAACAAATCCAATTGTATACATAATAATTGCCAAGACTCCTGCAAAAGGACCCAAACCAACCATAATTACAAATAAGATTGCCCATAGAATTGATGGGAATGTACGAATAGCTGCTAATAATGCTCGAATTGGAGCATAAACAAATTTGCTGTTAAGATTTCTTGCAGCAAGCATACTTAGTGGTAATGCAATTGCAAACCCAATTATTGTTCCAATAAATGCCATTTGAATGGTTTCAAACATTGCCCAAATAGCAGTTGGAACATATTTTGGTTCGACAAGAAGCATTTCTTCAACAACGATTGCAAGATTAGGTACACCTTTAACAAAATCAATAGGGTTAGCATCAACATTGTAAGATGCAATTACTACTAATCCAATTATAATTCCAATAACGATATTATTTTTTGGTGTCACCAGCATACATCTCCATAATATCATCAGAAGTCATATCCCCTGTTTGAAAATCAACTATAGTGTCACCTTCAACTCCAATCTCTAGAATTTTTTGCCCTTCTTTGATAACTGCAACTCGATTTGCATATTCTAATGCTAATTGCATATCATGGTGAACCATAATTGCTGTCAGATTCATTCGTTTTTGAGCATCTGCAACCAAATCCATAATCTCATGTGCAGTTACATGATCTAATTCTGAAACAATTTCATCTGCCAGTAATATTGTGGGTTTTTGCATTAATGCTCTAGCAATAGCAACTCTTCGCTTTTCGCCACCACTGAGCATGTAGGCTTTTCTATCTTCTTTTCCAGATAATCCAACTAAATTTAGAATTCTTTTTGCTTCTTTAATTTCATGTTCTGGAAATTTTTTGAATAATGATTGCATTTTAGACAATCTTGGTAATGCACCAAGTAGTGTATTTTCAAGAACTGAGATATTTTTTACCAGTCCAAGACTTTGAGGAATGTAACCAATTGTGTGCATCATGTTTTTGAATTTTTTATTATTCATGTTAGGAGAAACATAATCTATTTTGATTGTTCCCTTGCTAGGATTCATCATTCCATTCATTAATTTGAGTAAAGTAGATTTTCCAGAACCAGATTGTCCTATAATTGCATAATTTGTTCCCCTATCAATTGATATGTTAATTCCTTTTAATGCAAAATTTTTAGAATCATAAGATGTCCAAACATCATTCATCTGAATAATTTTTTTTGTGGAAATTAATGAAAAAGAAGGATTTTGAATCATCTGAATTTGTGTCATATCATGTATGCTAGTTTTTATTTGCTATAGTTGGATTGGTCAAGAATTAACTGATCAAGACCAGTTAATGCGTTGATAAAGTCCCCAAACTCACCAATATGCATAGTAGTAGTTGTTGGAACTAGAGCTTCTGCACCATACAAATCTGTCAAAATAGAATTGTTTTCATCATAATTGAGTTCGATTAGAGCATAAACTAATGCATTACGAGTTGATTGAGACATTTCATCACTTACCATGAATACATGTGATGGTACAGGTCCAATGGTTGTAACTGACCGTAATTTTGCTTGGTCTTCTAATTCAAGATATTTTTGAGGGGCAATATCAGAACCAAATGCTACATCCACATTACCATTAAGAAGTAACTGTAAAGCTGCTTTGTAACCTCCTGCAAAAGTATAGCTTTCAAAATTATTTGCCAGTGCAGACTCTAAAGCAACAATGTCATCACCTTCAATAGTAATATGACCTGCAGTTACCAAAGTTCCCATAGGTCTTACAAAACCAGACGAACCAGTAATACTGGTAAATGCAACTCTTTTGCCAACAGTATCTTCTAATGAGTTAATAGAATCATTCTCAGCTAAAGCCCAAACTGTAGCTTGATAATTTACTTTTCCTGCAACAAGTTCTGCCAATACAGCTTCTGCACCTGTTCTTTGATGAGTAATCCATGCAGGTCCAGTATCCATAAAGGCAGCATCAATGTGACCAAATCTCATTCCTTCAATAATAGTCTCATAATTTGTTGGAACAACTATTTCTACATCAACACCAATCTTCTTCTCAAGAAATTTTTCTAGCGCTTGTGCTTTTGGAGTTAATTCATCAGCTTTTTCAACTGGAATGAATCCGATAGTGATAGTATCCACATCAATAGATTCAGATGAAACGCTAATGATTTCATCAGTTGATAAAGAATTAGAATTATTATCTAGATTGCCCAATGCATTACCTCCAAGAAATGCAGCAATTACAATTACGGATGCCAAAATTATTTGTTTTTTCATGATTAACTAAAATCCTTAGGATAAGCTAAGTTATTTAAAGCAGATTCTCATTCTATATATTCATTCCAAGTCTATAGAATAAGAATAGAAATCACTAATAGTTCTAATTGATTTTTTAAAAATTTGATTTAGGATTAGATGTATTTGGATATAAATTCAAACTAGGCTCCGAGTTCTCTAAAGTGATTTCAACTTTACCAATTCTACTACGGTACTGTTTGATTTTTTTGCCTTCTGATGAAATGATGTATTTATCTACCTCAACAAGTGCAAGATCTTCTAAATTAGACAATGTTTTGTAAACAGTAGAAAGTGAAATTTTTAGTTCGTCTGCAATTTGGGTTGCATCTTTTGATTCGGTTTTGACTGAAAATAATACAGCCCTAGTACAGATATTGCTAAGAGACTCAATAATTTTTTGAGTGATGTCAAATTCAGATAGTTGGATAATATTTGGCTTTGACATTAGAATCACTCAATTAGGAATTAGTGTAAGGGTAGGTTCAGGTTTTTTAATGGAAATTTCAGCTTTGCTGATTCGGCTACGGTAAACTTTGAATTTTCTGCCTTTATCAGATATCATCCATTGTTCTACTTTGATTAGTGTAAGTTCTTCAAGGTCTGCTAATTTTTTATATACAGAGCTAAGAGGGATTTTGAGTTTATCAGAAAGTTCTGCTGCAGTACTTCCTTTTTTAATTATTGAAAATAAAATTGCACGAGATTCAGAATCAGCTAATAGTTCTATGACTTTTTGAGTAATATCATATTTTTTTAATTGGGGTAATGTTAGTCGCCTTGACATGTAATAACAAAAAATATTGTACGAATATTTAAACGACGTGTTTTTGTTCTCATTCTAGAGAGTAAGAATAATTAATTATAAGATGGAGTAGTTTCCGTATGAGTGTCAAAACGATTCCAAAAGAATCCAAGAATTACACCTATTGACGCCCAGAAAGAAGTTACTCCAAGAACAGACATTAGCCTAAACTCATTTACCAAATTCATCGGGGCTGTGATTTCATCTGGATTATCTGGCATTACAAAGAAAACCAGAGAAATAAAAATACCATATCCAAGCAGTGCTACAAATTTTTTGTTGTTTTGGAATCTCTTGGATAATTTGTAAAACCCGACTACACTAAATCCAGAAATTGCAATAAAAGAAAGATACAAGATTGCTCTTAATACTACAGTTTCAGCATCACCTACAGTGGGAGGGTTTGCAGGATATTTGAAAAAAGGAATCAAATACATTGCAAACCACATAATTCCAGCCAAAACAATTGCTTTTTTGATATTATTGTTTCCTGGTAATGAACTTCTAGCTAATGCAAATACTATACCAAATAATGCACCAAGAGATGTTCCCAAAATTGCCCCCGCAAGGATCTGTCCACTTTTTTGCCACACTCTATACCCTTCATACTCTACCCAAAATTCAGGAGTATCTTTTTCATCACCTGATGCAAATAGATTTCTATTTTCAATTTCAATGGCTTGATCAAGGTATGGTTCTACAATTACAAAATTCACAGTACCATGAATAGTACCTGCAATTGCACCTGAAATTAAAACAATAATAATAAAATGAACTGTTTTCATAATGCTAAATTCCTAATGACAAGGAAATCCAGATGCATGTCTCATATCGTGAGTAAGTTCATGGATGTAAAGATCTTCAAATGCTTGATCACCATAAACTAGACTAAAGATATGCCCTTGATCAAATCCTACAACAAATAATCCTGCTGTAAAGACTATGGCCAATGCCATTATTGCCAGTTTAGAAATACCAGTCTTTGATGCATAAATTTGGCTTGATTCAGACATGAAATTAAGCAGCATTTGAATATATTTAAGCTCTTGGATATTTTCAATATCAATTCAAGGATCGTTAATTGATCTGTTTAAGATACTTTATACTAGAAACATATTTCGTCAGATTATGACAAAAATATACCTCTTGGCAATACCGGTAGTAATAGGAATTGTCACAGGAATGTTTTTGGTATTTTATCCAGAATCAGAAAATGATTCGGCATTACTAACTACTTCAAAATTAATTAATAATGGTTCTCCAATAATTGGAGACTTAAATGCACCAATTACTATTTTAGAATGGGGAGATTACCAATGTACTTTTTGTTACAAATTTCATCAAAACACACTAGATACCATTAATGATAATTTTATCAAAACAGGTAAAGTAAAACTAGTCTTCAAAGACTTTCCTCTAAATGGCCCTGATTCGGTATTAGCAGCAGAAGCAGCATATTGTGCAGAAGATCAAGAAAAATATTGGCAATATCATGATGAACTTTACAAGAACTGGGGTGGAGAAAGAACAGGGTGGATCACACGAGAATCACTAGATAGATTTGCAGTTACAATTAATTTGGATTTAGAGGAATTCAACACATGCCTTGATGAGCACAGATATCAAAACAAGGTCATTGAATTATACGAATTTGGAAAAAAAGTAGGAATTGATGCAACCCCATCATTTTTGGTCTTTAATGATCAAAAAATTATCAAAATTAGAGGAAATCAGCCTCTAGAAGTATTTCTAAAAATATTTGATGAATTGTAATTTTAGAAAAATTGAAACAATCAAAATTAATATTCGCATATTAAGGAGAAATCACAAATGAAGAAGAAAATAGATGTAGAAAAACAAGATTCAGTTAAACTCTATAAAATCAGAAAGACACTAGAAGAATTATCTCACAAATCAGGTAGAGGGACTGAGCTTATCACAGTATACATTCCAAAAGGAAAACAACTTCATGAAATAATTAGTTCACTCCAACAAGAACAAGGAACTGCAGACAACATCAAATCAGATCTTACAAGATCACACGTAGTTGATTCTTTAGGTAAAGTTGTTCAAAGACTAAAACTGTACAAAAAAACTCCAGAGAAAGGATTAGTAATGTTCTGTGGTGCACTACCACCAGAAGAAGGAGGCCCTTTAGGAAGTGAAGTTGTTACAATATGGGAAGTAGACCCACCAAAAGATTTGAATCAGTATCTATACAGATGTGATGATCATTTTCATGTAGATATTCTAAAAGACATGCTAAAAGATGACAACCTCATAGGATTTTTAGCAATCGATGCAAAAGATGCAGGTTGGGGATTATTACATGGAGATAGAATTGAAGTGTTATCCCAAACAGGTTCTGGAGTAGCAGGAAAACACAGACAAGGAGGACAATCTGCAAAAAGATTTCAAAAACTCAGAGAGATGGAGTTAAGTTATTTTTACAATAGAGTAGCTCAAACTACAAGAGAATACTTTATCGATATTTACCCAGTAAAAGGATTAATAATTTCAGGCCCAGGACCTACAAAAGAAGATTTCATTAATGGAAATTATTTAGAATATAGATTACAAAATAATATCATAGATACAATTGATGCATCATATTCAGGCGCAGAAGGAATCAGAGAAGCATTTGCAAAGTCTTCAGAAATTTTAGGAGGTTTCAGAATGGTAGAAGAAAAGAAACTAATTGAAGATTTATTCAGAGAAATAAACTCCAATACTGGAAAAGGATCTTATGGATTACAGGAAGTCATTGAATATTTAAAAAATAATGTTGTAAAAACTCTAATCATCACAGACAATACAAACTTGAATAGGGTTGAAGGTAAATGTAAGCGATGTAAACACATTCAAGAAGAAATTTTAGAGAGACCATTAGTTATTCCAAAAAAGACAGAGTATTCAAACAAGCCATGCCCGGGATGTAATGCAATGGAAGTAGAGGTAAACGAACAAGACATTGTAGACTATCTAGAATTACTTGCAGCAAAAACAGGAACTCAGTTAGAGGTTATTTCTGGAAGTGCAGAACATGGGAACATGCTTGCTAGTCTTGGAAAGATTGGAGCAATTCTAAGATATAATCCTGGACATTCTAAGTAAGAATATCCCGTATCTTTTTTGCAAGTTTTGAGAGATCATCATCATTTGAGATTTGACGTTTTGTCCATACTGTACCTTTGTGATTATATCGCGGAATAATATGTATGTGAACATGTGGAATAATTTGTTTAGCTGCTCTGCCATTATTTTGACCAAGACTAAATGCATCTGCACTTGTTGCATCTAAAATCGCCTTTGCTATTTTTGGAACAAGTGAAAAGACATTGCCAACATCTTCTGGAGTCATATCAGTTATTTTTTCATGATGTTTTCTAGGAAGAACTAAAGTATGTCCAACATCAATTGGGTACTTGTCTAAAAATGCAACATGAGAATCATCCTCGTATAGAAAATGTCCATCTTTTTTTCCATCTAAAATATCACAAAAAAGACAATCCATAAAGATCAGCAATTTGTGATTTTATTTATTGTTTTTATCGAATGGTTAATTAGGGCAAATTTTGGAGTCTGAATATCTTATGGGTCGAAAAGAGAGAAGAGAGCGTGAAGAAAAACGTGAGAATTATGCTACAAAACATTCATCAGAAAAAAGAAAACAGACTCTAATTGCAATTGGTGTTTTTGCCATAATTGCAGTTATTGTTGGATATTCAGTAGTAGTGTTTCTCAACATGACTGAAACTGTACCTGGGGGACCAGAAAATGCCGGTCCATTAGGTAGTGATCATGCACATGCAGCACTTGTAGTAAATATTTTTGGAGATGAATTTGATTTCTCAGCTCCTGATTATCAGATCAAATCAAGTTGGACACACTTTGAAGGAAGAGATGGCACTACTATTCATAAACATGCAACAGGGGTAACACTGCAATATCTCTTTGATTCATTACAACTAGGTCTTGATGATCAATGCTTTGTATTCAAAGACGGTAGAAGTTTCTGTACAAACGAAGACTATACGCTTCAATTCTTCATTAACCGAGAACAAGCCCCAGACATTAGAGACTATGAAATTATGGAAGATGATAAAGTTTTGATCATATATGGTGGTCAAACAGATGAAGAAATTGAAGAAGTATTAGTAAAATTAGATAACCAAGAATTAATCAAGTAATAATCTCAACAAAGTCTAAATTATAGCAATCAGAAAATTACATGTTATGGAAATTTCTAGTAGAAATGTTGTAGAAGGAACTGCTCGAGCACCCCATAGAGCAATGTACAAAGCTATGGGATTAACTGATGATGATTTATCAAAACAATTCATTGGGGTGTGTCACACAGGAAATGAGGCAACACCATGTAACATTCATCTTCCAAAATTAGCACTAAAAGCTAAAGAAGGTGTTTCAGATTCTGGTGCAACACCAAGAGAGTTTTCGACAATTGCAGTAAGTGATGGTATCGCAATGGGTCATGAAGGAATGAAATCATCATTAGTTTCTCGTGAGGTTATTGCAGATTCAATTGAATTAATGGTAAGAGCACATCAATACGATGCACTAGTAGGAATTGCAGGATGTGACAAGAGCCTACCAGGAACTATGATGGCAATGGCTAGACTAAATGTTCCATCAGTATTTGTGTATGGAGGAACCATCATGCCAGGAATGCTTGATGGTAAAGAGATAACAGTAGTTGATGTGTATGAAGCAGTAGGAGCATATGATGCAGGTCAAATAACTCTTGAAGCGCTAAAAAATATTGAAAATACAGCATGCCCAAGTGCTGGATCTTGTGGAGGAATGTTTACTGCAAATACAATGGCATCAATATCTGAAGCAATCGGTCTTGCCCTACCTGGAAGTGCCAGTCCACCAGCTGAAGATGATAGACGAGATAAGATGGTTTACGATACAGGAGTAGCATGTACTAAATTATTGAATATGAATATCAGACCAAAAGAAATTTTGTCATTTGAGGCATTTGAAAATGCAATTGTAATGTTAAATTCTGTTGGAGGATCAACTAATGGAATACTACACTTACTAGCACTTGCAAATGAAGTAAATATTGATTTGAGTTATGATGATTTTGAGAGAATAAGAAAAAGAACACCTCATTTGGCAGATATGAAGCCAGGTGGAAACTATGTAATGAATTCCTTAGATAAAATTGGAGGGATCCCATTTGTATTAAAAAAATTACTTGACAAAGGACTCCTTAATGAAAACTGTATGACAGTTACTGGAAAAACAATCAAAGAAAATCTTGTTACGATGAGTTTTCCAGCATCAGATCAACAGATTGTAAGACCAGTTGAGAACCCACTTCACTCAGTTGGAACAGCAGTTATTCTCAAAGGAAGTCTAGCTCCTGAAGGAGCAGTAATTAAAACTGCAGGAGTTGAGATGGCCAAATTTACTGGAAAGGCTCGTGTCTTTGATAGAGAAGAATATGCATTTGATGCAGTAGCGAAAGGAGAAATTGATGAAGGAGATGTAGTAGTAATTAGATATGAAGGACCTAAAGGAGGTCCTGGAATGAGAGAGATGTTAGCTACAACTGCAGCGCTTGTAGGTCAAGGATTAGGAAAAAAAGTAGCCATGGTTACAGATGGACGATTTTCTGGTGGAACTAGAGGATTCATGGTAGGCCATGTTGCACCTGAAGCATATGTAGGAGGGCCAATTGCACTTGTAAAAGATGGTGATGAAATCACCATAGATACAGAAACTAATATCATTGATCTTCATGTATCATCTGAAGAATTGGCAACTAGAAAAAATCAATGGAGGCAACCCAAACCAAATTACACAACAGGAGCTCTTGCTAAATATGCAACACTAGTAGGCTCTGCTGCAAAGGGTGCAATTACTAGCCCAATACTATGATGAACAATTTGTCCACAAACTTTATAGATCGCGATCAGTAATAATTTTTAGAGATAACAGGCAAAAATAGTAGCCCCCTCCTTTACGCTTCATTTTGTGACAGTGACTAGAGATGTGACAGGGTGTGTTTTGTTGGAAAATTGTTATAATGCTAATTTGATTTGGATGAATTATTAAAAGAATTGGCAACTGATCTTTCTGTATTACCAATAGTGATAAGTTCCATCACAGCTACAATATTTGCAATTACTTTGATAATTACTTGGAAAAACATCAAAGAAAACACAAGAGCCACACACTCTCAACTATTACGAAGTTTTCATGAAGATTTGATTAACAGACTAAATAAAAATATAGTTCTTAAAACAACTGAAGACTGTCAAAGATATGCAAATGATTATTTGAATACTGTTGATGAAATAGCCTATTTAGAATTAAACAGAAAAATTCCATCACATATTGCCACATATCTTAAAAGATTTTTTGCGTATGGTCTGATGATTATAGATTGGTATAACGAAATGGTTGGAGAGGATTTTAGAGAGACAACAAAGAAAAATTGGCCAAATTATTTACAATATTGTAAAAAATATGGAATAATTTCAGATCCTGACGACAAGCTACCAAAAGTTATGCTAGACTATAACAAGTTAAGAGAAAATGAATCATAGTTAAAAGAGAATTTTTATTTTGTATATCCACATACGTATTAGACTTCTATGGCTTAATGTCTGGAAGTGTAGTGAATGCAGAATTTACTTGTCTGATAACATCTTGAGCATTTATGTCTCTTTCAGCAGATATTAAGACAAGATACTTTTTAGTTGGGATGCTAATCATAGTAACATTGGTTCGTCTTGAAACAATATAATCAATAGTTCCTAGTCCTTCGTCAAAATCTTTTCTCATCATATATTCTAACATTAGTTGAACATACATTCTACGATTTTCTGTATCAGGTAGGAAAGATGTAACTCCTTTTTTGAAACCACCTGCAATTTTATTGCCCATTTTGTTTAAAACTCCAACAAATCGTATCTTTGGAAGTTCTAAAATCTTCTTACAAGATTGCTCTAATTTTTCAATTTCAGTTGAAGACATCATATTGTTTACTCTATACGTAAATAAAAAGACTAATTTCTATCTAAAAATAGATTCACTTCAAACAGTCTAGAAGAATTACTTTTTGGCAGTACGATATCTACTAAAGATTTTCCATACCTAAAACATCATAGTACGCCTTTGGAATCATTTGCTGGGCCTTGAAAAAGACATTGTTTACTGCAGTATCTAAAACATAAGTATTTGCCCAATCATTCTCACTTCTAATGGAGCGACCAAATCCTTGCAGTAATTTAGTTAGCGTTTGAGATGTATACCACAAAGGGAATTTATCCATTTTTGCCTTGGTTCTCTTTTCTTTATAGTTAGGATAAGGAACCTTTGCAATAATTTGGAATCGAGATAAATCATCCTTCAAATCAACACCTTCCCAAAGTGAAGAAGATAGCAAGACCCCAGTTGGATCATCTTTATGCTCTGAGATAACTTCATCCTGAGTTTTTCCATCCTTGTTTTTACTATGACAGATTCTAATTCTTGCAGTATTTTTTGGAGAAAGGTAACGAATGATTTTTTGACATCTTGGAATAGATGATGTCAATATCAATCCTCTTTCATTTGAATGATCATCTAAAATTCTATCAATTACTTTGATTACTGCAACTTCATCTTCTTCAGTAGAGCCGTAGCTGAGTCGTCGGATATTAAGAAGATCAATTTTTCTGTGTTCAATTGGGAATGGGGATTTTTGACTATCAACAAATGCAACGTCATCTTTTTCTAATCCCATATTTTCACAGAAACTTGGTTTATCAATTGTAGCAGACATGAAAATCTGATATTCAGTTTCAAAAAAAGTTTTTGCAAATTTTGAAACATCTATAGGCTTTACAGATATAGTTCGAAAATTTCCATTCAAGTCTTTCACAGGATCATTTACAACGAAATTATCTTTATCAGCCATAATGTCAATTTTTGCTTGAGCGGATCTATCATAACGTCTTTCCAATCTTGTAATTAATTCATAATCAGAATTGTTTTGAAATGCAGGACTTTCCTTAATGTCTTTGATTTTTTTTGCATAGGAATAAGCAATATCATCAGTTAACTTAATCATGGAATCCAAATCTGTAAAATTATATTTTTCAGTATTAAGATTACATTCATCTACCTGTCCTGCAAAAATATCAAATCCAACGAATTGTATTATTTGGTCTTCAATTTTATGGGCCTCATCAAATACTGACACTTTTCTATTAAGATAATCTGCAAAGAGTTTTTTGTTAAATTTCATAATTTGAAAAAATGCATGATAATTCCACAAGGAGTGTTTTGATACAAGTGCGTCATATTTTTGTAAATAATAGTGACAAGACTGAGAATCTTGAGTGTTTTCTTCAACTTGCTTTATTGTAGGCTTGAATTTGCAAACCTCTATGACTTCTTTGCCATTTTTATTTACACGTTCTTGACATTGTCCTTTATCACATGTTAGACCCCACCTCATAGCCCTTCTGTCATTTTCAACTTTCTCAAAAGACATCAGTTTAAGGCATGGAAAGTTTTGTTTTCCTTTTACTGGTTTTAAAAACGGGATATCCTTGATGTATTGATCCTGAAGATGTTTTGAAGCAGTTACAGTAAAAGAACTATCAAAATAACTAGAAACAGTAGCCCCCACTAAAGATTTTCCAACACCAGTTGGAGCACATAAAATAATTTTTTTGAATCCAGATTTGAGTTTCTCTTCAATTTCAGCAAGTATTTCTTTTTGAATTTCACGTGGAAAGAATTTTTCAGGAAATTTTTCTAAAAGAGACAGGGTTAATTCTCTTTTTTTTCAATATTAAAAGTATGAAGGTTCTTGTACTATCAGAATTGTTGTAATCTAGTTTAATATCTAGTGGAATTAACTTGGATCATGGAATTACTTGATGATAAAATGAGAGTTTGGATGGATAGTGCTAAATTTGTAAAACCAGTAAAAGGAGTATATGTGCTTTATAACAGAAATAAAGAGCCAATATACATTGGAGAGACAAATAATCTGGAAACGACATTTACAAAATATGTTGATACTGATTTTGAAGGAAATGAATGCAAACAAAAAACTCAATCATATCAAAGAGAATTTCTAGAGAGCCCAAAGGAACGTCAACTAGAATTAATTGAGCAATTCAAAAAGGAATCAGGTAAATTACCTGGATGTAATTCTGAAATTGAGCTAGAAACTCATTAAATTCACTGCAAGACAGTGTACACCAACTGGATTAATATAAAAAATACAAAATAGTTCCATGGGAAACGCAATAATTTATGCTGGAATTGCTGTTGGCGTACTTGCAATGGGATTAGCTATTGCTTACGGTACAGCAAATCAAGCAAACTTTGTTCAAGAGGGAGCAGAATTAGCTCCGGCAGCTGAACAAGGCATATTAAAAAAGACTGGTGGTTTTGGCGCTGATTTAAACAAAGAACAGTGGCATGAAGACCCATTTGCAGATGAAGCAGCAGAAGTAAGAGCTAACGCTGGAAAATAAATTACAGCAAATTATATTTTTTATTTTTTAAATCCATCTAATTTTTAATGTAATTTAATATATTATATATAAAAATAGAGAAAG
>LFEY01000029.1 GCA_001510275.1 Thaumarchaeota archaeon casp-thauma3
TGGTTTAACTTCTGCTGGTTTTGTCTCAGCTGGTTTAACTTCTGCTGGTTTTGTCTCAGCTGGTTTAACTTCTGCTGGTTTTGTCTCAGTGGATGTAGATCCTAATTGAGTAGAAAGTTGATTTAGTTTTGCTTCTAATTTGGCAATCTTAGATTCTAGATCTTTTTTAGTTTGCTTTTTAGCAGCTACCATTAATCTGAATGAAGAATCTAGGGTTTATGTACATTTGGGTTGATTACCATGAACCAAACTTGATCAAGTTTTATATGCACAGATGACATAATAGTCCTAATGGATGACTTTGAAAAAGAATATCCTGAATTTGACTGGAAAAATACACCAGCATACAAGCATCCAGGTGGCAAAGATTGTCCATGTCCAAAGCACGAATACATTAGAGAACAGATTAATTTTACAAAACAAGTAAATGAAAAAGGAAGAGAAGCATCTAGAGTTACACTCAAGTTTTGTCCCGATCATTACAGAGTATACATGGATGAAGTAATACCGGCAATGCCATTAAAATACAAAATTCTAACAAAAATTGCTCTAAAGATAGGAGCAATTCAAGTTGAACAATTAAAGTACATGGAATCAGAATTGTGTTTTTACTGCAAATTTGGATCTGGCGGTCATGATAGAAAGACTGAACTGCCTCCAATGTAGATCATTCAGGGCTTAGCAAAATTTTTGGTTTGTTTGGAGTATCATGATGACATCTCTTTCCACATAAAGGACATTTTTTTCTATCAAGAAATATGCATTGACAGATATGAGAATCAAGGTATGACTTGGCAGGTTGGTTGGGTTCGCCTGTTCCATTACAAAATGGACATTGAGAACCAAGTAATTCTATGGTTCCATTTCCCTTACAAACTACACATTTGTCATCTACCAATACTGTTTTTTCTATGAATGAGAACTAAAATACATTTGTTAAAAGAATTTTAAGAAAACCCCACTTTTACGTAAATCCAGTTACGCTTATACTTGAACTAACTTCAGAGCCATTGTGCCAATAGAAGACATTCATGAATTAATTACAGAACTTGAAAAGAATGGAGAATTAAAGAGAGTCAAAACTGAAGTTGACTCTAATTTAGAAATTGCAGAGATACTAAGAAGAGAAATGTATTCTAACGGTTCTGCAATTCTTTTTGAAAATGTAAAAGGATACGACATTCCAGTTTTAGGAAATGCATTTGGGTCCATGAAAAGATTAGAGATTGGACTTGAGATGACAGACTTTACTGAAATTGGTAAGCGTATTGTAGATATGACCAAGTTGGATGTTCCATCAGGTTTACTAAATAAAATAAAAAAACTTCCAGAACTCTCAAAGATGACAGCATCATTTCCTAAAGCAGAAACAAGCGGACCAGTAACTGAAATAACATCAAGTGATGCATCTTTTGATGATTTACCGATTCTAAAATCATGGCCTAATGATGCTGGTCGATTTATTACTCTAGGATTAGTTGCTACAAAACATCCAGAAACAGGAATAAGAAATCTTGGAGTTTATAGAATGCAAATAATTGATAAAACACATGCGTTGATGCACTGGCAAAAACACAAGAGAGGAGCTCACCATGGAGATATTTCAAAAGACAAAGGAGAAAAAATACCAGCTGCAATAATTATTGGAGGAGAACCTGCAACAATATTTTCATCAATTGCACCAGTGCCAGAAGGACTAGACAAGTACTTGTTTGCAGGAATTACAAGAAAAGAAGGAATCAAGACAGTGAAATGTAAAACAATTGATTTGGATGTTCCAGCAAATGCCGAAATTGTGTTAGAGGGATATGTTGACCCAGTAGATATTAGAGATGAAGGACCATTTGGGGATCATACAGGCTACTATACACCAGTTGAACCATATCCAACATTTACACTAACAGGAATCATGAGAAGAAAGGATCCCATCTATGTAACAACTGTTGTTGGAAAACCAATTCTTGAAGATGCATATATTGGAAAAGTCATTGAACGATCATTTTTACCATTGATTCAGATGTTCCATCCAGAAGTAGTAGATTTCAATATGCCGTCAGCAGGATGGTTCCAAGGATTTGCAATTATTTCAATCAAAAAGAGATACCCAGGCCAAGCAAAGAAAGTGATGATGGGATTATGGGGAATGGGTCAACTCTCACTAACAAAAATGCTGGTGGTAGTAGATGATGACATCAACATTCACGACATGAATGATGTTATTTGGGCAATTACTACAAGAGCAGATGCCGCAAGAGACACAATAATTATCAATAACACACCAACTGATACTCTTGATCCTGCATCACCACTTGTCAACTTAGGTTCCAAAATGGGAATTGACGCAACTCAAAAAACAAAAGAAGAAGGATATGAAAGAGAGATTCAGCAAATAGTGAAAGTAGATGATGAAACAAAAGATCTAGTAGATTCCAAGTGGTCTGATTATGGACTATGATACACTAATAGGATTATAGAAATTATCTCTCTCTTCTACTTGATATCCAATCTGATTAATAGCATCAATGATTATTTTATCAGTTAGTTCAGTAGAACGAGCACCAGTACACGAAACAACTTCTTCTCCAATTAATGTACCACCAAAGTCATCAGCCCCATATTGCAAAGCAAGTTGAGCCATGCCAACCCCATTTGTCAACCATGAAGATTGAATATGTGGGATTAAATCATCAAAAACTAATCTGGAGATTGCAATCATCTTCAAAAGTTGAACTCCTCCAGTTCCATATTCAACTAATCCCTCTTCATGCATCAAAGTATTGTTTGGTTCAAAATTCCATGGGATAAATGCCATGAAGCCTTTTGTTTTTTCTTGTAGTTTCACAATTTTGAAAAAGTGATCAACAATATCATTATTATTTTCTACATGACCATACATCATAGTTGCAGAAGCTGGAAGTCCAAGTGAATGTGCTTCATCCATTATTCTAATCCAATCATCACTGGAAATTTTCTTTGGGCTAATAACATCTTTAACTGAATCAACTAAGATTTCAGCTCCTGCTCCAGGTATTGATTGTAAACCAGCATCTTTTAGCCTTGCCAAGATTTCTTTTGTTGATGATTTTTCAACTCTTGCAATCATATCAATTTCAGATGTAGATAATCCATGAACCCCAACTTGTGGGAATTTCTCGCGAATCATTCTAAATGCATCTTCATAATACTCTATTGTTAAATTGGGATTGTGTCCACCTTGAATCAAAACTTGACGGATCTTAAACATATCACATGCAATCTTTACTCTAGATTCAATTTGATCAAGTGTTAATGTGTAAGAGTCTTCAGCACCAGGAGATCTATAAAATGCACAAAATTTGCAATCAGTGATACAGACGTTGGTATAATTCAAAATGATATTATTTACAAAAGATACTTTTTTGCCAAATTGTTTTCTTGTTAGATGCCCAGCAACAAGTCCCATAAGATGAACATCGTTAGACTCTAAGAGTCTCATACAATCTTCAGGTTCAGGTCTTTGACCATTAAGAGAATTTTCTAAAATGTCTTTGATATCGCTTTTTTGTATCTGTTCAGTAGTTTGGCTCAATTGTTATTCATCTTTTTTAATTTCTATTTAATCCTTGATAGAAAAATTAAACAAAAAAAAGAATTTAACTCAAGGAGGGATTTGGGCTCAATTATAGATTAACCTGAGTTCAATGATTCACGTTATTTTTAAGTAGGGTACAAAAAGTAGATCAACACATGGTATCAGGTAATGAAATTAGACTTAATCGAATTCTCAAAAAAGGAAGAATGCTTTGTATCCCAATGGATCATGGGATTTCAAATGGACCTATTGAGGGTCTTGAAGACCCTGCTTCTATGATTTACAAATGTGAGGCACATGGTCTCACAAGTGTAATTATAAACAAAGGAATTCTTAAAACATTACCTAAACCAACTAGAATTGGAGTTTTAGTTCATTTTTCAAGTAGTACAATATTATCATTATCACCTAATCGCAAAATGCTAACGGGTACAGTAAAAGAAGCTGTAGCAATGGGAGCAGATGGTGTTTCATTACACATCAACGTTGGAGGTAAGGAAGAACCAGAGATGCTAGAACAGCTTGGAATGACTGCTGATCAATGTCACAGATGGGGAATGCCACTTTTAGCAATGATGTATCCAAGAGGTGAAAACATCAAGAATCCACACGATCCTGAAATTGTGGGACATGTTGCAAGGATTGGTGCAGAATGTGGTGCAGACATTGTTAAGACATTATACACTGGAGACGTAGATTCCTTTGCAAAAATTGTAAAGAGTACACCAGTTCCAATTGTTATTGCAGGTGGACCTAAAGCAAAAACAGATTTAGATATTCTTCAAATGACTGAAGATGCAATGACTGCAGGAGCTAAAGGTGTTACATATGGTAGAAACATCTTTGCACATAAAACACCTGAAAAAATGGTAGCAGCATTAGCTGAAATAATTTTCAGGAAAGGAACTGCAAAGGAAGCATTGAAGAAAATTGAGTAAAACAAGAGAATTAATAATTACACCTAAAGTGTCTCAGGCACAATTAACTAAATTCCTTCCTCAATTAGAAGATGAAGGAGTCAAAATGATATATCTCGATCCCAAAAAACTAGGCAAGAAAAAAACAAAACTGCAAACAATTTTCCCTTCAAATGCTGCAAAATATGTAGTTCTTGAAAAGGAAGGAGTAGGCAAGCCAAAAGGTAAGAAAGTGGGAAGAAGATTTCAAATATTATCAAACTCAGATATTGAAAATGTTCTTTCGATTGCAAAGAAAGGGCTAGACTTTGTGATAGTAGAAGTAAAAGATTGGAAAATAATTCCCCTAGAAAATATTATTGCCAAACTCCATAAAATACATACCAAAATTTTCGCAGTTGCAAGAACACCTGAAGAAGTCAGAAAAATGTTTTCAATTTTGGAAGTAGGAGTTGATGGAGTAATTTTCAGCACATCTTCAATTACCGAAGTAAGAGAGGTAATGGTATATCTAGGAACCAGCAGTTTTGAGATGGAAGCTGCAAAAATTATTGAGATAAAAGAAGTTGGAGATGGTGAACGGGTTTGTGTAGATACAGCTTCAATTCTTCACAAAGGTGAAGGGATGTTAATTGGAAGTAGATCAAACTTTTTGTTTTTAGTTCATAATGAATCAGTAGGATCATCATTTACATCTCCAAGACCATTTAGAGTAAACGCAGGTGCTGTTCATTGTTATACTCTTGCACCAGATGGTACAACTAACTATCTTTCAGAAATTGAAACGGGTTCTGAAGTGTTAATTCTTAATTCTAAAGGAAAGGCAAGAAGAGTAATAGTTGGAAGATCAAAGATTGAGCGAAGACCAATGTTAATGATCAAAGCATCTGTAAAAGGAGAAATAGGTGGAATTATTGCACAAGATGCAGAAACAATTCGTTTCGTAAAACCAAATGGACAACTAGTATCAGTGACACATCTAAAGAAAGGGGATACAGTTATGGTGCATGCAAAACAGGCTACAGGTAGACACTTTGGGATGGAAGTTTCAGACGAATACATATTAGAAAAATAAAATGAAACACAAAACTTGCGTATCCATTGCAGAAAAAACACCATACAAAATAAAACAGACATTAAAAATTGCACTAAAAAAATCAGATTATGTTGAAATTAGATTTGATTTTTTAAAGATTGAACAAATCCCAGAAGCATTAGAGATAATTAAAAAAGATCTAAACAAGATTGTGTGTACACTAAGACCAAAAATAGAAGGCGGTAAATTTACAGGAAATGAAAAAGAACGAATTGCTATACTAAAACTAATTGCAGAATATAATCCGTTCTTATTAGATGTAGAATTCAACACGTTAAAGAGGAATTCATCACTGGTAAAATATCTGAAATCAACAAAGACAAAATTACTTGTATCATGGCATGACTTTAAGAAAACACCAAGTTCTACAGAACTAAAAAATAAAATGAATCAGATGAGTAAATTCTCATCTAATGTAAAAATTGTAAGTACGGCAAAATCAACTAATGATTCTAATAGAATGCTTGAGTTATACAGCAAAAAAGGAAAGAACAATCTAATATCATTTGCAATGGGGGATTTTGGCAGAATTTCAAGAATTTTGTGCCTGTATTTAGGCAGTCCATACACATATGTCTCATTAGGAAAAGCAATTGCCCCTGGTCAGTTTAGTGTTGATGAAGTAAAGAAAATTACAAATCTGAAAAAATGATCAGATTGTCAATTGAGAGTTTAAATCAATCATATAACTCAGAAAAATAAGATGGGGAAAACATTTGCAGTGATTGGAGACCCAATTGATCATTCGTTATCACCAAATATTCATAGTGCAGTATTCAGAGAACTGAATCTAGATTGCTCATACATTGCTTATAGAATTCCTAAAGGTGAATTAAAGGAAGGGATTGATGGATTAAAAAAAATCAAGATTGAGGGATTCAATGTTACCATCCCTCACAAAATTGAGATGATGAAATATCTTGATAAAATTGATGAGTCATGTAGCTTAATTGGTGCAGTTAACACAGTTGTAAACATGGATGGTATCCTTAAAGGATACAACACGGATATGGATGGTTTCTTAGAACCTTTTAAGAAAAAGAAATTAAATATTGTAGATACCAAGGTGCTTCTTCTTGGAGCAGGAGGGGCTGCAAGAGCAATAGTTGCAGGATTTGCAAAAGAGAAAGCAAAGAGCATAACTATTGCAAACAGAACACTAGAAAATGCAAATAATCTTTCAGAGTTTTCAAAAAAAATAGGATTGAGTGCTACTGGAATCAAAATTGAAGATGTAAATAATTCTGTAAAAGATTATGACATTATTGTTAACGCTACATCAGTAGGTCTAAAGAATGAGCCAAGTCCAATTTCTTTAGAAGGCATTAATGAAAAAACAATTGTGTATGACATTGTATACATGCCAATGAATACAGATTTTATCAAAAAAGCAAAAGAAAAGGGGGCAATTATCATTTTTGGATATGAGATGCTTTTAGGGCAAGCAGCAAGAGCATTTGAAATTTGGCACAATATGGAAGCACCTTATAATGCAATGAAAAAAGCATTGTTTGGAGGATTTTGATGGCAAAAGCAAAGGCTACAGTACATGGAGCAATTTCTCTTGTAAATGCGATTGCAAACCAAAAAGGGGCAACTTTAGGAATTGCATTAGAGGTACAAGCAACAGTTGAAACTAGTTCTGGGAAGGGGATTATACTCCAATCTAAAAATAAAAGTCTCAGTTCTCGCTTGATCAATAAAACTGTTGAAAAAATTGTTTCAAAGAGAGACCTAGAGCAAAATAAAATTGTAATTACACTTGATTCAGAAATTCCAACTGGATATGGACTTAAAAGTTCAAGCGCCATTTCATCTGCAGTAGCACTAGCATGTGCAAAAATATTTAAACCAGAATTTACTGATCAACAAATCCTACTTGCAGGAGTTGATGCATCAATTGAATCTAAGGTAAGCATTACGGGTGCCTTTGATGATGCATGTTCATGTTATTATGGAGGATTTAATGTTACAGATAATGCAAAGAAAAAAAGAATTCATTTTGAAAAAGGTCCAACAAATTTAGTTGCAGTAATTTTTATCCCAAAAAATAGAAAAAGAGGAAATCTAAAAAATCTCAAAGATCTTTCATCAGTATTTGAAAATGCTTGGGAATTGGCAAGAAAAGCTAACTATTGGGAAGCGATGATCATTAATGGGTTAGCAACTGCATCCATTCTAAATTCAGATCCTAAAATCATCATAAGTTTAATTGAAAAAGGTGCACTTGGGGCATCAGTTTCTGGGAATGGACCTGCTGTTGCAGCAATAACAAAAAAAGAAAACGAAGTAAATATAAAAAAAGTATTTTCAACATTAGAAGGAAACATAATTGTTTCAAAAGTTAGTAACAAAAAGGCTGAAGTTCATGAATTGTAAAGTTAAAAAATCAAAGATTGCAGGGCAAGTGGTTTGCCCTCCAAACAAAAGCTATACACATAGAGCAATTTTTCTTGCATCGCTTGCAGGAAATAACAGTAGAGTAGATAATGTGTTGTTTTCAGAAGATACTATTGCAACAATTGAGGCTTGCAAAAAATTTGGAGCAGAAATAGAAATTGAAAATTCTTCAATTATTGTCAAAAATCCAATAAAATTAGGAATAAATGTGCCTGAAATCAATACTGAAAACTCTGGAACAACTATCAGAATTGCCTCAGGTATCGCTAGCCTATTTTCTGAAGAGATTATTTTAACAGGGGATTCTAGCCTACAAAAAAGACCTATGCAGCCTCTCTTAGATGCATTATCAAGTATAGGTGCACAGTGTAGTTCAACAGATGGAAAGCCACCGATCAAAATTAAAGGAAAGATTTTGGGAGGGGATGTAATAATTCCAGGAAATATTTCAAGCCAATTCATATCTGCGTTATTAATTTGTGCACCACTAACAGAAAATGGAATTAATCTAACCATAGAAGGAAATTTGGTTTCAAAACCATATCTTGATGCAACCATTGCTACAATGAGAGAGTTTGGAGTATCTGTACAAACATTAATCCCATACAAAAGATACAACATTACACCACAAATCTATAAAAGTACTACATTTACAGTTCCAATAGATTTTTCAAGTCTTGCACTACTTCTTTCAGCTGCAGTACTTAATGGAGAAGAAATCATAATCAAAGGAAACATAGGGAACTTGCCACAGGGAGATGAAGTTTTTATTGATATTTTAGAACAATTAGGTGTCACTGTAATTATTAACGAAGAAGAAATTAAAATCAAATCCCCTCAAAAATTAACGGGAGGTAGATTTGATTTAAGTAATTCACCAGACCTTCTTCCACCTCTTTCAATCTTGGCATTAAACACATCAAATCCAATTGAGATAGTTAATGTGAAACATGCAAGATTAAAAGAAACAGATAGAATTGCAATTATATCAAGAGAACTTGTAAAACTTGGAATCAAAGTTCAAGAAAAAGATGATGGTTTAATTTTAGAATCATCAAAAAATCTAAAAGGAGCAGAATTGAATTCTGAAAACGACCATAGATTATTTATGGCATTTTGTATTGCAGGTATGTACATAGGAGATTGCACAGTGACAGATCCAGAATCAGTCAAAGTATCATATCCAAGTTTTGTAGAAGATATGAATATGCTTGGTGCACGAATTCAAATTGAATAAGACTTGAATGGGTTTAGTGACAGTTTAGATCTCTTCAAAAGATGATAATTTTGGTTCAAGATTCATGACTTGTAAAATAATTCTCGAATTTGCATGAAATCAGGGGCAAAAATCTGAACAAATAATATTAAAAAAATCACTGTTTTTGTGCCTATTTTGTTATGAATGTCCTTGTGACTAGTTCTAGGTCACTATTATAAACATCATTTAACTTTGATACTATGTTGCCGGGAAGTTCTATTGGTCAGCGTCTTGTTTTAACAAGTTTTGGTGAAAGTCATGGAAAAGCTATTGGTGCTGTATTAGATGGCTGTCCTGCAGGATTAGAAATCGATGAAAAAGAAATCCAAATAATGTTAGACCAAAGAAAACC
Source organism: Thaumarchaeota archaeon casp-thauma3 (assembly GCA_001510275.1). Classification (GTDB taxonomy): domain Archaea; phylum Thermoproteota; class Nitrososphaeria; order Nitrososphaerales; family Nitrosopumilaceae; genus Nitrosopumilus. The sequence goes on from LFEY01000029.1 coordinate 9,595, forward strand.
AGGCCAGAATCTTATTTCAACTCAAAGAAAAGAAGGAGATGTGGTAGAAATTGTATCAGGTGTTTTTAGAGGACATACTACTGGTGCACCAATTACAATGATAATTTGGAATAATAATCAAAAATCAAAAGATTATGAGAATTTAAAAACAAAACTAAGACCAGGCCATTCAGATTATCCGGCTATGATAAAATATAATCATCATAATGATTATAGAGGTGGTGGTAGGTTCTCTGGAAGACTAACTGCAACACATGTTATGGGAGGAGCTATTGCAAGAAAATTACTTAAAGTAACATTAGGAATTGAAACAAACTCATTCACATCACAAATTGGAAAAATAAAGATGGAAAAAGAATTTAATGAAAAAATGATCAATTCAATTTATAAAAATGAAGTAAGATGTCCTGAAAACAAAACTGCAAAAATAATGAGAGCAAGCATTATGAATGCAAGAAAGAAGGGAGATTCTCTAGGAGGAATAATTGAATCAGTTACAACAAATATTCCAGTAGGATTAGGAGACCCAATTTTTAGTTCATTAGAATCAGATTTGAGTAAAGCAATTTTTTCAATTCCATCTGTAAAAGGAATTGAATTCGGTTCAGGATTTAGAGGTTCAGAACTGTATGGTTCTGAAAATAATGACTTGTATATTATTAAGAAAGGAAAAATAATGACAAAGACAAACAATTCGGGGGGAATTCTCGGCGGTATTTCAAATGGAATGCCAATTACTATGAGAATAGCATTCAAGCCAGCATCATCAATTGCACAAAAACAAAGTACAGTAGACATTAAAACTAAAAAAGAGACAATCCTTCAAGTTAAAGGAAGACATGACCCATGTGTGGTACCTAGAGCACCACCTGTAGTAGATGCACTTGTATCTTTAACCCTAGCAGATCACGCACTACTTGCAGGGACAATCAAACCTGTTTTGTAAGAAAATGTCAGATATTAATGAACTTCGAAATAGGATGGATGAAGTTACTTTAGAAATGATAAAGCTATTAAAAAGTAGAACAGATATTTCAAAAGAGATTGGAGAAGTCAAAAAGAGTATCGGTAAGGGCGTTACAGATGAATTACGAGAAGACAATTTACGTGAAAAAGTAATCATATTATGCAAGGATATAGGACTTGATGAGACAATTGCAACAAAATATTTGAATTTTCTCTTAAATGAATCAGTAAAAGTTCAATCAACAAATAAAGAAACACATCTATCTATTTTCTCAAAAGCAAAATCACTTGAGCAACAAGGAAAAAAAATAATCCACATGGAAGTTGGAGAGCCTGACTTTTTACCACCACCTATTGTAAAAAATGCTTTAGAAGAAGTATTTGATAAAGGATTTCTGAAGTATGGTCAAGTAAAAGGAATGCCAGCCTTTAGAGAAGCACTTGCAAAACATATCTCTAATAATTTCAACACCAATGTCACACAAAACAATATTATTGTTAGTCCAGGTGCAAGATTTTCAATTTTTACTGCAATAACTACACTTCTTAATCCAGGAGATGAAATGATTGTAATTGAACCTGCATGGCCTGCATACAAAGACTGTGCACTAAACGCTGGAATCAAAGTTAGGACTATCAATACAACTCTAAAAGACAAGTGGGAGCCATCTTTGAAGCAGATTGAAAATACAATCAATTCAAACACAAAGATGATCGTACTTAACTATCCAAACAATCCAACAGGAAAGATTCTTCCTGAAAAGTTACAAGATGACATAATTAATCTAGCTAGAAAAAATGACCTCTATGTGTTAAGCGATGAAGTCTATTCCCAATATGCAAAAAGTAGTTGGAAAAGTATTCTAAGTTACAATTATGAAAAAAGTATTGTTACTCAATCATTCTCAAAATCCCATGCAATGACAGGGTTCAGAATTGGATATGGTATAGCAGATACAAAAATTATCGAAAAAATGGCAAAATTAGAAGCATTATGCCTAACAAATGTCTCAGAACCCATACAATACGTAGCTATGAAAGCACTTGAGGCAGATACGTCCAATAATACTAATACAGTACAAAACAGACTAGACGTATTGGTACAAAAAGCAAAGGAATTGGGATTAGATTTTGTTGTTCCAGATGGCGCCATGTATCTTTTTGCACGAGTCAATCAAGAAGGATTTGATGGGATTCAATTTGCCAACAGCGCACTTGAGAAGGGTTTAGCAATAGCACCAGGAGAAGGATTTGGAGATTACAAAAATTTCATTAGGATTTCTGCATGTCAAGATGAAAAAATACTGATAGAGGGAATGGAAATATTGCAAGATATTATGAGAGAAAAACAATGAATAAAACAATAACAGTTATTGGGGCTGGAGGTCAAATGGGACAATGGTGTACAAAATATTTTGCAAGTAAAAATTTTGAAGTAACAGGTTATGATTCAGAAAATAAAGTTACAGGAAAAGACATCATAGTATCAGATTCTTTAGTTGGGGCAATTCTAAAGGCAGATTATGTTATTTTGTGTACCCCTACAAGAAGAACCCCAGAGATTATCAGATTGATTGCAAAAGAGATGAAGAGAGGAACATATCTCATTGATATTTCATCAGAAAAATCTAAAGTTGCATCATCATTATCAAAGATGCCAGTTAAGATTAATCCAATTTGTATCCATCCAATGTTTGGTCCAGGAGCAAAAACGATAATAGGTCAAAATATAATTTCAATTCCAATCAAAGATGCTAAAAAAGAATTGATTGTTGCAAAATCATTATTTGAAGGAGCAAACTTTGTTACAATTGATGCAATCGAACATGACAAAAAAATTGCAGTAATTTTAGGATTAACTCATTTAATAAATCTCGTTTTTGCAAAAATTATCTCAAAAGATGAAAAGACACACCTAACAGAAAAAATGTCAGGAACCACTTTTAGAGTGCAAAAGACATTAGCAGAAAGTATAATGACAGAATCTCCAGAATTAATTGAGACTATCATTGCAAACCCGGAGATTAGAAGAGTTGCAGAGGAACTTTGGAAGGATGTTGGAAGATTACTTACTGCAGTTCAAGAATCAAAGACGGAAGAAGTGATTAATTACATCAAAGAGTGCCAAGAGAATTTAGCCAAGCATACGGACACCAATGAATCCTACAAAAGACTAACAAAAATGATAAAAGCCGTTGAAAAATAACGGACATGCGTTCAACTAAGATAGTTACATCTTTCATCAAAGATAATGAGAAATTATTAATTCTAAAAAGAAGTGATAAGGTAAAATCAATGAAAGGATTATGGGCAGGAATTAGTGGAATCATAGAAAAAAATGAAGTCCCGCTAAAAAGAGCAAAAATTGAGATTCTCGAAGAAGTAGGAATAACTGAAGAAAGAATTACACTAATTAGATCTGCAGACGAATTAAGAATTAATTCACCTCAATATGATAATCATGAATGGGAAATATTTCCATTTTTGTTTGAAGCAAAAAATCCAACAATTAATCTTAATTGGGAAAATTCTGAATTTAAGTGGATAAATGTAGAAGAATTAGAAAAGTATGAAACAGTGCCTAGTCTTCAAAAAGTGTTATTCAGCCTGTTGTAAATTTTTATTTTCATAGTTTTTTTGCTGTGGCAACATCATGTAAACACAAGCACCACCACACATGGTACAAGGTACATTATTTCCAGGATGTTGTCCAGTTCGATTATGAATTTTAGCGGCGGCTTCTGGATCAATTGATAATGCAAGTTGTGTTTCCCAATCCAAAGTACGTCTGGCTTCAGTCATTTTCATATCCCATTTGATAACTTTATCACGAATTTTTACAAGATCACCTACATGAGCTGCAATTCGATATGCGATCAACCCTGCTTTTACTTCTTCAGCATTTGGTAAAGCTAAATGTTCAGAAGGAGTAAGATAACATAAAAGATCAACACCCTCACTTGCTGAAACTGCAGCCCCAATAGCACTTGCAATGTGATCATGTCCAGATGCAATATCAGTAACTAAAGGACCAAGAACATAATATGGAACATCACCAATTAGTGATTTTGCTAGTCTAACATTTGCTGCAACCTCATTTAGTGGGACGTGCCCTGGACCTTCAACCATCACTTGAATATCTTGTTCATGTGCACGTTTTGTTAACTGAGATATATTGATCATTTCTTGAACTTGTAGTTCATCATGAGAATCCAAAATTGAGCCTGGTCTGAGTGCATCTCCAAGGCTAAATGTCACATCGTATTTTTTTGCAATTTCAACAAGATAGTCATAATGAGTCAAATATGGATTTTCTTTGTCATGTTTTAACATCCATGCTGCAGTAATAGTTCCCCCTTTACTTACAACACCACCATATCTCTGAACTTTTAAAATTCTTTTTGCAATATCTTTTGTAATTCCACAGTGAATTGTTGTATAATCAACTCCATCTTTTGCATTGTTTTCAAATGCATTTAGAAAATCATCTTCAGTTAAATTTAGAGGATTTTTGTGAACCTCAATACCATAATTGTAGGCTTCATAAATTGGAACAGTTCCAAAAACAATTGGAGCGACATCTAAAAGAGCCCGTCTTATTTTTTTAACATCCCCACCATCACTAAGATCCATTATTGTATCTGCATGATATTTCACTGCAACATTTGCTTTTTCAATTTCTTCTTCCAAGTTTACATTTAGAGTAGAAGTTCCAATGTTGACGTTTACTTTAGTTTTAAGACCTTTACCAATTCCAACATTGTGAATTTTTTGTGGTCTGACATTATTACTTGGAATTATTATGGAACCACGTGCAACTTTTGGGATTAGCCAATCAAGTGAAACATCTTCATCTTTTGCAACTTGCTTCATTTCATCAGTAGCAACACCACGTCGTGCAGCAGTCATCTGAGTCGCCATAAAACAATATACGTTTTCACCTGATTTAAACAATCAGGAAAGTTACAAAAAACTATAGATCGCTCAAAAATTTCTTGGTGCTATATTAAGAAAATTGATCGATCTTATATGTCAGAATTAACATAATGTATCACTATGAGAACTATCAGAGAATGCAGACATTGTGGTAGGGAGTTTTACAGTATGAAAGATGAATTTTGTTCTTTTAATTGTGTTAGTGAAGTGTCATCATAATAATCTGAATTAATTCAAATGCAATTCTTGTTTTAATGCTAATTTTTCAGAGTTAATTTTAGATATTCTGTTCAAAATAGGTGTAATAATACGCTCAGAATCAGGTGAATTTACAAAATTTTGTTTAATCTCGTTAATTCTTTGTTTCAATTCAATTTCAGATAAAATCAACGAGATATAATTCCGAAGTTTTTGATTTTCAGATTTTATAGATTCTATTTCAGACATGGTATCATCTAGGAGGACTCCAACTCTCTTCAACTCTATCATCAATATTTTCAGAAACAAGGTATTGTTTTTCACATTTGAAACATTGCCAGAGAAATTTTCCATCTCTCTTTGTTTGATATTGCATAGGCAACAAGCAAGTTGTGCATTGTAATTCTTTAGGTGAAGAATCACCCACCATAGGAATTTTACTCATTACATAAAACAAGCCATTGAAGTATAAAATAGATATGAAAAAACTCAATCATACATATGAGAAGATTTGTAGTTTAAAGGAAAAATAGATTAGTACTGAAAATAAGAAAATATTGTGAATTTACTTTCAATTGGAGGCTCTGATCCTTCATCAGGTGCAGGTATTCAAAGTGATATCAAAACTTTTTCGTTATTTAATGTACATTGTCTAACTGTAGTTACTGCAATTACTGGACAAAATACCTCAAGTTTTGGAATGGTTGAACCAGTATCAGAAAAAATTCTAAAAAATCAATTAAAATCAGTAATGTCAGATTTTAAAATTGACGGAATAAAAATCGGGATGGTGTACAATTCTAAAATCATCAAAGCACTACATCATCAATTAAGGAAATTAAAAGTTCCAATAGTTATTGATCCAGTATTCAAATCAACTACAGGCGGATTATTAATTGAAAGTTCTGCTATCAAAGATTTTCAAAAATTTATAGTTCCTCTTGCAACAATAATTACACCAAATAAATTCGAGGCTGAAATTCTATCAAAAACTAAGATTAATGCAAAAAATACACCTGAAAAAGTTGCAAAGATAATTCAAGAACTAGGATCAAAAAATGTCGTAATTACAGGAATTGAGACAAAAAATGATCAAATATCAGATTTTGTGCTAGAAAAAAACAATAAATATTTTATTTCAGGTAGTAAAATTTCTAAAATTAATCATGGAAGTGGATGTAATTATTCTGCAGCTATAATTTTTGCACTTGCAAAAAATAAAAGCATAAAAGAATCGGTAAAATTTGCCAAGCAATTTACCTATAATTCAATAAAAAATGCAAAAAATTTAGGAACCGGAATTGCAATTACAGACATTCAAAAATATGATAAAATCAATTCAGAGTTATCAGATGCAATTAACAAATTTATAGAAATTAAAAACATCTACAAAAATATTCCAGAATGCCAAACAAATTTTGTATATTCCAAACAAAAACCAAAATCAATAAAAGATGTCCTAGGTATTTCTGGAAGAATTGTTAAAGCTGGAAAATATCCAGTGATTGCAGGTAATTTGACATATGGTGGTTCAAAACATGTTGCAACAGCACTGCTAACAATGAATAAAAAATTCCCAGAAATTTGCTCAGCATTGAATTTAAAATATCAAGACGTGACAATAGCAAAAATAAAAAAATCAAAATTAATAGTTTCAAGTTATGATAGAAGTAATGAACCTAAAAACATAAAATTAAAAAAATCAACCATAGAATGGGGGATGAAAAGTGCAATTAAAAACTCAAAGAAAGCATCTGATGTAATATTTCACAAAGGAAGTTTTGGAAAAGAGCCCATGATTATAGTTTTTGGAGAAAATCCAAATAATGTTTTGGAAAAAATTTTAAAAATTATTTGATATAGTTTAGTCAATATCTATACTTGAACATAAATACTCATACCTCAAATAGGAATTTGTGAAAGCTGTTATTCTTGCTGGAGGATTAGGTACAAGACTTCAACCATACACGACATTTCTTCCAAAACCTATGCTACCATTAGGTGAAAAACCAATACTAGAGCATTTGATATATTGGATAAGAAAAAACGGTATCAAATCAATCGTTTTGTGTGTAAGTTATCTTAGAAAAACTATTGAAGACTATTTTGAAGATGGTAAAAGATTTGGAGTTAACATAGAATATGCAATTTCAAACAGAGCATTATCTACTGCAGGTCAGCTCAAAACTGCAGAAAAATTCATAGATGACACTTTCGTTTGCGTATATGGAGATTCAATTTTTCATTTCAGTCTTAGAAATATGATAAAACAACACATTAAGAAAAAGGCATTTGTTACTATGAGTCTAAATGAATACAAAACGAACTTACCTTATGGAGTAATTGAAACTTCCAAAAATGGAAGAGTGTTAAGCTGGAATGAAAAGCCAAAGATCACAGCTAATGTAAACATGGGATGTTATGTAATGGAGCCCAAAGTTTTGAGTCTAATCCCAAAAAATAAGCCATATGGAATGGATGATGTTATAAAAAAAGCCATGAGTAGAAAAAAAATAGTAAGTAGTTTCATATCAAAGAAAGGATTTACAGACATTGGCAACAAATCATCTTACAAAAAAGCATATCAAGAATATATTCAAAAACTCGGAAAGAACTGAAAATAAAAATGAGTGAGATAATCATCAGAGAATTAAAAAAAGAAGACCTCTGGAATGGATTTCTAACAACACTTGATTCATTAAGACAAGCAAGTGACATTGATAGAAACGATGCTGAAAAGATTTTTGAAAAAATTAATTCAAATCCAGATCATATAATAGCAATTGCAGAATTAGATGGAAAAATAATAGGATCTACAACACTTCTAATTGAGCCAAAATTTATTCACAAAGGAGGATTGGTAGGCCATATTGAAGATGTTGTGGTAAACAAAAACTTTCAAGGACAGAAAATTGGTGAAAAAATTATGAAATATCTTCTTGAATTTGCAAAAAATCGAGGTTGTTACAAGACAATTTTAGATTGCACAGATGATGTAAAACCATTTTATGAAAAATTGGGCTTCAAACATATTGCAAATGAGTTAAGATTTAATCACATCTAGAAATATTCTTTTTTTGGGCGCTTCTTTTTACATTTGAATAAAATTGCACCTACCCCCATTACTGGAATAGACAATGCCATAAATAAAATTGGTAAATACCTTACTGAATCTGTAATATAATCATCATTAATTTTATCTACCATAGAATAACAAACAGACATCCCTGCTAACAAAATTATCCCTCCTACAATGATCATTCCACCAATTTGTTTTGAACCGTAATGTTTTGACATGATAAAGGCAACTGCAGCTAAAATTCCAGCTGGTCCAACACCAATGGAAATAAACATAAATATTTTTGGATCTGCCTCAAATGCTCTTAAAAATTCATCATCTTCAGGAATATCAATCATAAAGTTATAAACGGAAATCATTTCTCCTGCAAACATTGCAAACAAACCAACACTAGTAATTGCAAGCCATTTCTCAATTGCCATAATCCTAACAAATTTTAATTGATAAATAAACCATTCAAAAAATCAGACAATTCCAACTAGGTTGGCTAATTCTTTTCTGGACGCTGCTCCAAGTTTTTCTGCAGCTTGTTCAGGTTGGATATCATTTAAGAAAATTCCATATCCACGTTCTAATCCAGACCAAGGTTTGGTTATGGGGTAAATTTCTATATGCCAGTGAATTTGTTTACTGTTTTTCTTTTCAGGAGAAAGATGGAATGCAAAATTATATGAAACATTTTTGACAGTTTTTGAAAGGCCACCCAAAGTTGATCGTAGAATTAATGACAAATCATTGATTTCTTTTTGGGATATTTTTGAGAAACTAGTAGTATGTTTTTTGGGAGAAATCCAAAATTCGTATGGATATGAAGGAGCCCAAGGACAAAATGCAATAAATCCTTCTGTTTGAAGAACTTGCCTTGGACCAGCAATTTCTTCATTTACAATTTGGCACATAGGACAAACACCTTTTTCGTTTAAAATTTTGTGAGAGGCTTCTGCTTCTTCTTCAATTGTTGGTGGAATTGTGGAAAATGTTAGAACATGAAGATGAGGGTGTGGATTCTTATTTCCAGCTAATTCACCGTGGTCACCATAAATTGAAACATAAGTTACACCTTTTTGTGTATAAAGCCATCTTAGTCTATCTTGAACTACAACTAGAACATTTGACCATTGTTCAGGGTCAATTGTTGCAAATGTGTCTTTTTTATTTGGTGATGCAACTACAATGTAATGATAACCATATGAAGGCTCACTATAGTAAGGTCTTTCACTGTAAGAATTTTCAGCATCTATTGAAACAATTGGATTCTTACTTTCAAAAACTCTAATTGACCACCCCTTTACATATTCATCTTCATTGTCTTGAAGACGTTGCAACATTCCATCTTTTGCAACAAGAGACAAAAGAGAAGGATTTGTCATGGATTCATTTCCAGGGGCATAAGGAAATTTATCAGGATCTACAACTTTATCATCTTTTTTTGAAACAATCATGATGCGCTCAGAAACATAACCCTTGCGCATATCCCCCATAATTATTATTGGAAGTAAATGGATGTTAAAATGTTTACTAAGATCCAATTAAAGTCAAAATTAAAAAAATTGCAACAGAATTTTCACGAGATTAGGATAACCATATCTTGATCAAAAAATGATGTTTTATTTTGATCGGACATTTTGATGTAAGCTTTAAAGGAAAGCATCAGACTTTCAATGAACAGGGAGTATTGTGGATAATTCTAATGTTCATATGATTTACGTTCTTTTAGATGGAGTCGGAGATCTTCCACATCCAGACTTGAATGGAAAAACACCATTAGAGGCTGCAAATACACCAACTTTAGACAAAATTGCTAGTAATGGAGTAATAGGAGAGGTAATTTCTGTTGGGAAAGGAATAGCTCCTGAATCAGACATTGCTGTTTTCAACATGTTAGGATACAAATTCAGTCATACAGATTATGCAGGTCGAGGAGTGATTGAAGCTATAGGAATTGGAATCGACTTTAAGGATGGAGATTTAGCACTAAGAGGAAATTATTCTACATTAGATGAGGAAGGAGTAATCATAGACAGAAGAGCTGGAAGACACATTGAAAGAGAAGACGCAGAGGGAGTGGCAAAAGAAATTGAAGAAAAGATCAAATTTTCACATCCTGATACATCAGTTGTTGTTTCTCCAACAATTGGACATAGAGTAACAGTTAGAATTAGAGTAAACTCTAGAAAGTTATCTTCAAAAATTACCAATACAGACCCAGCATACAGCAATATTGGAGGTATGGGAGTGGCAAAAGCTGTCGGAGATTTCTTAAAAATTGAAAAATGTTTACCTTTAGAAGAAAATGAAGATTCTAAATTCACTGCAAATCTAGTAAATGAGTTCTCAGAACAAGCAATCAATATTTTAAAAGAGAGTAAAATTAACAAAAAACGACAAGAACAAAACAAAAAACAACTCAGTTGTATTTTACTTAGAGATGCAGGTAACAAATATCCAAATGTGACTCCGATTAACGAAAAACATACTATGAAATTTTCATGTATAGTGGATATGCCAGTTGAGCTTGGAATTTCAGAAGTTCTCAAAATGAAAGTATTTGAAGCTGGTGGATTAACAGACTATGAAGAAAAAGCAAGAGCAGCTGCAAAGGCAATGGATACTCAAAATGCAATATATGTTCATCTCAAAGGACCAGACGAGTTTGGTCATGATGGAGATGCAATTGGTAAGATGAAAAACATAGAAGAAATCGACCAGAGATTCTTTAAAACCCTTGTTGAAAACATTGACTCAAGTAAAGTTGCAATTATTATTTCAGCTGATCATTCAACGCCATGCATTTACAAAGGACATAGTGATGATCCTGTTCCAATTTTAGTTTCAGGGGATTTCATTAAAAATGATGGAACAACAAGAATGACTGAAAAACAAGCTAAAAAAGGAAGTATTGGTTTGCTTCAAGGTGCAGAAGTAGTTTCAAAAGCTCTTGAATTAATTAAAGCTCAAACATAGTCAAGTTGTTTGCTTGTTGCATTTCAACTGTGTTGTTTCTAATTCTATCTACATCCATTGAATGATACATGGAAGGAGAAGTTCCTAGTTTTTCCAAAACTCTACTTAACATTCCAAGCCCAATAGAGAGTTCATCTTTTTGAGCATGAGCAAATGCAACTGCTAATAGAATAATTCCTTGAACAAGCTCTTTTTCTCGTCCAAAACATTGTTTCCAAACACCTTCAAATGACTCATGACTTTCCCAAAATCTTTCATTGTTAAAGTAGAAAATTCCATCTTTGATACCCTGTTCTTTATCGATCACTTCTTCTACGACATGCCGGATATTATCGATAGGACCAATTGGAGATAATTTTTCAATAAGCAAATCAAGGTCGTCTTTTTCAACAGCTACATCAAATTCTACAAATTTTCTGGCAATTCTGGCAACTCTTACTGAGACATTCATATCAGATGCGAGATCTCTGGCTTTGTAAACTATCTCACGAGAATGTTCAGGTTTATAGTCTTTATTTTTAAAATGAAGCATATATCGTTCCATGGCATTAATTTGTAAGAATTTCTTAAATTTCTTTTCTAATTACAATCAAGGTTTATATGAAATATCTAAAGGATTTTGGATACATGTCTATTATTGAGACTATCACAGACGTTGATAACACCTTCTTATCTAGAAGAGAGCTAACGTGTAATTTTGCAGGATTGGGAGGTAAACTCAAAAAAATGGAAGCAGTAGATATGGTTACTAAAGAATTCAAACTAGACGGTAAAATTGTAATTCCAATGGGATTGAAAACGCATGTAGGAAAACCAATGATTACAGGAACTTTCTATGTTTATGATGATGAAGGGTTAGCAAAAAAACAGGTTAACCCAACAATTTTCGCAAGACTAGAAAAAATGAAAACAAAACTAGTTGAAGCAGAAGCAGCAAAAGAAGCTCCTGCAGAAGATGTAGTAAAAGAAGCTCCTGCAGAAGATGTAGTAAAAGAAGCTCCTGCAGAAGATGTAGTAAAAGAAGCAGAAGTAAAAGCAGATGAATCAACTGAAGAACCAAAAGAAGAGGAGAAATCCGAATAATGCCTGTAGAAAAAAAAGGTAAAAAAGGATCCAGTCCAAATGTATACAAATATTTCAAAATAGATGGAGATAAAATATCAAGAATTAGAAGAATTTGTTCAAGATGTGGTAAAGGTGTATTTATGTCAGAACATAAAGACAGACACGCGTGTGGAAAGTGTGGACTAACAGAGTTTAATCAATAAAAAAATTTAAATTAATTTAAAATAAATTATGAAAAACATGTTTATCATTTTCAAATAGAATATGATCTAATTTAATACAATTTTTTTTTGTGAATTTTAGAACTTTTTTCTTCTAATTGTTCAATTTTTGAAATAAAAGCAGGAGCTAGTTTAATTTTAGAAAGAGATTCTACAGATAATTTTACAGTGTTTGTATCCAAGGAGATATTAGATTTAGGTAGATCTCTATCAGCCCAAAATTTTATGACCTTGTCTTCTAGTTTAAAATCACGAAAACCAGCAGGAAATTTTTTTGTTATATGATTCAACAAAGTACGATCTTTGAAGACAGCTCTAGGTTCAAACAACCTAGTTTCATCACTGTAAACATTTTCGAATAAATTTCCAGAAATTTCATCTGAAAGTAACTCCATCTTTGAGATTTTTCTTATCAACTCCAGAAAGTGTAAAAACTCGTGCGCCAATATTGCATGAATTGTTCCTTTTAGCCCATAAGCAATTAGTGGTGCAGAAATTTGGATTACAACCTGAAATTTTTCATCAAACATCACAGGTATTGTTCTTGCAAACAAGATTCCATACTCATAAGAATTTGGGTTAGGAGAGGAAATTACAAGGGATGGTTCTACATAAGCAGTAGGGAATTTAATTCCTGAGGCTTTTTCAATTCTATTTATTCCTGCAACAGCGATAGGAAAACGATCTACTGTAAGATCATACACATCATCAGGGATTATTCCTTTGGTATGTGCATCTCTCAAACGTACTAACGGATCCAATGTTCCTCCTCGATAATTATGAATGTAAAAAGGTTAGTTTAGTCAGGATCTAGGTTTTCCAGATTTTGCTTTCTTTTTTTTACGTGTTTCCGCCCTTTGATCAGCATGTCTTTTGTGTTTACCTTTTTTTCTTATTGGCATATTGTTTTAGAATTTTAGCGTTAGTTAATTGTTATCATTATAACGTATTTTTCCAACATGTTTTTTGGGCGTTGATATTTTCCTGAAAGATTTGAGTTAAATGATGATTATTCATGCTCAGAATCACAGCCATCATATCATTGCGAGGGTAAACGAATAGTTCAATAAGATCTGCAAAATCTTAGTAAATAGATATGAAGTACATGTGCAGAACCTGCAAAAAAAAATGTGATGATATTCCAGAACATATGATGAAAGAACACAACTTTTCAAAAACAATTGTGGAATCCCAACTCAAAGCAAACCCAAATTCTTATAAGAATTCCTTTGAAGTATTAGATTAATAACGCTAAAGGATACAAAAATTTATTATCCATATAATTGAAATTTTCTTTTACAATTGCCACAAAATCTTTGTTTAGTTTTCTTGCTTTCAGTACCTAAAATTGATCCACATCTATCACATTTTTCTTTAATCATTATGTTTAATTTCTAAATAATATGTTGTTTCACCTCTTATGAATGTGATACATATTTTTCAATCACTTTGTGACTAGAATGAAAATTCTTGATGATAAAATTAGATTTAGGTTTCAAGTGCAAAATTTGTAAAAGCAATTTCAGAAGTTTGTGTTTTGTACAATAGAAGTAAAGAGATAATATACAATGGGGTATAACCTAGTATATGGTACTTGTATTGATAGGAATTGTAATAGGAATTCTAATAGTAGTAATTTTAATTATCAAGGTAACTAGAACACCTGCCCATGATGTTGTAGGTATTGATATGCATTGTAGAAAGTGTGGGATAAAAACAAATGGATTAGCATGTCCAAAATGTGAAGCAAACACCAAGTCATTTGGTGTTTAATTTTAGTTTCAGGTACTTGTTGTTTATTTAATTATCATTGTACTTCAACATCAAGAAAATCAAATTCCTGACACATGCATGATGTGTTAAGAATCTTAGAGATTCCAGGTGAGACATCATCACTATTTACAAATCGCTTTACGGGCAACCCTCCTTCAGCTTTGATAAATAATGTAAAGGCATTCTTAGAATTTTTTTTGTATTTTACAGAGAAAGCTTTCTTCTCAGAGCGTTTTCCAGATTTATCATAAACCACAATAGGATGTTTTTGAAGATCTTTTAATTTTTTTAGATTTTTTGAATCAATTTCATCTTCTGTAGAAATTTTTACTTCTATTGATGAATTAAATTTAAGAGGTTTTTTTGGAGATTCTAAAATAAATTTGAGGTTAGTAATTTTGAGAAAATCAAATGTTTTAGAAGTTAATTTCAAATTTCTTTTAGAGGGATTTTGAATTTTAACAAAAAATGGCCTTCCAGTACCTAAAACCAGACTAGATTTATCTTCACCACCAATCCATGTAAATTTAGCAGTAGTACCACCAAATTTTTCAAAAAGAAATTGAGAAATTATTCCTTCAATACTATCAAATTCAGAAATTCCATGAAAATTACAAATTCTACATCCTTTTCCAAAACAATTTGCGCAAGACTTTTGTTTTTGAGAAATTCCCCTTGAAGTTTTGATATATCTTCCAGAAAGAGATATTGATTTTGAACGTAGTTGACAAGATTCATCTTTCAAGTTTACTGTAAAAGTTACATCTGGATCTAAAAAATCAACAATCTTTTTTGTTTTTCTGGAAAATAATTTTCTTAATTCTTTTGATACATCAGTCTTTACGCTATCAATTCCTTTTAGTTTGTATTTTGAACGAATGTAATCATCTCTATCAATAATAGATGGTTTTACCATGGCTCCTACACTAAATGATGAAAAAGAATAATTCGATGCAACATCAAGCATTAATCTCAAAAAATGATTTAGATTATCAAACAGGTTTTTACAGATATAGCACTTTTGAGTAGAGTCTGAATTTTTTTTAAGTTTTTTGCCAAGAAGTTTGTTTGATGAAAAATGTAATTGTTTTGAAAATAATCTACCTAAGCAATTGTCACACAATTCATGTTTTTTTAAGATTTGATTTGCGAGAAGCACAGATTTTTGATAATCAGACATGTTAGAAGAGAGTTCAGCGCGTAAGACTATCCTAATCCCATTTTTCTAAGTGTGCCTTGCATTTGTCGTCCTTTGGAGGCTTTCATCATATTCTTTGAGTTTTTGTAATTTTTGACAAGTTCTTTAACTTCACCTTCTGGCCATCCAGAACCTCTAGAAATTCGTTTGATTCTTGATGAATTAAGCAAGTCAGGATCTTCTTTTTCAGCTTTGGTCATACTTTGAATGATGTATCTCCATTTTGATACTCTACCTTCCATTTGATTTAGTTGATCGCCTTTTACCATTCCTGAAAGACCAGGCATACTCTCAAGAATTCCTTGCAAGGAGCCTACTTTAGTAACTTCTTCTAACTGAGAAAGAAAATCTTCCATGTTCATTTTCCCACTAGAGATTCTTTTCATTCGGACATCATCACCCTCATTTTCTAATCGTTTTGCTAAATCCAATACTGCCTGAATATCACCCATTCCAAGTAATCGTCCAACAAATCGTGTGGGAGAGAATTTTTCTAAATCATCAATTCGTTCACCAGTACCAATGTACATTATTTGTGCACCAGTAGCTGCAGATGCAGCAAGTGCACCACCACCTTTTGCAGAACTATCCAGTTTTGTAATTATTACACCACCCACCGGGATAGTTTTATGAAATGCTTCTGCTTGATTGTAGCATTGTTGTCCAATGGTTCCATCTATTACAAGTAATGCTAAATCAGGTTCTGCAACTTTATTAATTCTAGCCATCTCATCAAGTAAGTCTTGTTCTTCTTTGTGACGTCCTGCTGTATCAATCAGAATTACATCTAAGGGTTGTCCTGCAAAATGTTTTAACCCATTTTTTACAATACTAGGAGAATCTTTGTTGTTTTCTTCGCCATATACTTCAACATTTGATTTTTCACACATAGTTTTGAGTTGAACTAATGCACCAGGTCTATAGGTATCAGCACCTACAACTCCAACTTTGTATCCTTGTCTAGTCAAAAACTTGGCAAGTTTTGATGCAATAGTAGTTTTACCACTACCCTGAATCCCAAGCAAAATTAGTTTATTTTGTTTTCCAGGTTTAAAGTCAAAATCAGACTCATTTCCCAATAATTTTGAAAGTTCATCATAGAGTATCTTTACAATATGATCTTTACGTGAAAGGCCAGGAGGAGGAGTCTCATTTAGGGCTCGTTCTTCTAGTTGTTTTGTAATTTTAAGAACCAATTTTACATTAACATCAGATTGCAATAATGCTCTTTGAACATCTTTAGAGAGTTCTTTGATAAGTTCCTCATCTATACCTGAAGATTTTATAATCTTCTTGATTGCAGCACCTAAACTCTCCTTAAGCCCATCAAGCATTGTACTTCAACTCTGCATCCACTATTTCAAACCTTCCTCTATAGCCATCCCATATTTTTTTAGATTGATTGATTTTGATCAAATTTGAAAAGAGAGGGCAATTAATCACAAATGTTTCTGCTTCACCTCCTTCAAAGTTCAAGTTGAATCCAAATTTCTCAGACAATTGTCTCAAAGTATCAATATCAGATTTTGAGATTTGTTTCCCTAACCAAGTGTCATCCAAACCATCAGAGGATACAGTTGTCATTATAAAATCAAAATTAGATTCTAGTAAATCATTCATGTATTGTTCTGGTTCAGTATTCCATAAAGGTGCAACTGCAATCAAGTCTAATTTTGAACAAAGAGTTTCAAATTTTTCTTTTTGAAATTGACTTTTAATTCCACCATGAACCAATCCTTCAATATGGAATTTTTCTTTAGCATTTTGCAATAAATTCTCTAGTGCAAATAATTCATCATCAGTTTCATCAGAATCAGAATGAATGGTTAATTGAGGAATACTCATAGATTCAGATTGTAATTTTGTCCATTGTAAATTTGGATGATGTAGCAAATGACTTTCTTCGGATTTTGTAAAAACACTTAGAAGGCACGTAACTTCATGTCCTTGTTTTTGTGCCACATAGATTGCATATGTGCTATCTTTTCCACCTGAAAAAAGGGAACCTAACTTCATGATCTAAAAAATATTCAATTCAACAAACACTTGAGATTTGTTGAAAAAAGATGCTTCATTACTCATAATCCTCATCAAAAATCAGACGGCTTTTCCGCTCATCATCAGCATCCACATTAGCTTTTAATGCGCATGATTTTAGTTTTATCCATCACAACCCAATACTCTACATTTTGCCCATTTTCCAATTTTCCCTTAACTTCATCATCAATCAGACTTACATCAATTGTCTCAAATGTTTCAGAGTCCATAACTTGTACAGTATTACCATTAATTGAGATTATTTGACCTACTTTCTTGTTAATCAGTGGAATGTGAATTTGCATACTTACGGGGCCTACATGAGGTCTTTTTTGACCATCAAAAATTCCCTCTGCAACAATTCTTGCTTTTGCTGCACCGTGTTTTCCTGGTTTTGATGTATCATATTCAACAATTCTGCATGGTTCTCCACTGGGTTGATCAGAATGTGGCAATAAAATGTAAGAGCCTATTTTCAAAGAACCAAGATCTGAAGGTTTGCTCATGAAAAAACAGTTTGTCGTCGAATATTTAACTTTTCTAATTGAAGTTTAATTCATCAAAAAAGAAGATGGTTAAAATCTAAATAGTTTCAAGTTTTTCAATTCCAAAAAAAATGCCATAATAGTCTGAATAAGAAATATCAGTAATCCTAAGATTAAATTTTTGTGTAATTTGTTCTATATGGATAAATTGCACTTTATCTTGATTTGTTTTGACTTTTACATGACCATCAGTTATTAGTTTCTCCCAATCAGGGTGATTACTCACTATAAAATCAAAAATTTCATCATACTCTTCTAAATTTTTTTCATTCAAATTCATTTTTTACATATCAAGTGGAACTTTAAATCTTATGAAATGGTTCTTGTTTTAGACATAGATAAAAAGTAGTGATAAGAATTTACACCATGGCTCACAAACCAGGTCCTGAAAGAAAATTATCAATGAAAAGCAGGTTGATTATCATTGCAATAATGTTTGTTGTTATTAACTTGGTTTTCTATTTTGGATTTGACTCTTCAGATGAATCAGAAAATATAGTTGATTTAGATGATAAAACACAACTGAATATTGAAAAAAATACTGAATTAGAACAAGAAATAGAGATTTCAATTAATCCATAGATTACAGTATAATCATTCTCATAGATTACATGTTATTTTTAATAATCTAGTAATATTGATGCATTTGTCTTTGTTCTAGTCCTTCTTGCTCAAAGTGATTATGAGATTTTCCACCATCATGATGAGCATGAACTACTCCATCAACATGACAATGTGTGTTGTCAATCAAATTCTTCATGAACACATCATCTATGTTTAAAATCATGTTAGTTACCTCAACTGCAGTTTTGAAGACTTGTTGTTTTACAACCACTGTTTCTATGATTTCTGATGAGGACATATCTAATATTTTTCTAATGTTAGAATTTATCCCATACCATTTCATTTGACCATTAGACTTTGCAAATTTTGCCCGTAATTGAGTTAAGGTATCGAGTACATCCATGCCTATATTCTGGGCTAATGTCAATGGTATTTCTTCTACAGCATCTGCAAATCTCTCTATTACAATTTGTTCTTTACCTTCAATGATTAGTGCTTGCTTTCTAATTTTTTGTGCAACTATTCCTTCAGAAGAACCAGCACCATACACAATGAATGGGTTTTCAAGAAAATTTCTCAATACATGAAATGCGTTTAAAGCATTTCTGTGGAATTCATCAAGGTATCGTTTTGAGTTTGCTCTCAATAACAAAGTTACAGATTTTGGATTATTCCCACCTTCTACAAAAACCATTTTATCGCCACCTACAGTTTTCTCATAAACTTTTTTTGCAAATCCCAATTCATCACTAGATATTTTTTCAATATTTTTACAGGTCTTAGCACCAGTTGCTTTTTCTAACCACCATAAATCATTGTACTTTACTCTCCGTATTGAGATAATACCTTTTTTTGCAAGAGTCTCTTGGACAAACTCATTTACTCCTTTCCGAGAGATTACAACATTAGCTCCTGAATCTACAATATTTTTTACAAGTGTAAGCAAGTCTTCGTTTTCTTGATTAAGAAATTGATTCATTTGTTCAGGCGATGTTATTTTTATCTCTGACTCTGATTTTGTCTTCATTGTTTCTAGTGAATCATTAATTAATAAAATCTTGGCATCTTGAATAATTCTAGGCATTGCTGAACTATCTATTGTTTTATCAAGTACTGTACCTCTAATCAATTGTATTTCTGCAGCATTTCCTATTTTTTCTTCAATCTTAATATCATCAATATCTATCTGTCCATTTTCTAAATTAGCTATCTCACATATTGCATCGATAATGATATCCACAATCTTTGTATTTTCTTCCTGCAAATCAAAAATTGCTTTTCCCTCTAAACAGGTAATTAGTAATTGTCTCATTATTTTTCTATCTTTTCTGTTTGATTTTATCTTGATTTCATCTAATGTCTCCAAGGCATAATCTAAACATCGCTCATAACCTCGTGTAATTGTAGCAACAGGAACTCCAATTTTTAATAATCCTTCAGCATGTTTAAGCAAACTACCTATCAGAACAGCTGCAGATATTGTACCATCCCCAACATGAGTATCAACTGTATTTACAGCCTCTATAACAGATTTAGCTGCTGGATGATCAACATCAACTTTTCTCAAAAATGCACCACCATGTTTTGTTATAGTGTCTTCACCAAGTATGTCGATGTACATTTTTTCCATACCACGTGGACCAAGAGATGTTTTAACTATTTCTGTAACAAGTTTACCTGAAATTAGATTATACATTTGTGATTCTTGTAATCCAATACGTGAAATATCTTGATCAAGTATACCAGGATATTTCATTCACTTTTAGCATTCTTTTAGATATTAAAACATACTTGCTGACTAGTTTAATTTATGGAAAAAAACATGAAATCAACAACTTACGTTATTTGATTTTACGTCACATTCTTACTTGTAACATCTTCACCAGGGTCAGATTTGCTGGAGTCATATCCTCCCGGCATAGCCTCACTACCACCTTTGAAGTGTTTCAAATCTTCTCCTGCAATAACATCTTCTTCTGGTGGGACATAGTCTCGTATATCGTGTCTTGCTTTTCCTGGATATTTGCCTTGTGTCGCAAGTGCTACTACTATAAACAAAACAACTGCAATAACTGGAGGTATCATTGTATCTAATCCTGCCCACTCTTCTGGCATTGTAAAGAAGAAGATGAATCGTATAAGTGAACCAACAACAAGAGATGCAATAGCTGCAGGCATGTTTGCCTTTTTCCAGAACAATCCAAATGTAAGTGGAGCAAATGCTCCAGCAAAAACTATGTCAAATGCTAAGATAAGATAAATTCCTGGTGCGGGTATGAAATACCCAATTGCAGTTCCAACTACCATCATTGGAATAATTGCAAGACGAGTTACTTTGAGTAATTGACTATCACTCCAATTTGGTTTTCCCATCCATCGTTTTCTAATTATTCTCTGCATCATATTTCTAGAGATTACACTAGATATTGCTAATAGTCCTCCACTTGCAGTAGACATTGATGCCCCAATTACGCCCATCAATATTGCTGCACCAATTGCAAATGGCATAAATTCTGTAGATAGTATAGGTAATGCTAAATCAGGTATAGTATCTGCGGGGAGATAATAAAACGCCACAATTCCTAGCATGCTTGTTGGAATTACAGTAAACATAGTAAGTGCCCCACCCATTAGCGCACCTCTTTGTGCTGTTTTTGGGTTGCGAGCTGAAAATACTCTTTCCATAAAGTCAAGTGCAACTATATCTCCCAATCCTAGTGCAAGAATAGCTCCCCAATTAATTAACGCCCCATTGGCAACGTCGTATAATCCCGAAAGATCCATGAATTCCGGTGGTGCGTTGTTGTAAATTACATCCCAAGGGGTATCTGCAAAGTTTCCAGCAAAGAAAAGGAACCCAGCCCAGAACGCACCTATTGCAAGATAGACTTGGAACAGATTTGTATAAGCTGATGCAAATAATCCGCCAGCAATTGTGTAAATTACTACTACTATAGCTGAAATTGCAATGCCATAGAAATAATCTATGCCAAAAACAACTTCTAAAATAAATCCACTAGCAGCTAAATTACCTGCAACAAGAATTAGAAAACTAATAATCATAAGAATGCCAGAAATTCCTTCTGCTCCATTTCCAAATCTTCTAAAATAGAAATCAGGTAATGTAATCATTGACATTTTGTTTAGGGGTTTAGCATAGAATGCAGCTGTTACAAGTAGACATAATCCCAGACCAATTGGAATAACTGCTCCGGCCCAAAATCCAAATTCAAATACAAGTGCAATATTTCCTAACGTTGAATTTCCATCAACTGCTTGAGCTGCAAGCATTGTTCCAACCATAAACAAAGGCAGACTTTTTCCTGCAACGATTAATCTCTTACCGCTGTTTTTGACTAGTTTACCTGCAAATACTCCTACTACAAGCGTAATTACGATAAAGACGGCAACTGCAATACCAAAGCCTTCCATCTCCACCATGGCTTTCATAAATTATGAAAATTATATAAATATTCTAAATTTCAAGTAAAGTACGTTTTAGGCAGAGAAACTAATACGTATAATACATTTGATACAATAATTAATGCAAATTTATGGGTTTTAAGGAAAATTCATTTTACAATAGGTTATTTTAGAAAATTATAAATTTCTTATTTTTAGATCGCAAAAAATTTCGAATGAAAGTACATTATGATTTTAACTCAAAATCTTATTAATTTAATCCTCTTAGATATAATGTGGATAAACAATATGCTTTTGCAGTTATCTTAATTATCTTAGGACTTGGTTTAAATCAATCTGGTTCATCTGATTCTTTTTACAGTGGTCTTGGAATTGGAATTGTAGCAATGGGAACATTTTGGGTAGTAATTCGATTAATTAAAGAATTGAAAAGAAGAGAATCTTAGATCATCAAATGTACAAAATTATATAAACAATAAATTAGGTTATTTCGTATGCCAGGAAAAGGATATGCTACAGTTGGGATGAAACCTGTAATTACAACTAGATTACAAGAAGCAACCGATAAGAGTTATCCTGGAATGTTTCTACCGAGTACCTTAATCATCATAATGAATGAAATTAAGAAAGGGTATTATTCAGTAGACACTCATAAAATAAAATTAGATTTATCAGGTCGTTATAATACCATAACCATCAGAGCAGATGTTAAAAACTGGTTAGAAGAAAATCACAAAAAGTTAGGTGAAGAGTATGAAGAAAAATACAGTGTAAAATGCTTTACAAAATTTGTGAGTTATTTTATTGTCAACATGCTTGAATCAAAAAATGATGCTCAAAACCATTCCATTAGTCTAAAGGGGACAGATTTTAAATGGCTTCATGAAGAGTACCAAAAACAGAAAAAGGATTTGAACGATTCAAATGAAAGTCCAAGTTTTGAACGATTTGCAGATACCTACATTAATGAATTACTTGTAAAGATTAAAGCAGCAAAAGAGATCTTAACACTGTAAATACAATTAGTTGTAATCTAAATTTTTAAAATATTAAAAAAATTAGAGCGGGGTCATAGTATCAATTAATCGTGCATTAGTTACATGGCCATCTTTTTCTTGTATTTCAAGATCTACAGTATATTTCAAAGCATTTAACATGAAATTAACTTGAACATCCCAAGCTTCTCTAGGTCCTTTTTCAGGAATTTGAAATGTCTCATTTATTCTAAAGTCATTTACATCGCCATATAACGCATTAATTGCTTTTCTTGATGCACTGTCAATATCTTCTGGTGTGCTAACGTTTGGCATTACTAAATTCTACACAGAACAAATATAAAAATATTCTAAATTTCATTTTGATTTTTTCTAATTAGTAATTATTATAATTTTGTAAGTCTTTTTAAAAATGAATCCTTTACTGTTTTATCTAATACTCCTTGTACTTTATATCTATAAAAAATTGCAGTTTGATTATCAGGTTCAAGTTCTATTGCTTTGTTGTACCATTTTAGAGATTCTTCATATTTTTTTAATGAGAAAAGTAATTTTCCTTTATAGCTTATTGCATATACATAATTCGGACTAATTTTTAATGCTTTTTCACAGTATTCGAGTGCCTCATTATATTTTTTTGAATGTTCTAGAAACCACACCATACTACATATGGCAATAACATTTCTCGGTTCAACCTCTAATGCATATTCACAATAGAATCTTGCCTCTCCAAACTTTTTCAATGAAGATAATGATATACCTTTACTGTAAAGAGCTCTAACATTATTTGAGTCATATTCTAAAATTTTATCATAGCACTCTATGGCTTTTTTATGTACGCCTGTTTTGTCTAATACCATTCCTTTATTGAAGTGAGCATCAGTACATTTTGGGTCAATTTCCAGAGCCTTATCATAAAATACAAAAATATCTTTGTTTGAAAATCCTGCAAAATCAAGTGTCCATCCTTTGGCTACCAGTGCCTTGGTATTTTTGTTATCTATCTCTAAAGCCTTAGTATAAAATTTTATGGCTACTTCATGATTTCCTTCCTTTGTAAGTTTTTGTCCTTTTTCATATAGTGTATCAGATTGCTTAGAATCCTCATCAACGGCTTTTTTTAAGAATGATACCGCCTCAGAGCTCTTGTCTAATCTTCCAAGAATCAAACTTTTATTGTAAAGAGCAGAAGAATTTTTTGGATTATTCAACAAAACTTGATCAGTTAGTTTTAGAGCTTCTTCATTACGGCCTAATTTACTAAGACACAGACCCATTGATGTTAACGAATCAGAATATTGTGAATCAATTTCAAGAGTTTTTTTGAAATAAGATATTGCTTCTTCATATTTTTCCATATTCTCAAGTGAAATACCTTTGTTGTACAAAGCATCTAGATTTTTTGGATCTATTGATAGGACATGATCAAAACAAATTATGGCATTTTGAAAATCATACATTTTATGCAATGTTGTGCCTTTATGAAGTTGTGCTACAATATTTTCAGGTTCTAGAGAAATAGCTTTGTTAAATTTTGAGATAGCTTTTTTAAATTGATTGTAATAAACTGCTGTTAAACCTTGGTTCAAAAAATACCATGCATTTTTTGAATTTTTTAATATCATATAGATATTTTAATTCAAATATTATTTTTATAGTTTAGTTAAATCGTATATTACACATAATTTGATTTTTTTTAATTACTTGATGATTATTGGTCACAGATAAAACAAAAATACGTACTTTACTTGAAATCTTTAATTATCAAAGTCTCGAATAAAATTCGATTAAAATGGGCATGGAATTTTATGGTGATGATTTTCAAGGTGCAGATGTTGCACCATTTGTAGGAATTAATACATTTTTGCACCTTCCTTGGGTAAGAACACATAAAGAATTGCTTGAAGCAAAACCTGACGTTGCAATTATTGGAGAGCCTTTTGATTTTGGTACCACTATTCGCCCTGGAGCAAGATATGGACCAAGAGCAATCAGAGCAGCTTCTACAATACCATCACCTCCCTTTGAGCGATTCAATATTGAAACGGGTGCAGACCCATTTGGAACTTTCCGAACAGTAGATTATGGTGACGTTATAGTTTCACCAGGTGATGTAATAGAATCACACAAGAGAATGACCATTAAAGTCAAGGAAGTACTAGAGGCAGATGGCATTCCTGTAATGCTTGGAGGAGATCACTCAATTACTTATGCAAATGTTAGAGCTTTTCAGAAAAAATGGAAAAACATTGGTATGATTCATTTTGATACGCATGCTGATTGTGCACCACAAGGATTAACAGGTTTCAAGTATGATCATGGTGCACACATTAGAAGAATAATGGAGATGGGTTGCATGAAAGGAAAAAACTATTCTCTTGTAGGTCCAAGAGGGTATTGGCCAGGACGAGATTTGTACAAATGGATGGCTGATCAAGATTTCCAATGGTTTACAATGCTTGATGTTGAAGAATTAGGAATTGATTACATTGCAAAGGAAATAGCTGACAGAGCAAATGACGGAACAGATGCTGTATATCTCAGTTGGGACATTGATTCTTTTGATCCTGCTTATGCACCAGGTACTGGAGAACCTGAACCAAACGGACTTACATCAAGAGAAGGAATTAGAATGATACGTCAATTATCAAAATCATTTGATCCTGATAGATTTGCAATGGATTTGGTAGAAATTGCTCCAGCATATGATGTCAGTGATTCAAGTTCTTACAATGGTGGTATTACATCAGGGTTGGGACAAAGATTAGTTATAGAACTATTAGCTGGATTGTCATTAACAAAAAGAGGTTTGGATGGAGGAGATCCTGTGAGACCTAAAAATTATCGGGGTACTGGAAATACATATAATTTTGGAAATCCACGTGCTGAAATCCCAAAGAGAGATTAATGAAAATTGAGGTATGAGTACCCATATCCACAGTAACCAATATTTTCTTCATGAACAAACAACATAGGAACAGTGAGATGATTGATTGAAACATTAATGGGAATGTTGCAAGCCAACAATCCTTTTTTAATAATAATTGCAGGTCTAATGATTGGATTAGTACATGCTTTTGAGCCTGATCATCTCAGTGCAGTCTCTACCCAGATATTAAAAAATAACAATAATACAAGTGATTCAAAAAAACTAGAATTAAGGAGTTTAACTATCAGTTCTTCTTTAAGAGGAGTGTTTTGGGGAATGGGACATACATCCAGTATAATTCTAATTGGATTATTGATTGCAGGTTTATCATTAAACATACCTAATGATTTCTTTCTTAGTGCAGAAATGGTTGTAGGTTTCATGTTAATTGTTTTAGGGATTTTAACATTTACAAACAAAAGTATCTTCAAACAAAAACATATTCATCCTCACAAACATTCAAACGGAATTGCTCACACTCATTCACACAATCATGGTGCAGAACATAAACATAGTCATAAATCATATCTAATAGGATGTATTCACGGTATTGCAGGTACTGGTAGTCTTGTAGCATTAATTGCTTCTACTATGAATGGTTTTGATATGATGATTTATTTTTTAATTTTATTTGGGATAGGCAGTATAATTGGTATGACTGTTGCTAGTGGAATTATAGGATTACCATTTATTTTATTATCAAAAATAAGTTCAGCTACTAAATATCTAAGATATACAATTGCTGGAATAACTTTCGTTATAGGTATCAATATTGTATTTACAATCGGGTTAGATAGTAAATTATTTTTAAACTAAACATGCAAAGTTAAAACAAATTGTAAAGTCTTGCCAATGAAACTTTCTCTGCAGGATCTGTAGTTGCAAGTTTTCCATCAACTTTTACTTCATATGTTTCAGGATTAACCTCAATGTTTGGTGTAAGATCATTATACAACATGTCTTTTTTTCCAATAGAACGACAATTTTTCACAGGAACTAATTTCTTTTTTGAATTGATTTCAGATTCTAGGCCTTTATCCAGTGCTAATTGCGATGTGAAGGTTACAGAAGTAGAATATTTTGTTTGACCAATGGCTCCAAACATAGGACGATACATTACTGGTTCAGTAGTAGGAATTGAGGCATTTGGATCCCCCATAAGCGAATACGCAATAAAACCACCTTTAATGATCATCTTTGGTTTGACCCCAAAGAATTGAGGAGACCAAATTACAATATCAGCTAATCTTCCAGGCTGTAATGACCCAACATAATCAGAAATGCCATGAGTTATGGCAGGATTTATTGTGATTTTAGCAAGATACCGCTTTACTCTAAAATTATCATTTTGGGCATTATCTTCTGGAAGATTACCAGTCATCTTTTTCATTTTATCAGCAGTCTGCCAGTTTCTAGTTGTAACTTCTCCTACTCTCCCCATAGCTTGACTATCAGAAGACATCATACTCAATACTCCAATATCATGTAATACATCCTCTGCTGCAATAGTTTCTCCTCGAATTCTAGACATTGCAAAGGACAAATCTTCAGGTACTGATGAGTTTAGGTGATGACAAACCATCATCATGTCAAGATGTTCTGCTAGTGTGTTTATTGTAAAAGGTCTTGTAGGATTTGTAGATGAAGGAAGTATGTTTTCTTCACCTGCAATTTTTATAATATCAGGAGCATGACCACCTCCAGCTCCCTCAGTATGATAAGTATGGATTGTTCTTCCAGCAATTGCTTCAATTGTATCATCAACAAATCCACATTCATTTAGGGTATCGGTATGGATTGCAACTTGAGTATCAGTTTTATCTGCAACATTCAAAGCAGAATTAATTGTAGCAGGAGTGGTACCCCAATCTTCATGCAATTTTAGCCCACAAGCTCCTGCTTCGATTTGTTCAAGTAATGCAGTTTCACGAGAGTCATTTCCTTTTGCAAGAAAACCAAAGTTTAACGGTAATTCATCAACTGATTCAATCATTCTATGAATATTCCATTTACCAGGAGTGCATGTTGTTGCATTGGTTCCATCAGCAGGGCCGGTTCCTCCACCAATCATTGTAGTTGTACCATTACAAATTGCATGTTCTATTTGTTGAGGAGAAATAAAATGAACATGAGAATCAATTGTTCCAGGAGTGCAAAGGGTATTCTCACCGGCAATTATCTCAGTGTTTGAAGAAATTATTATATCAACATCATCCATGATGTCAGGGTTACCAGCGTTTCCTACACCAACGATTTTTCCATCTTTTATTCCAATATCAGCTTTAATAATTCCTAAAACAGGATCCAGCACTATAGCATTAGTAATTACAAGATCTACTGATTTTTCTCTAGGCACTCCACTTGCTTGCGCTAATCCATCTCGGACACTTTTTCCTCCACCAAATACAGCCTCATCACCATATTTGATCAAGTCTTTTTCAATTTCAATAATCAAATCAGTATCAGCAAGGCGAATACGGTCACCTACAGTAGGACCAAACAAATCGGCATATGTTTTTCTTGGAATATTCAGAGGCATTATGTTATCCCCTTGAACCCTTTTTCGATTGCTTTTTTGAATGCCTCTTCTTGTTTTTCTGCTAGACTTCCATTTACTAGACCATTAAATCCATAAACAATTTTTTTCCCACCAAATTCTGTTAGTTCAATTTCTTTTGTTTCTCCTGGTTCAAATCTTACTGATGTTCCAGCAGGAATATTGAGATGATACCCATAAGATTTTTTTCTTGGAAATTCAAGTGCCTTGTTTACTTCAAAAAAGTGTGTATGTGATCCTACTTGTATTGGCCTATCACCAGTATTTCTAACACTAACAGATGTGATAGACTTACCAACATTAGCAGTAATTGATTTGTCAGATAGAAAGTATTCTCCAGGAATCATATGTATCACACAATAGGGTCGTGAACTGTCACCAGTTTAGTTCCATCTTCAAAAGTTGCTTCCACCTGAATGGAGTGAATTAGATCTGCAACTCCAGGCAAAACATCATTTTTTGACAAAACTTTTCTTCCAGAGCTCATAAGTTCTGGAACATTTCTTCCATCTCTTGCACCTTCTAAGATATGATCAGCAATAATAGATATAGCTTCAGGATGGTTGAGTTTTAGTCCACGATTTTTTCGTCTACGAGCAAGTTCTGCAGTAACAAAAACATTCAGTTTTTCTAATTCTTTAGGAGTAAGCATCATTGAATTGAATAACGTATTAGAGTATTTAATCATTAAAAGCATTAAAAGAATCTAACAAAGTATAACTTTGTCAAAAAATAAAGTTACTTGTGTTAGAAGTTAATTCACCAATAGGAAATATTTTTCTTGATGAAGGATTTGATGATCTAAAAAGTAAAAATGTTGAAAGACTTGTGATTTCACGGATGGAACTAGAAAAAAGAATTTTGAGAAGAAAGACAGATCGTGGAACAGATATTGGCTTGAAGTTAGACCCAGGGATAAGACTTCGTCATGGAGATGTTATCAAAAATGGAGATACAAAAATTGTTGTAGAACAGTTACCAGAAAAAGTGATTTCTGTTAGACTGAAAACCAAAAACATGGATGTAATGATACTCTTAGGACATATTATTGGAAACAGACATAGACCAATATCCATTCAAAAAGAAGAAATTTTGTTTCCAATTCAAGCAGATTCAGAAAAGGAGGTATTCACAAAATTATTTCAAAGCATTATCAACTATATTGAAATGACAGTAGAAGAAAAAATATTTTCACCTCATTCAGGAGCTGATATACATGAACATTGATGAAATAGAACAAGAGTTAGGGGTAATGCAGTTATCAGACTCGTTTTTTCCCACAGGTATTTTTGCTACGTCAAATGGATTGGAATTTTTATTCAAAGAAAAAAAGATTCAAGGAATGACAGACGTTGTAGAGATAATTAAAATTAATATTCTCCAACAAATAGGGCCATCAGATTGTGTTGCACTTGCAAATGCATTTGATAGTGCATGCAAAAATGATTTTGATAAAGTAATTGAGGCAGATAACATTGGTTTTGCCACAAAATCAATAAAAGAAATACGTAATGCATCAACAAGATCAGGTATTCAGTTAATCAAATGCGTATCAGAATTTGTAAAAGATGATAAAATTTTGAATCAATACAAAGAGGATGTGATAAAAAATAAAGTATATGGGGTATTTCCTGTGGCATTTGCAATTTGTTGTAATGCATTAAAAATTAAAAAAGAAAAAAGTATGATGATGATGCTATATGGTTTTACTGTAGGTGTTGTAGGAGCAGCACTACGATTAGGATTAATTCAGCATTTTGAAGGTCAAAAAATTATTCACAGTGTAAAACCAATTATCAGTCAAACTATCAAAGAGTATTCAAATAAATCACTTTTTGAAATGTGGCAATTTGCTCCTCAAGTAGACATCATTCAGATGTCACATGAGAAGATGGATTCTAAAATGTTTATTACATAAAAATTGAATTTTTTATTATGACTCATATTCCAAGAATTGGTATTGGTGGACCTGTTGGTTCAGGAAAAAGTATGCTTATTGAACGCTTAGTACCAATGTTGGCTGAAAAGGGATACAGTGTAAGTATAATCTCAAATGATGTGATTTCAAAAGAAGATGCAGATAGAATTAGAGATAATTTGGCTACTAAAAGAGGGTTATTACCAGAAAATTTAGTCATAGGTCTTGCAACAGGTGGATGCCCACATACCGCAATTAGAGAAGACCCTTCCATGAATCTTGCAGTTATAGAAGAAATAGAATCAAAACATACTGAACTTGATCTAATAATTATTGAAAGTGGAGGGGATAATATTACAACTACATTCAGTCCCATTCTTGCAGATTATTCTATGTACATAATTGATGTTGCAGGTGGAGACAAGTACCCAAGAAAAGGAGGGTTAGGAATTGAGAGTTGTGATCTTTTAGTAATTAACAAGATTGATCTTGCCATGATGGTTGGAGCAGATCTTGACATTATGAGAACAGATGCAAAAAAGATCAGAAATGAAAAACCATTTGAATTTATCAACTGCAAAACTGATGAAGGAGTAATGAAAATAGCTGAACACATCATTCGTGATGTTTTACTAGATTCTGTACCAAAATCAGCGATTGCACAAAAGGTGTGATTAGTGAATAAACTAGGATATTATACGCCAGAAGATATACCAAAAGAAATTCTAACTTTTGAGACAGAAGTAAAACAGTTAGGAGTTGGAAAAACAGGGAAGGTAGGCATTCTAGATATAGAACTACAAAAAGATAGTACAGGTAAAACAATAATTACAAAGCAATTTTCTCAAGTTCCATTACAACTTCAACGAGCAATATATCCTGAAAATTCACTTCCAGAAATGGCATATCTTTACGTTATTTCACCATCGGGTGGAATTTTACAAGGAGACAGATACAGAACAGATGTAGTATTAAAAAATAAAGCCATTGCCCACATGACAACTCAAGGTGCTACTAACATTTATAGCATGAATTCAAATTTTGCATCACAAATTTTGAACATTACAGTTGATGAAAATTGTTATCTTGAATACATTCCTGATCAAATAATCCCACACAAGAACTCTAGGTATTATCAAAAAGTGAATCTCAACATTCACAACAATTCTACTTTAATTTATTCAGAAATTTTAACTCCAGGAAGAGTTGCCATGGATGAATCTTTTGAGTATGATATTTGTTACCTAAGAACACATTGTAAGAATCAAGATAAGAAAATAAGATTTTTAGAAAATACAAAAATCGAACCAAAAAAACAAAAATTGAAAGATTTTGGCATATTAGGAGAGTATAATGTAGTTGGAACAGTGTACATCTTGACTAGAAAAGATGATGTAAATGAACTGGAAAATATCATAAACAAAAGCATTGAAAATACAGATGTAGTTTCTGTTGGAACATCAATTCTTCCAGACGAATCAGGAATAGTCATCAGAATTTTAGGAAATAAGACAGATATTGTTTTTGATATAATTTCTAAGATACTTGAAATCAGTAGAAAGAAAATTCTCAGAGCATCATTTACTAAAACAAGAAAAAATTAGGATTATTATTTTAATTGATCAAGAAGTGAGAGACTCATCAAATTAGTCATTATCAATCCTTTTCTGTTAACATCACGTCGCGTTTGATCACAATATTTCTTTACACTTTGATGGCTCTTTTCACTTGCAACTTCAATTACTACAATATTTTCAGAGTATGGGAATGTAAATTTTGAAGGAATAGAACAAAAGGTATTCATATGTCCAAGTCCAGCCTTCTCAATTTTCTCTCTTTTTAGTAATAGATTTGCAATTTCTTGTAGGTCTTCATCATGTTCTCCATATTCTACATAATATACAGAAACAAAATTAGTGTCTCCTTGAACTTCTCTTTGGAAAAGATCATCTGTGATGTTAAATACAAAAGTGGTTTTCTCTTGATTATATTTAGAAAGATCTTTTGATATCTGTTCACTATCTTTGAATTTGGCTAGAAGATAATGATTAGTAGAATCAGAAAAGTATGGTTTACTTTCAATAGAGAATGTACCTGTAACAAAAAATAATTTTTCTATATTTTTTGAATTAATCCAAGATTCTTTAAGCTCAACAGACTCATGTGTGTGCAAATACGGAGCACAAACATAACCAGAGTAAGATAATTGTAGTTCGGACACCAAATCTTCAAAAACTTTTGTGAGTATTTATGCGTATAGTACGTTAACGATCATGTTTGGATAAAATCTAGCTACGATAGTTTTTTAATAGTAGAGATCTTCGTTTTCCTTGTCCCAAGCTAGCTCAGCCTGGTAGAGCTCCCGGCTGTAGTTGTTGGCTTTAGATGGCTGACCAAAAAACAGCATATCAGGCATACAGAAACCGGGTTGTCGATGGTTCAATTCCGTCGCTTGGGACCACAACCCTTTCTGAAAATAAAAAAAATAATTTTAAAAATAAGAAAAAGAAAGACTAGTTTAAGAAAACAAAGATGAAATCTTAAATTAAAAAATTCATTGTCTATTCTATTTTTTTGACTTTTTGAGCTGCTGGGCCTTTTTGACCTTCGCCTACTTCAAACTCGACTTTATCGCCTTCGTTGATGAATCCGTCAACATCTGATTTGTGAACAAACAGATCGTCTCCACCTTCTCTCTCGACAAAGCCAAAGCCCTTAGTACGGTTGAACCATTTTACGGTGCCTTGTTCCATTTGTTTTTCAAATAATTTATCACTATATTAACTAAGTTATCAAAAGGAAAGTAAGTCAAATACAATTATGGCTAAAAATCTTTAGGAATATGATTTTGTTCTTTTAACCATGTTACTTGAGGAAGTGTGAATCTCCAAATAATATCACCTCGTTCTGCCTCTTTAAAATCCCAAGGTGCAATAATCACAATATCATTATCTCTAATCCAAACTCTTCTCTTTAGTTTTCCTCTAATTCTACCACGTCGGGTAAGATTATCAGCACATTTTATCATGACATTTTCGCCTCCAAGCATCTTTATGACTCTTCCAAAAAGTTCACCTTCTTCTGGAAGACGAATTTCTTTAAGAGCACTTTCATTTTTTACTTGGCGTTTACCCATGACTATAATTTAGATTATAAGCATATAACTGATAGTATTTTTGATGATGGGAAATTCATTTGGACTATACTACACAAGGGATTTTATCTATTATAATGAAAATTAATCTATGGAGTTTAGATGCATAGAAGAGTGCTCTCAGTGCTGTATTGAAAGAGAGTATTATCCAAGTAAAAAATTTGGAAAGATAGGGGTACTAATACTTCCTGAGGAAAAAGAAAGAATAGAAAAATTAGCAAAAGTAAATGGATTAAAGATCAAAATATTACCAAGAATTGGAACTTCTGAAGACAAAAATTTGATTCCAACAAAAATTTTGGCATATCAATTGATGGGAATTGAAAGAAATGGAAACACATGCCCTTTCTTAGATACAGATAGTGGGAATAAATCACCACATGGAGGATTTCATTTTCAGACTCTTTTCCCTGTCTTTTCTTGCATTCAGCAGCTAACATATACAATAAAGCTGATTGGATATGTTCTGATTTTTTTAGAGGTTCAGCTTGATCTAGAAACAGAGTATGAGCAGTAATGAATTGTCTATTTTTAAGATGTGTAACTGCAATCTCACAATTTACTTTTGTAGTCAATACCAATATCCAATGTTTTTATTTTATAAGATTTTGTAATGATAAATCAAATCAGGGATTTATCACAGCACGCCCAATAATTTTTCGTGCTTTGAGATCTTCCAAGGCATTATTTGCCTCATCAAGAGGATATCTTTTTGATATGACTGGTTTTATTACACCTTTTTTTGCCAACTCAATTAATTCGATCATATCCTTGTAGTTACCAGTATAAGCACCCTGAATAGTAATGGATTTGAGTGGAATTGTCACAAGAGATATTTCCAGAGATCCTCCAAAAAGTCCAACAAGTATCAGATTCCCCCTTTTTCGCAAAACTCCCAGTGCCGTTTTTACAGTTTGTGGAGCATTTACAAAGTCAATAACACTATCAGCCCCTTTACCATTACAAATAGAAATTATTTTTTCTATTGGACTTCCTGTTCCACTGGATATAGATCCAACCACACTAGTATTTACAACAAAATCTGCACCCATCTTTTTTGCAGTTTCAAATTTTTTGTCATCATTATCAATGCAGATGATTTTAGCTTTTGTTGTTGCTTTTGCAAGTTGAATTGCCATTAATCCTAATCCACCAGCTCCAATTATCACCAAGTATTCAGGGGAATTTGCATTTGCTTTTTTGACAGCATTATATGCAGTAAGTCCAGAACAAGCAAGTGATGTTGCTGAGTCTAAATCAACACCATCAAGTTTTGCCAAATATTTAGAATCAGGAATTAAAGCATAATCAGAATACCCACCATCTTGAAAAACACCCATGGATTTAGGGGCATCACATAGATTTTCATTTCCTACTTTACATGCAGGACATTCTCCACAACCTATCCAAGGAAAAACTAGAACTTCGTCTCCTTTTGATATTCCAGAAACTCCATCACCAATTTCTTCAACAATTCCTGCAATCTCATGCCCTGGAGTTACAGGGTATTTTACACCTCTATCGGTAACTTTCATAAATTCTCCATCACCAAGATCATATCCACCTTCCCACAAGTGCAAATCACTATGACAAACACCAACGGATTTTACTTTAACTAAAACCTGATTTCCTTGAGGTTTGGGTGTCTCAGATTCAGATATTGCAAGAGGCTCATTAGGACCTATAATTCGGGCAGATTTCATAGATTGATTTTTTGTCATAACAATATAAGAGTTGACTGGAAGTGAGAAAAAAATAGAGCCCTTAGATATTATTGAATATGACGAAAGTTATCATGTGAGTGAATCACAAACTCCCAAAGATATTTCTCAAGAACCAGTGAATATTTTATTTGACCCAAAATCGGTTGCTAAAAAAGACGTTTGGGAAATTGACCTGATTCAAATTTTGAATTTATTAATAAAAATTTTAGAAAAATCAGGTACGAAGGATCTCAAAGTTGCAGGAATGGCAGCATTATCATCATCATTAATCTATAGAATGAAAGTAGAAAGTATTTTTGCATTACAAAGAGCAGCAATGGAGAAAAAATCAATACATCAAAGAACAGATGTAGATATTGAATTAATAGATATTCCATTTAGGCATGAATCTACATATCCAGTTTCACTAGACGATTTGTTAGGATTACTTCAAAATCTCATAGGTACAATTGCAAATCCTCAATCAAGAAGAAACAGACAACTAGAGATTGAACCAATTGAAGCACCTGATTTCCAGGAATATTTCATTTCACTTGAAAGTATTATAGGGAAATATGAAGACTTGGTGATGAAGAAAATTTCATTAACAGGATTTGGATTACTTCAAGACATTATTGCAGATCTTGATGAAATTGATTCAATCAGATGTTTCTTTGCAATATTATTTTTGGCCAGAGACCAAAAGGTAGATCTGGAGCAAATTGAAGAAGACATCAAAATTACGGTAATAAAAGAAGAATTAACAAAGTGATCAATAATGGAGAAAGGGTTTCTTTAACTAGATTTTAGAGGAGATGTAGATAATTGGCTAAAATTGCAAATACGGATGACGCAACAGCACGAATTGAAGCAGCCCTTTACTCAGCAGGCAGACCTCTTAGAATAGAAGAACTAATCAGAGCCTCAGGCACAGAATCTAGAACAAAGACACTAGAATCACTTGACAACATTATGAAAAATACAAAGTCAGTATTCAAAGCGCTTGAAGTAATCACACTTCCAGATGGATCATATGTATTTCAGTTAAAACCAGAATTTAGTTCTACGGTGAAAAGATATGCCTCAAAACCAATTCTTCCAAATGCTGCACTAAAGACATTATCTTACATTGCATATAGTCAACCAATCTCATCAAAACAACTTGTGGAAACAAGAGGTTCAGGAGTTTATGCTCATCTAAAAGAACTACGACAATTAGATTTCATCCAGCATCAAAATATTGGAAGATTAAAAATTTACACGACAACAGAAAAGTTCCAAAAATATTTTGGAATTCAAGGAAATGTAGAAGATCTAAAACAAAGACTTTTCTCCAAAGTAAGAAAAACAGCAAGTATGAGTCAAACAAATCCAGCTCCTCAAATTGTTACAGAATTAAACTAAGCCTAATTTTTTGCGTTTTGTATAAATTAGAGTAATTCAGACAAGTTTTTGTGAAAAAATCAGTAGAGAATTTAGCAACCAGTAAAATAACTGGAGGAAGAAGACATCCACTGAGAACTAGACGCAAGTATGAAATGGATAGATATCCAAATGAACCTGTTAATGGACCTCAAGTAACAATAACAAGACGAGTCCGTGGAAATAATAGAAAGACAGCTTTGAAATCAATTGATTTTGTTAATCTAGCTACAGAAGAAGCTAAAGTTAAGAAAGTAAAAATTCTCAAAGTTTTAGAGAACGCTACAAATAATGATTACAAAAGACGTGGTATCATTACAAAAGGTGCAATATTAGAAACACAAGAAGGTAAGTGTAAAATAGTTTCCAAGCCAGGACAAAACGGAATAGCTAACGCAATTTTACTAAAGGAATAAAATGAAAGATTACGAACACATCGTAATCTGGTTGGATTATTTTAACAAGAATTTAAAAAAATCAAAGGGAAGAAGACTTGGATTAGAAAAATGTGTTTTTGATCCTTCATTAAATGAATTAATGGATGCAACAAAAACTGCAGGATTTGAAATTACAGAATCAAATGACAAAGTAAGATTTCCTAAAAGGCCATTTGTTAGGTCAGGGTATGTTATTTTACCAAAAGAATCCTCCAAAACAAAAGTTCTTGACAAAATTTCGGAAAAATTAATTGCAAAAAGGGCCAAACAGTCAAAATAAAATCAAATCTAGCTCTTAACTAAAGTAAAGTTGACAGAAGTCTATGATAAGAATATCAAATTATTGTTTTTAATTGCAGGAGATAGGCGAAATAATGCACCTAGCCGGTAGTGGCAGGGTAATCGTTCAACTATCTAAAAAATTAGATGAAGGACAAATACTCTGTGACGAGAAAGGAACTAGAGTTGCAAAAGTAATGGAATTGATTGGTCCAGTTAGTAGACCATTTGCATCTGCAATTCCGTTAACAAACAATATCAAAAAATTTGTTGGCAAAAGTGTTTTCGCATCTGAACAATCTCCAGCTATTACACCAAAAAAATTTAGGAGAAGAAAAAAATGAACATATTAGAACCCCAAAGCTGTCCTGAATGTAAATCGACATTAGTTGATGACATGCAGAATGGTGAAATAATCTGCTCTGGTTGCGGCGTTGTAGTCGATGATCAGATAGTAGATTTTGGTCCAGAAACAATAAGCTCAAATCTCGAAGACAAGATGAAGCTAGCAAGAGCAACCGGACAAACAACTTATTCCCAGCATGATTTGGGAATAACAACTGAGATCTCACTTGGTGCAAAGGACTTTAGTGGAAAAACAATCAACCATGAAGTTGCAAATCAAATGCACAATCTCAGAAAATGGCAACAAAGAATACGAATTTCCACACCAAGAGAAAGAAGACTTGCAACTGTTTTAACAAAAATGGGTGAAACATGCGCGGGTCTTAATCTTTCAAGAAACGTATTGGAAACTGCTTCTATGATATACAGAAGTTTGGATGGACATGTTGATGTGAAGGGAAAATCAGTAGTTAGTATTACAACTGCTACAATTTACATGGCATGCAAACAATGTGAAGTAGTAAGATCACTAGAAGAAATTTGTCGAGGAATATGTCCAGCAAAAGATGTTAAAGCAAAAACAAAACTTGCAGCAAGATACTATAGAACCATGGTAATGGAAATGGGACAATTAACTGCCCCAGTTGTAACCATGGACAAATACATCTCAAAGATAGCAAATATGACACAAACTGAGGTCAGAGTCGAAAGACTAGCCTTGGAAATTGCAGACAAAACCAAAGATAGTGGCATTTCAGATGGAAAAGCTCCAAATGGAATTGCAGCAGCATATCTGTATGTTGCATCAGTATTACTTGGACAAAACGTACTTCAAAGAGACGTTTCAAGTATTGCAGGAGTCACAGAAGTTACTATCAGAAATAGATGTAAAGAGATTCTAACAAGTTACAAACTCAAAATTACTTTGAGACCATCTCTGACCAAATAATATCCCCCCCCCTTTTCATTTTA
>LFEY01000030.1 GCA_001510275.1 Thaumarchaeota archaeon casp-thauma3
ACCAGCTAAAAAGAGACCAGCTAAAAAGAGACCAGCTAAAAAGAGACCAGCTAAAAAGAGACCAGCTAAAAAGAGACCAGCTAAAAAGAAATCTAGACGATAATTTTTTTAGATAATTTCACTAAGGTAATCTCATTCATACAGAATCAATCCCTGTTTATCAGAAAACTTATTTGAACTTCTTATAGTTATGACTAGAGAATATAAAAATAAAATTTATTTTATGAAAATCCACATTTATTGAGGATTGATATCCATCTTACCAAATTTACCTTTGGTCAAGGATACTTCTCCTTTGAACTCATTGGTATATCCATTTGTGATGACAACTTTATCTCCAACATTTACTGCTTTGATATCGTCACCCCACAATGTGAGTTTCATTTGGTCATCTTCAGTTTCACCGTTAGTTATAATTGCATCACAGACATCAACTGTTCCTCCACTTTTGAGATTTACAGTTCTTGGGTCTCCTTTGCTTTTAACCTCAGCTTCAACATTAACTCCACTTCGCATTTTTTTTGCTTCTGAAATTGGTATGAATTCTGACATGTATTTTTGAATCAAATTTGCACAATTATAAGTTTTGTTAAAAACTCTTCAAAACAATGGATTATTTTTCTAATTTATCCAATTAGTAATCGAAAAATATCGGTTATCATTCTATCTCATTGCAGAGGTATCGAAGCCCGGTCAACCGAGAGGGACTCAAGATCCTCAAAATAGGAAATCCCTTCTCTTAGGAGTTCGTGGGTTCAAATCCCACTCTCTGCATTATTTTTTAATTAAAATTATAAAATTCAGAAAATTTTTAGTAATTATGCAACTAGTGCTTTTACTTTTGAAACAGAATGGCTTGAAATTTCTTTATGGATTTTAGCGATCTCATCGTCCTTAAATGATAAATTGCATCTAAAACACTTCCAAATCATTTCGGACATGGTTAAATATAGGCATAAATTGCTTATAAGTATATTGAATAATTGATCCTGTTTGTTACAATACGTGATCATTGTTTTGAAAAACATGTAATTTTTCCATTTTTCTAGATCATAACAAAGTTTTCTCATAATTGTGACATAGATCCAAGGATTTAGAAACAAAAAAGTCATACAATCTTAGAAAGATAGTGGATATTTTTGAAATTTTTGCAGAATACTCGTATTTTGGAATTTTTCTAGTTCTGATTGGAATAAATACTGCACCAATTTTAATGCCGCCTAGCTGGATTATCTTAACATCATTTTATCTTCTTGATCCTAGCTTGAATGTTATCCTTCTTGCTATGGTAGGGGCAACTGGAGCAACTATAGGACGATTTTTTCTAAAAAAGATTAGTGGATTATTTAGAAAATTTATTGCAGAAGAGCAAAAATCCAATCTTGATATAATTGGAGATTATCTTAATCATAAAAAATACGGTTATGTTATAGCATCTTTTCTGTTTGGTGCTACTCCTCTTCCAAGTAACATGTTGTTTATTACTTATGGGTTAATGCGTGCCAAGAGTATTGGTATCTATGTTGGATTTTGGTTTGGCAGAGTTGTTTCTTATGTTATTATGATATATTTTGGGAATGCAGTTTTGTTACCTTTTCTAGAAATATTCGAAGACCGTCTTACAGGAATTTTGTTAATTGATGGTTTTGGAATTGGTGTGGTTGTTCTTTTTGCATCAATAAATTGGACAGTTTTAATTACTCAGAAAAAAATAAAGTTTGTTAAACCAAAACTGTGGAGATTCTAAATGAAAGTTATTGATTCCCTTGCTAATGAAGTAAAAAAAAGAATAGAAAATGATTCTGCTCATGATTTTGAGCATACAATGAGAGTTTACAAAAATGCCCGAAAAATCTGTAAAAAAGAAAAAGCAAATGAAAAGCTGGTTCTAAGTGCTGCTTTATTACATGATATAGTGTTATACCCTAAATCTGACAAGCGCTCAAAAACATCTTCAATTGAAAGTGCAAAAAAATCAAAGAAAATCCTTGAAAAATTTGCCTTTTCTAAAGACGAAATTACAATAATTTCAGATGCAATTCGTGATCATAGTTTTTCACAAAATAAAATCCCTAAAACTATTGAAGGAAAAATACTCCAGGATGCAGATAGATTAGATGCATTAGGAGCAATAGGGATTGCACGAGTTTTTGCTACAGGAGGCTCACTAAAGCGACCATTTTACAATATTGATGATCCTTTTTGTAAAAGAAGAATTCCAGATGACAAAACCTGGGCAATTGATCATTTCTTTAGAAAATTACTCACACTAGAGTCATTAATGAACACAAAATCTGGAAAAACAGAAGCAAAAAAGCGAACTAGAATACTAGAGGAATTTTTGAATCAACTAAAACAAGAAATTTAGACTGAAATTGTATATCTAAATCATGAACTTTAGTAATAGAATTAGTATGTAAATTAGTCTAAAATTTTATGTTAATTAGATATTTTCATTAATCCTTCTTTTATCATGAACTGAATTCCTCCGACAAAGGAATCATCATCAATTAGACCTTCTGACCACCATCCTGCATTACTTTTAATCCAATCAGGAATTTCATTGGTACCACTACCAGAACCTTGTGATGTATGAGGAATTTGCATTATGCTTTCTTTGATTAAGAATTGAATTCCTCCGACAAAGGAATCATCATCAATTAGACCTTCTGCCCACCATCCTGCATTACTTTTAATCCAATCAGGAATTTTTGCATCTGCCGATGACTCTGATTCTATGGATATTTCGTTATTGGAATTTACTACAAATGATATTTTTTCAACTGTTACCTTTGAATTTCCATACTGTGCTTTGACAATA
Organism: Thaumarchaeota archaeon casp-thauma3; assembly: GCA_001510275.1. Lineage (GTDB taxonomy): Archaea > Thermoproteota > Nitrososphaeria > Nitrososphaerales > Nitrosopumilaceae > Nitrosopumilus. Next base: position 2,822 of record LFEY01000030.1, read on the forward strand.
TATTTCCCATCGGAGAATTTTTCATTTAGTGTAATGTTATGGGAAAATGTTGTATCAGTATTGACTAGTATTTTTTGAGTTAGAGTTAGGTTGCTGTTAGAATCAAAAATTGAAATCCGTAAATTTCTTTCTTCATCATACTTGCTGACATTTCCAGAAAATGTAATTGATTCTCCAAGATCATATGATTCTTTATCCGTGATTATCTCTATAGTATAATTTCCAGCACTGCTTTGTTCAGGTGGGCCACCATAACCTGAAGCCTGTTGGCCAAACAAGGTGACTATAAGTAATGACATAGTAATAATGAAAATTTTGTTAAACCTCAAATCAATATAACACATTTCTTTCTTCATTTAAAGGATTAGAGTATCTTTATCCATAATCGATATATCTGTTATATCGCGTTTCAACTTCTTTGCTTTCTCCTGATTTTATTTTCTCATATTCCTCATTTTTTCTAAAGTCAATATACTTGTTAATTGCTGAAAATCCCTCTTCTTTTGGATAAGAGTCAAAGACTGGTTCAATCATCTTTAGATATTCTAGAGTTTTCTCTCGATATTCTTCTCTTGTGGGTTTTTTGATTTCTTTCATTCTGAACCAAATTACTGCCCAACTTGAGCCTATAATATGTGGCAATAAGTCAAATGCCCTTTGGATTTCAAAACGTTCGTCGTTTCTCATGATTCTTGAAGAAATTTTGAAGCTGATTTTGCAAAATATGTTACTATCATGTCTGCTCCTGCTCTTTTAATTGAGTATAGAATTTCTTCTGTGATATCTTTTTCATTTATGTAACCTAGTTGTGAAGCAGCTTTTACTAATGCATATTCGCCAGAAACACTGTATGCTGCAATAGGAATATTGAATTTTCTTCTTGTCTCTGCTATTAAATCCAAGTAAGATAATGCTGGTTTTATCATTACAATATCTACTCCTTCATCAATGTCCGTCTTAACTTCTCTCATTGCTTCTCTAGCGTTTGTATATGGAACTTGGTATGTTTTTCTGTCTCCAAACTTTGGTGCACATTCTGCAGCATCTCTAAATGGTGCATAAAAGTTTGAACGATGTTTAGCTGAATGTGACATTATAGAAACATCTGTGAATCCTTTGTCATCAAGTGCTTTTCTTATTGTAGCAACTTGACCATCCATCATTGCAGATGGTGATACTGTATCAACTCCTGCTTTGGCTTGACTAACAGCAATCTTTGCAAGTGTGTCAAGACTAGTATCATTATCAATTTTATTTCCTTGAACAATTCCACAATGCCCCGTAGATGTAAACTGACAGAGACAAACATCTGCCATTATTACAATTTTATCTCCAAAATTTTGTCTAATCTGAGTAATTGCTTTTTGGACAATTCCATTATCATTAAATGCAGAAGATCCTGCTTCGTCTTTTTTAGTTGGAATACCAAAAAGCATGATTGCAGGAATTCCTAAATCACTAATGGTTTCTACTTCATCATTAATGTCATCTAATGGAAGTCTTTCAATTTCTGACATTGACTCCACCTTAACTCTAGTCTTAAGATCTTCTTGAACAAATATTGGACAAATGAAATCTTTTGGAGAAAGTGTTATTTCCTGAACCAATTCTCTCATTTTATCAGATGTTCTTAATCTGCGAAGACGTCTGGAAGAAAATGACATAATAGAAATTCTATTTGGGTAAAATATAATCCTTAACTAAACGTATTAGGTAAGATAGCCATACGCGATATATACCTAGTTTGTAAATTATATGTCGTGAGTTTAAGAATAAAAGAAAAATCTGCTGAACAAGCACTTGATGATTATTTAGATACAATATACTTACAGTCTCATAGTGCTAGTTCAAAAAAAAAACATATCGTACTGCAATCGTAGGTAGTAAAAATGGATTTAGAATCTATTTCGGATAATCATAGTAAGATTCTATCAGATAAGAGCGATTTATTAAATCACATTCCCATAAATCCACTTAATTTTTGAATCACTAACTTGTTGTCATCCACATCTATCTTTAGAATATACCCATTTCTCCAACCAAGTTTTGACATACATTCTTCTGGAATTTCTATTCCATATGCACCGTCGTCTTGTTTAGTGATTTTAGTTGTTTGTACCATATCATTAGAATAGATCTTTATCATATCTAAAATTACTGTCTAGCCTAGATTATCATCATTGATAGCCATAGTAATATTGCCATCTAAGACTCGAAATTGGAATCCTAAAAAATAGTATAATGTTCATGCCTAAATCTATGGTGTTATCTTACCCCATTAGTTTAGTTAATAATCCTAGTCTGCCTGGTTTTGTTTTTTATAGTTAAACAGTTTACTTGCCAACTCTACTACATCGGGGTTACCTTGCTCTGATGCTTTTCTGATATTGTTCATTGGAGTTGAAACAATGCTTTCAACAACTGCTTTTGTTAATTCATCAATAATTTTGATCTTTTCTTCATCTTGTTCACCTAGCATTTGAAGTGCTTTTTGTAATTCTTTTTCTCTTAGGTAATCTATATTCTTGAATACATCTTTTACAAGTGGTTCTGCATCTAGTCTTTTCATTGAGGCTTCTAATACAAATACTTCCTCATTAATTATATTTTCAATGGTTTTTACCTTGTTTAATCGTGCATTCATGTTCTTTTCAACCATCTCTGCAATCTGGTCTAAATTCATCAATTTTACACCGCCAATAGTTGCAACTTTCTCATCTACTGTTCTTGGGTTTGATAAATCTAAAATCATCATTCCTTTGTTCTTATCTTTCATGGCTTTTGTAATTCTTTCATGTGTTACAAGAAAATATGGTGCTGTTGTTGCTACAAATAATACATCATAATTTTCAAATCCTGAAAGAACTTCTTCAAATTTAATTGGTTTTCCTCCCATTGTCTCACAAAATGTTTGTGATCTTCCAATAGTTCTACTTGTAACATCAAAGGCGTATCCTCTTTTTTGTAATGATTTTGCAACAAGGGTGGATACTTCTCCAGTTCCAATTAACAAAGTTTTCTTTGTCTTTAATTCATCAATATTTTCTTCTGCAAGTTTTACTGCCATAGAACCAACTGAAATTCCACCTTTACCAATTCCACTAGAGTTTCTAATTCTAGTACCGATTCTAATTGCTTTATCAAATAAAGTGTTAAGATGTTGCCCGGATGCTTTTATTTTTCTAGCAGCTGTAATGGAATTTTTTATCTGACCTAAAATTTGCTCTTCTCCTAATACCATAGAGTCTAAACCTGATGTTAGTTTTAACAAATGATGTATTGCTTCTTGGTTTTCAACAAATTCCAAGTTTTCATCAAACATCTCTTCTTCAAGTCCCGCAAGTGATGCCCATGTTTTTTTGATTTTGTCTAGATCATATGTTTTTGATTTACCAAATAACTCAATTCTATTACATGTTTGAATAATTACACATTCATCTAATCCTGAATGTTTTTTGAATTGCTTGTATGCATTTTCAATATCTTTTATTGTAAATTGCTCAAGAATATGGATTGGAGAGTTACGAAAGGTTACACGTGCATTGATGATATTTTGATTCATTTCCAATTCCTCAGTATTGTAGTGGCTTTCTTTTCAGCTTTTTTTAACTGACCGTCTTTTATTAACTGATCAATCTCATTGTCAGATATGATACTATGAAGACATTCACTTCTTTGAGTTTGAGTGGAAATAATTTCTTTTGCTAGTTTTCTTACAATCTCTTGAATTTTGATTCTAGCAATGTCTTCTTTTGTGATGATCTTCTTGAATATTTTCTCTGATTGAATTCTAATTTTCTTTGACATCGCTGGACTACGACCTCCTGTAAAAATTGCAATCTGAATCATATTTTCAAAATCAATTATTGCAGGATTTGAAAAGTCACTATCTTCGGGATTATCTGAACTATATACAATAACCTTACTTCTTTTTGCACTATTGATAATTTTTTGATTAATCTTTTTGTCGTTGGTAGTTGTAATAATAATATTTGGTTTGAATTTTGAAATAAATTTTGTATCACAAACTTTTTGTTTTTTTAATTTAATTTTTTTTGCTTTTACTAATTTGTTAATTTGGGGATTAATTGAGTCACTAATTACTATAATTTCACAATTCTGTTTTAGCAGAGAATTAATTCTTTTTTGTGCCTCATTTCCTCCACCAATAACAATTACTGTCTTATCCTGAAGATTCAGATCAACTATCATCGATCAAAAGGACTTGGGTTTCTATTTATGTATTAAAAATCAACGCGTAAAATACAAGCTACATTTTTAATTGAATGAACAAGTTATTGACTTATTGTCTTCTATAGATGAGTCTGATAAAGAAATACTAAATGAAATTCAATGGACATTTCCACTTGTAACAAGACCTTTTGATGCTATTGCTAAAAAATTTAATATCGCTCCAGAAACTGTCAAAGAACGTCTAACTCAACTTAAAAAAATTGGTGTTCTAAGACAACTAAGTGCAATTTTTGATACTCGAAAGCTTGGTTATACAAGTTCTCTGGTTGCAATGGAAATTGAAGCTGATCAATTAGAGCATGTTGCAAGTCAAATTAATCGTCATCCTGGTGTTAGTCATAATTATGAACGTGATCATCAGTTTAATCTTTGGTTTACACTAGCTGTTCCTCCTGGCGCAGATTTAAACAAAGAACTTGAAAAGTTCAATGTACTAAAAGGAATTAAAAAAGTAAGGATGCTTCCAACTTTACAACTATTCAAGATTGGTGTAAAGCTTGACATGGTTGAAGGAAAAAAACATGAAGTTGCTCCAACAGAGGAGAAAAAAGAAATCAAAAATATAAAATTTGAACCAACTGAACAAGACAAAGACTTTATTCGTGAATTACAAAAAGATATGGAAATTATTGATGAGCCATTTGTAAAGGCTGCAAGTAATCTTGGAATTACTGAAAATGAATTATTTGAAAAAATGAAACATTATGAAAATATTGGAGTAATGAGGAGATTTGCAGCCATCTTAAGACACAGACAAGTTGGGTTTACTGCAAATGGTATGATAGTTTGGAAAGTTCCTGAAGATCGAATCTTAGAAGTTGGGGAAATGTTAGGTGCCTTTCCTCAAGTAAGTCATTGCTATGAGAGACCTACATATGCTGACTGGCCCTACAATGTTTTCTCAATGATTCACTGCAAGACTCATGATGAGGCTAATGCAATGGCAAAGACAATACAAGATCAAATCCATGTTGATGATTATAGTATTCTCTTTAGTTCTCGTGAATTTAAAAAAACACGAGTTGAATATTTTGTAGAAAACTCTTTCACTTTAGAAGAAACTATTCCTGTTTCCTAGAATTCATTTTCATCATGTCCAACGACATGAATTGTGCAAAAATACTGATCATTCATGCTGCAATAGTATATAGAATTCTCACCACATTCCTTACATGGTGGCTTTTTATCTTGCTCTGATAATTTTGTGTGATATATCTTACTTCTACTAGTGATGCTTGAATTCTTGTAAATTCTTGTCAGATTTGTATAATATTCAAGATCTTCGGGATTTAGTGGCTGTTCATTTTTAATTTTTTTGATAATTTTTTCCCATTTATCATACTTGCCAATTTTGGCAAGCTTCATTCTTTCGATAACTTCTAGTGTTTTTTTTGAATCTATTGGGGTGTCCATTTACAAATTAATTTGCTTGAGGTGTTGCTTTTAATTCATAGGAAGGCCAAGTATTGTACAACTCATCAATCTCTTTCATATCTGAGTCTGAAATGTATTTTCCATCTGCCATTTCAGCATAATTGATAATTTCTTCTTCACTAATCATTGTTGGAAGTACTGATGCAAATCCTTTCTTTGTCATCATAAACTTCATTGCAAATTCTGTTATGTTTAATCCATTTCTTTCTGCAATTGATCTGAATTGCTCAACTTTTTTTAATGACGCTTTAATCCATTCATGTTTTCTTACTGCTCTGTGATCATTTTCATCAAACTTTGTATCTGCATTTACTTTTCCTGTTAGAATTCCTGATGCTTCTGGAACTCTGACTAGAATTCCAACATTTTTTTCCTCAGCTTTTCTCATCAGTTCGTTTCCTGGTGTCTGCTCCAAAATATTGTAAACTGTTTGAACTGCACTAACGTTTGGTCTATCCATTGCTTCAAGACCTTCTTGTGTCCAGCCAATTGCAGGACCTAGAGCAACTTGATATGTTTTGATAGTTTCATCTGCAATAAAACTATCAAGCACATTGAATATTGAATCATCTCTAATGTTTTTTAGTTTTGGATTATGCAAACCATACATGTCAAGATGATCCGTTTGTAATCTCTCCAAACTGTTCCTTAATGACATTCTTGTAAAATCTTCATCAAATTTCTGTGGAAGTTCAGTGTGTCCAATTTGCTCTACTCCTCTAAAATCATAACCATATTTTGTAGAAATAACAATCTCGTCTCTCATATCTTTGAAAACTTCACCAATTAGCCTCTCACTTTTTCCTTTACCATACAAGTCTCCTGTCTCAAAGAAATTGATTCCTACATCGTATGCTTTTTTGAGCATTCTTTTTGCTTCATCTTCTTCAATCTTCTTGCCCCACCAATCAAGAGCAATAGCCCATGCACCAAATCCTACTTCTGATACTTTGATGTCTGTTTTTCCTAGTTTATTGTAATTCATTTTTCTGGTTTTGAATTTAAAATTTCATCATTTATGTTTATCCAAGATTTGCATTCTTGATATTTTGATACGTACTGATATTTTTCAATAATTTATCCTAAACTAGAAATTAATGGAACAATGTCTTTTTTGACACATACAATCATTGGAATATCGTTTTTGACATATGATGAGACCTGTGTCTCTCTTAAATCCATTATAAGATCTTGGAAATCTCTAATGTCATCTACTTCAAATGCCAACATGAAATCTTCATCATGAATTCCAAAAGAGTATGTTGTGTTTAGTACCACTTGTGGATATTTCTTGCTCACTTCTATATGTTCATCCATTATTTCTTGACGTTTTTCTTTTGGTAATAGATACCACTCTCTTGTTTTAGTAAATGGATAAACTATCACATGTTTTTTTGGATCTGTTCCTGTAACAAATCCATGTGCTTTTTGTTCTTGAACATACAGTGATGGTCTAGTGCATGAAATATATGTTCTTGAGGGTATGATGTATTTTCCAAATACTGTTTTGTATAATTTCTCAATAACTACTTGAATTTCTTCAACTGTCTTTGCAACAAACCAAAACAAAAAGTCAGCATCATCTCTTAATCCTAGATTTGAATATGATCTAAACATTATTCCAGAATTTTTAATTACAATTTCAACTTCTTTTGCAGATTCTTCTTTTGCAAAGTCTGCCATCCATCTCCATTTGGGATCAACTTTGAAAAATGAGAAATTAAAATAATATTGATCATTATCTTCTGACATGTTTTTCACAATCTTGAAACCCTATTTAAACAAAAACTAGATTCTCTATTGTAGAATCTCGATGATTTTTTGCCTAGATTTGTGGCCTGATTTTATCTGAACAAGTGCAGTTGATACTCCAAAATGTTTTGCTAATTTCTTGATGATTTCTTTATTAGCTTCCCCTTTGAGAGGTTTTGATTTTATTCCAATGTTAATTTGGTCATCTTGAATTTCTAGAAACTCTTTAGAAAACTCTACTTGAACTTTGTAAATCATTAGTTTTTTGAAAAAATGTTTTGTTTAAATTTGATTATGCCGCTTGTTCTATGGCCCATTCATAACCCTCTGCTTCTAGTTTATCTGCAAGGGTTGCATCACCTGTCTTTATGACTTTTCCTTGTGCAAATACATGAACAAAGTCTAGTTTGTCTAAGAATTTTAGAATTCTAGCATAGTGAGTAATTATAATTGTAGTTGCTTCTTTACCTGAGACTTGACTAATTGCTTTTGCTACTGCTTGAACTGCATCAATATCTAAACCTGAATCTGGTTCATCTAAAATTGAAATTTTTGGTTTTAATACTGCCATTTGTAATACTTCAGCACGTTTCTTTTCTCCTCCAGAGAAGCCTTCATTGAGATATCTTGAAAGAAATTCTTCTTTTAATCCAACTTTCTCTAGATTTTCTTTTAGATATTTTTGAAATTCTCTTACTGTGATGAAAACTTCTCTATTGTCTCCTTCTAGTGCTTTGCTTAAAGAGTTGTAAGCTGTTCTAAGGAAATGTGAAAATCCTACACCTGAAACTTCTGTTGGGTATTGAAATCCTAAAAACAATCCTTTCTTTGCTCTTTTATCTGCTGTTAAACCTAAGATACTTTCACCATCAATCAAAATATCTCCTTGTGTAACTTGATATTTTGGGTGTCCAAGTAATGTGTAAGCTAATGTACTTTTTCCTGAACCATTTGGTCCCATAATTGCATGTACTTCTCCAGGTCCTGTCTTTAGATTAACTCCTTTGAGAATCTCTTTGCCTTCTCTTGTTACATGAAGGTCTTTGATTTCTAATACTGCCATGTTGCGCAGTATTTTGTTTCTCTATATAATGCCGACGAAATTTAGCTAATCCTAACGGACATTTTTGATAATAAAATGAAAAGGGGGGGGGATATTATTTGGTCAGAGATGGTCTCAAAGTAATTTTG
>LFEY01000031.1 GCA_001510275.1 Thaumarchaeota archaeon casp-thauma3
GTCATAAACCAAAAGATGAAAAGGTGTTACCTAAGAAATGACCACAAAAGATTACCAGACATAATCTTACAACAAATTTCTTTTCTTAATATTATTTTTTCAACAAACTATATGAACAATGCATCTTGTAATTACTTTCATAATTTTTTGGTCAAGTAATCAAACCCTTCCTCGATTGTAGGCAGTTCATATTTTTCGATTTGTTCCTCGACAAGCATTGCAGGAATTGATTTGCTTTCGATAACCTTTCTATGTTCCAATCTTTGCCAAATAACATTCTCCGGAGTAACAAAGTACACTCCTTTGAAGATAATTGTTTTTCCATATTTTCTTGCCATTTCCCTGAGTTTCAAAATAAGACTACACCTCATTTCAGAGCCCAGGTTAGTTCTGTCAATCACAAAATCTTTGTCGTTTCTTATACAGTATTCAATGTCCTCGTAAAAGTACTTTGTAAATTTCTTGAATATTCCAGTTGACTGTGATATCTTAAATGCGTTATCATAACTTACTCCAAGTATACTTGCCTGTTCTTCGACATATTTGTCTGTGGAACAAATTACCTGATCTAAGGTCTTGGCATGAGTAGACTTGCCACTTCCGCTTGTGCCAACTAAGATTGTTGTTAACATTTCTCATCAATACAATAAACATTCAATGCAAAAACACCATTTGATATTTTAACTAGAAAATCATTCCTAAGCTATAGATCTTGCTTTTTGGGCTCTATCCCTTTTACAGATAGTACAATACTCCTCTGAGGAATTACGATTAATTGGAGTTAAACAATCATGGCAATATTTCATGATTACTAAATGTTAAACCAGGTATATTAAGAAAACAAACTGAATATTCCAAAGATACTATAATTCTTCATGTATTGCATATGGAAAGAACTCTGAAATTAATTCCACATTAGTTACAGAATGGTGGTTACCACAATCAAGATACAAACTGAAAACGGTCTTGTTTGTATCCTTCTTGCAATTTACCTTCTATAGGAATACGATTCCCACAAAATTGACAATAGTTGTTTTTATCAAGATGCCTTCTTTATCATTGGCAGAAAATTGAAACGTCATACCTTAGAATGAAAATCAGATAGTAAAAACTTTCATTATTTTGATAATTATAGATCATTTTTTATCTTAGAAGTGTGTATTAGTATTAGGAAGCCAACACAATAACCTATTGTCATAAAGCTCCCATCGTGTTACTGGTGTCGCATACATACGGCATCACGTAAAGGGTGAGTATAGTTGGCTTCTTGGTATTTTTTTCAAGATTCAAATCCCTAGAGGCTTGAAGCATTTTTGGAATTAATTTTAGATTAATTGGAATGATTCTGTCTGAAAGTGAAAATATGAATAGAAAGTTATGAAGTTAATAATTATTTTTTTACAAGTTTCTTAAATAATTTTTAGGCACGAATTTTTCGTTTAGGATATAGCTAAATAAATTCTAGCTAAGTTTAGGAACAAAGATGTAGATAATTGCAATTATCTCTAGTCTACCAAATATCATCAAAAATCCCAAAACCATCTTTGTAGCAGAATCTGTATCTGTGTCAATTACTCCTGCTGATAGTCCACTCGTAGTGATAACTCCTACTGCCTCAAAGAATGCATCTTGGTATGGCACATCCTCAATTGCTGCAAGATGTAATCCTGTAATTGCAGCAATTGTAGGAAATAGTGCAATAATGATTATCGTAGATATGAGTTCTTTTTTTGTTTGATTTGATAATTCGGCTCTTTTTACTTTATTAACAAAAGATCCGATATCCCTCAAGTGGAATAGTCTAAATATTTTCAAACCTCCTGCAGTTGAGAATCCACATCCCCCAATCAACATCAAAATTATCAAAATAGTGTGGGCTCCACCATTAAGTCCTACAAGACTTTCTTGTTGAAGTCCTGCAGTGGTACTAGCTGATACAGAATAAAATGCACTTTGTAAAGGATCAAGTCCGCTAACTGCCACAAATAAGATCGTCGCACTACCTAAAATTGCAAAGTATGTGAGAACCTCCTTTCCAAGTTTTGGTGAAAGAAATTTTTTCCTAACAAACGCATAGTGAAATGTAAATGGTAATGCCCCAAGTATCATTGCACCCATCAAGACTATGTATTCTTGCCAAAGTAAATCATCAAGAATTGTAGATGTGGGGAGGAATCCTCCTGTTGAAAGAGTACTCATAGCCAATGAGAAATTATCAAGTATGTCTCTTTCACCAAAGAAATACAATAGGGTTGCAACAATCACAATGTAAATTGAAAAAATGACTGTGATGGTCAAGAAAAGTTCTTTCATGTGAAGTGTTCTTCCTGATATGAAACCACGCATAGATTGTAGTTTTGATTCTGGATAAAATGCGGTAATTACCAAGTAAATAAAACTCATGCCACCTACAAGCTGTGTGTAGCTTCGAAAGAATGTAAAACTCTGAGAGAGATTTTCTGGCTCATCAAATAATGATATTCCACCAGTTGTAAATCCTGCAGCACTTGAAAAGAACGCATTTGCAAATACATCTACACTACTTTCATCACTTGGAAATACATACAGATACGGAACAGTTCCAACTAGTGATAGTAAAAATAGACTAGAAAATACCAGGATAGATGCCTGCTGTAAGTTGAGACTTGATTTTTCACCATAAGAGTTTAGAAAGAATCCAGTAATTAGCAAAAGAACTGTAGTTAGGTAAATTCCAGTAGCAATTACTGTATCTTCTAAAACTGTTGCGACAAGAGCAGGTACAAGCAACAAAACTCCTGCAAATTGCAATACAAAACCTAAGTTACCCAGAACTGCTTTTACAGGTGGACTCAAAAGGCGAGGAGCAGTGGCAGTAGCGTTTCTGATTACATTTGCAATAGTTGTCTGAAGGATCATACCGACAACTTGATTTTTCTTTGATAGTACGGGAAGTTTTCTAATGTCATTATTTCTCATTTTATGCAAAGCGTCTTGCAATGTCGCCTTTTCATTAATTGTAATAAGTGGGGTACTCATAATGTCCTTTAGTGTAGTAGCTTCGGCGTAAACTGTAATGTCGCCCACTTTACTTAGAATGTCTTCATCTGTGACAATTCCAACTGGAAGATTTTTTTCATTAGTAACAATAATGTCATCTGTTTCATAGTTATGCAACATTCTAGCTGCATCTCTAGTTTGTGTATTCAGACTAAGGATCAATACATCCTTGTCCATGTATTCTGTAACATACTTGCTTAGAACGTATGAAACTGCACGTTCTGGATTTGTTGACATTAAGCTACCCACAGTTGGGGATTTTAAATAATTTTGGGTTGCTCGATAATCTTGATTGTTAAAAAACAATTTACCTTCGATCTCTGCTATTTGGTCTCAATATTTTTACTATCTTTATAAGGACTGAACACGATGTTTATGCGTAATACGATGGATATTGATCAAGCACAAGAGCCTGATTATGAATCAGTCAAAATTGATTACGCTGGATTTGTTGATCCTTATGCCGTTGAAGGAATGGTTATTCTAAAGTCTGATAGTGGAAAAGAATTTCACATGAGGGCATTTTCTGGTGAAGTTGTAAGGCACATCTCGAGTTTTGCTGAAAATGAAGAACCAGTACCATCAATTTACAAGATGGTTGAAGAAATTTGTGAGGAAAATGAATTGATTCTAGTTAAAGTGAAAATCTATGAAAGTGGTGAAGTATTAAGAGCAAATCTATACTTTACAGGTAAAAAAGACCTTGTTTTAAAAAATTATCGTGCATCTGATGCCATGGCACTTGCATCATTTTACAATATTCCAATTCTTGTCAGAAAGAATCTACTCAAAGAAACCATGGACGTCTAAAATTAAATTTTCCATAATTCATCTTATTCAAAAAAATTATCTGAAAATATTTTCTTAATTTTGTAAAAATATGCTTCATAATTCGGCAAACTCATCAACCATCAGTTATAGCTTAGTTTTTTGATTAATCATCAGCAGTTCTACTTGTAAGTTCTATGGTATATTATTATTGTATGTAAAAAACCAGAACCTTTTTGATACGATTAAAATACTTTGTAGTGTGGTTAATTTTGAAAAAATCTACAAAAAAGTTGCATTACGTGTAATTCAAAGATGTCACGGTGAAATCAAAATTACAAAACATGGGAAAATCCTTGAAGTGTATGATTTAAAACGTCATATCTGGAGCAAGGGACTTGCAGGTCTTATAATAAAAGAAGAATGCAAAGATGCTGATCTTAAGGATTGGGAGACGGCAAATGTTCGAAGTTATGTTATTCAAGAATTACTTGCAAAATCTGATTAGTATGCCACTTTTCTAATCAAGTGTGGTTCTTTTAGCATTATGATGTCATCTTTTTTTGATGACAATTCTACCTGTTTGAGATTATGATTTGTAGTTATGATTAATGCTTCACAACGAGTGCAGAGAATTGTATTTCCATTTGATCTTTCTTCTCTAATGATGTCTTTTTCTAATTTGTCTTCTTTTTGACAAGTAGGACAAAGCCTAGGCTCTTTTGCTATGATGATGATCTCTTTGATGAAGATAGTTCTGCTCATTATTATCTGGATTCTGATTGGTAAAAAAAGAGTTTGTGTTGTCAATTGGCATCCAGCAATTTTATCTCAAACATCAAACCGTTTTAATTATTTGAGACAAAACGTTGAGTATTCAACATATTTCTCAATCTAGCCAATTAACAAAGATAGGTAATTTTTACTGGAAATATATTTTTAGATTTTTTTTGGGATGCTTTATGTTACTATTTCATCAAGACGCCCTTCTTCTTGGGCTCGTTTAATCTCCATTGCAATTCGTCTACCAACACCAAATGTCTTACCATACTGATACTTTGTGTACGGGCTTGTAGTAGCAACTATTGGATTTCCAGGAACTCGTAGGGATACGTCATATACTATTAACTCCAAATCTTTTGTAATCACACTTTGAAGTGAGAATGGACCAATAATTCCTGGAGCGTATTCTTTTTTGACAGCTGCTACAAATTTGTCTCCCATCTTGATTACTTTTTCAAGTAATGACTCTCTAATACTTGCAGGTGTATGTCCTACCTCAATGTTTTGTACATCTACATCAATGTCTAATTGCTGTTTTGCAGGTAGTGCATTATAATCATGGATGTTTGTTTGTAACCTTCTTTCAATTCCAATAAAATCAACTTGATCTGAAATTGGTGTATGAAAGAAATTAAAATTCATGTAAGTTCCTATAACTAATTCTTCAATACTTGATTTTTCTAGATCTTTTCTTGAAATGATTCCTTGTTTGATTTTTGCCTCTGATTTTTCCTTGTAATCCTTGTACGATGAAACTGTAAAGAACGCTCTTTCTAAAGGTCTCTTTTTTTCTTGAACCTTTACAATACAAGGTCTGTTGATTCTTTTTATGTCTTTGAATAATTTAGGATATTTTATTCTGGCTTTCTCTAAAAGATAGTATTGTCCTTTTTTTGCTGTTCTTTCTTCTGCTTGGAATAATTTTCTATTTCCAAAAATCGGCACTTTGAATGTGTTTTCTATTGTTTTGTATCCAAGATAAACAGTAAGTGATCTGTGTGGAACTATGATTGTATTTGACTCACGTAATTTTTTCTGAATTTTGGCTGAAGCCATGTCTTTGAATTTATCTAACACGATAATCTCATCTGCAATTCTTCCAAATCTTTGATATGGTACTTCTCTTCCTTTTTGACAAAAAACACTAGTTTGAAAGTCCTCGTCTTTTGCACCATCCATCACTTCAAGTGCAGAGTGACTTCCCAAAACTCCTATTCTGACATCTGAATAATCATTTACGATCTTTTTGATCTCAGAACTCTTAATCATACTATGCTTAGATTATAGGATCTAATATAGCTAATTTTCAATTTATTCGAGCGTAGAAAATCAGAAGATTTTTTTTAATTGATATCTAATTTTAGATATGCTGTATTATTTTGAACTACAAATGGCCGGAGTAATCTTACTAACTGCAATGGCAGTAGGTGGGATCTCTTTGTGGCTTAAACGAAGAAAAACAAGAAAAGAGTTAGAAAATGCTGCAGAAAACAATGAAACTTAAAATATCTAGTGCTAAACAAATTTTTCTATCTAATACATAAAATACTCTAGTTTCTAAGATTAATTATTGAAACTAGTAATTGGCATCACCGGTAGCACTGGAGTAATTTATGGAATTCGAATGTTAGAGACTTTAAAAAAACTTGATGTTGAAACTCACTTGATAATGTCAGAGTGGGCTGAAAAATGTATTTCCATGGAAACTGAATATACAATTGATTATGTAAAATCACTTGCAACTAATACTTCTGATGAAAAAAATATGGCATCAAGTGTTTCAAGTGGGACTCATAGAGTTGATGGAATGATTGTTGCCCCTTGTAGTATGAAAACATTGTCTGCAATTGCAAATGGATATGATGATACATTAATTGCAAGAGCTGCTGGTGTTACGATTAAAGAATCACGAAAATTAATTTTGATGGTAAGAGAAACTCCACTTTCTGCAATTCATTTAGAAAATATGTTAAAGTTATCTAGATTGGGAATTGTAATTTTACCTCCTGTAACCGAGTTTTATACAAAACCTAAATCAATTAATGATATTGTCAATCATGGAGTTGGAAAGTGCTTGGATCAATTTGATATAGAGCACGATTTATACCCTCGATGGGGTACTTTCTAAATTACAGTTGTCAAAGTTTTCTTTAGAAAGAACAATTAATGCAAACAGAGATACTGTCTATGAAATATTGTCAAATTATGAAAATTATCAAAAATTAGTTCCTCAACATTTCCCATCTGTTAGAGTACGCTCTGTTAGAGAAAATATCTCAGTAGTGGAAGAGCACATGAATCTTGGAGATAAAGAATTGTTAATTATGGCAAAGCATGTTACTAAACCCCCAGTATTACATGAGGTTTTTATTATTGGTGGTGATGCTAAAGGGAGTTATATCAAAGAGCAGTTAATCGAAGTTTCAGAAGGAACTAGAATCATAGTTGATGTGGATTTGAAACTAAAGGGTAAAATGAAGATGTCAAGTATATTTAGAAAAAACAAATTTGAAGAAGAATATACTAAAATTTTAGATGATTTTGTAAAAATTGCTGAAAACTAGTCTGATTTTACTTCTTTATCTTTGGCAACGTTGTCTATTTCGTCCTTAAAGTCTTTGAGTTCTTTATCTGCTTCCATCTTTCCTTTCTCAAACTCTCCTTTGGCTTTACCAAATGTCTTTGCAAGTTGTGGAATCTTTTTTGCACCAAAAATTAACACCCCAACAACTATAATTAATATGATAATTTCTGGACCTACAACTGTCATAACAAAAATTTCATTGATTTTGAATTTAAATGTTCAACTTTTTACGCTCTTTACGCTCAATGAATATCATGCCTGTAACATAAAGTGCAATCATTGGACCTGCAATAAACCACATTGTTACGCCACTGCCGTCTGGGGTGATCACCGCACCAAAGATCACAATTGCAACAATTGCATATCTAATGTTTTTTCTCCAAAAGTCTGAATCCACTGCCCCTGATGCTGATATTGCATACATTACAAGTGGAAGCTGAAACGAGAATCCAAATGCCAATAAAAATTGCAAAACAAAAGTAATAAAATCCATAATGTTGAGAAAAGTCACCAATCCTGCAGATTCTCCATATTTATACAAAAATTCTAAAATGTAGGGGATTACAAAATTGTAAGAAAAAACACAACCTGCAATGAATAGTCCTAATGCTGGAAGTGAAATGCTTCTACTGACATTAATTTCGTTTTCTTTTAATGCTGGTTTGATGAATCCAACAAATTCTTTGATAATAACTGGCATTCCAAATACAATTCCTACAAGTACTGCAATGTATACTTGTGCAAAGAAAGCTTGTCCTGGTGCAGTTTGAATCAATTGAACATTTTCTGGAACCAGATTATTTTTCATGTGATATGTTATTTGTGCTGCAATATTGTTTAGTGGTTCAAGTGTTGGGTAATACAAAGTAATTTCTCCTACTTGAATTGCTTCTGCATGAAATGATAAAATGACTACAGTAATAATACCAATAACTAGTACAATTCTGAGTAAACTTTTTCTTAGTTCTTCAAAATGTATATTGATCCCATCTAACTCTGACATCTAATGTCTTTGTGTTTTAAGCTATATCAATTATGTGGGGATTGGTAATAATTTTGCCTCTGGCAGTCCTGCTTCTTTGAGTTGGTCTGCAGTTAAATTCTCAAACTCTAAAGAAATAATGGCTTTTGTATTGAATTTTGTTTCCATTTCCTTTGCCAAGTCTCCAATGTCTTTACTGGAGTAGATTTCTTTTGAATCTTTAAGGAATATTCTTTCTCCTTTTTCCATCTCTTTACCATTAAATTTCTCTTTAAGGAAACTAGTAATTGTTGGAAGTTCTTCTCTATCAATATTGTTGTAAAAGTAACAGATTCCTTTTACTGATTCATAGTCAAATGCAGTACCGTCTCTATACATGAAGACACCAATAAAGTGGGCTTGCTCTTCTGGCTCTCTAACACATTTGATTTCCCAGTTTAACAATTTACTTTCATCATACGTAAACCCGCCCATTTCATCTGATGTAAGCTTCCAATATCTTGATCTACCTTTTGGCATTATGAAATGTTGTAAATTATTCTGATATAAATTCCAATATCTGAAATTGCTGAACCACTTTTATAGTAAATCCACGTAGTAACTTTGTGGGAGACAGAATAACTATTGTATTGGATTCAACAAATAACGAGAAACTTCGTAACATTCAAGCAAAGATGATCAAAACTTCCCCAAAATCTATTAGCTTCTCACATGTATTGAATTTAGTTGTGAGTGAGGGTCTTAAGAAATTCAAATCATAGTACAAAAATGGAAATGAATCAGGACTTTCTCTATTTCTAATTAGATGTATCTTTTAAAATAAGTATAAAAATATAAAATTATTCGGAAGATAGATTAACCTCGATTGAAATTTTCAAATTGTGAATGGCGACCTTTAATGTTCATGTAACAATTGAAAATAAACCTGGCATTAGTGATCCTGAGGGTGAGACTATTCTAAATGATCTAGTTCTAAAAGGAACCCACAAAACAGTCTCTAAAATTAAAACTGCAAAGATGCTAAAATTTACAATCAAAGAAAAAGATAAAAAAACTGTTCAATCCAAAGTACAAGAGATCTGTGATGAACTACGAATATACAATCCTATGGTGAGTAAAGTAACAATAGATGTTTTTGATAGTTAGGTTTTCAGATTCGATTCAAATTAAATATCGCTAAATGTAAACACAATTGTGAAAGTTGGGGTTGTAGTTTTTCCTGGTAGCAATTGCGATCGTGATATGTACCATGTTCTAACTGACGTCTTTAATTTTGATGCACAATACTGTTGGCATGAAAAGGCACTTCCAAAAAACATTGATGCTGTAATTCTTCCAGGTGGATTCTCTTATGGTGATAGACTCAGGGCAGGAGTAATCGCTGCTCACAGTCCAATCATTAAAGATGTCAAAAAGATGGCCAAAAAAGGAATTCCAATTTTAGGTGTATGTAATGGCTTTCAAATTCTAGTAGAATCAGGATTACTTCCCGGGATTTTACTCAAAAATGAATCTCTCAATTTTATGTGTGAGTGGACAAATTTGATTGTTGAAAATAACAAGACTCCATTTACAAATCAATTCAAACTACATGAAAAAATTCCGATACCAATCGCAAATGGCGAGGGACGATATTATGTTGATGATGATACCTTAAAACAATTAAAGAAAAAAAATCAAATTGTATTTAGATACAGTCAAGTCATTAATGGCTCTTCACATAGAATTGCTGGTGTCTGCAATCAAGAAGGAAATGTTGTTGGTATGATGCCTCATCCAGAAAGAGCAGTTGAATCTGAAATTAACCCCATGGATAACAAACCATCTTCTCTTATCTTTGAGTCCCTATTGGCAAAAATTGGTGTTGGTAATTGAGTCTCGAATCTCAAGAACTAGCTGAACTAAAATCAAAAATTGGCAGAGATCCAACTTTTACTGAATTGCAGATTGTAGCTGCAGAGTGGTCAGAACATTGTTCTTACAAATCATCAAAGAAGCATCTCAAAATGCTACCGATGAAAGGACCACTTGTAATTCATGAGACAGGATATGATTCTGGTGTATTGGATGTTGGTGATGGATATGTTGTTACTGCACACATTGAAAGTCATAACCATCCATCTGCTGTTGAACCATATGGTGGTGCTGCAACTGGTGTGGGTGGTGTAATTAGAGATATTTTATCTACAGGTACAAGACCTATTGCAATCTTTAATGGATTACGTTTTGGAGATATAGAAAAAGATCAACAAGCAAGATGGCTTTTTAAAAATGCAGTTACTGGAATTGCTGACTATGGGAACTGTTTAGGAATTCCAACAATTGGAGGTGAAGTTGAGTTTGATGAATGTTATCAAAACTATGCATTAGTTGATGTTGCAGCAATAGGGTTTGGCAAAAAAGAGAATTTGATTAAAAATCATGCCAAGAAAGATGACTTGGTTATATTACTTGGAGGCTCAACAGGAAGAGATGGAATTGGTGGTTCTCAGTTTGCTTCAGATTCATTAGAATCTGAAGACCGCTCTGCAGTTCAAATCCCAGATCCTTTCATCGAGAAATTAATTATTGAGGCTATATTAGAGGCACGAAATGAGAAACTAATTCATGCCATGAAAGATCTTGGAGGCGGGGGGTTATCATGTGCAATTTCAGAGACTGCTGATGCACTAGAAATTGGAATAGAGATGGATGTTGAGAAGGTTCATACTCGTGAATCTGACATGCGTCCAGATGAAATCATGGTATCTGAATCACAAGAAAGAATGTTAATTATTACAAGTAAAGCTAAATTGAAAAAACTGCAAGAAATTTGCAAGAAATTCCGTATTGCATGCTCTGTAATTGGCCATGTAACATCTGATAATCAAATGCATGTGAAAAAAGGCAAAAAAACATTTGCAAATCTCCCTACAAATGTTGTTGCAAATGCAACTCTTCTTGATTTACCTTCAAAAAAACCACTATATTTAGAAACAATTGAAGAAGAAAAGAAATTCAAAGCAATTTCAAATTATTCTAAAACAATGATGAAATTACTTGCTTCTCCAAATATTGCAAGCAAGATTTGGGTTTATAGACAATATGATCATGAAGTTGGAATTAGAACTGTCATAAAACCTGGAGGCGATGCATCAGTTTTACGATTAGATAATGGAAAATTTCTTTCTGCAAAGATTGATGGAAATCCAAAACAATGTTACATCAATCCACGAGAAGGTGCAATAGGTTGCTTTGAGGAAGCATGCAGAAATGTTGTTTGTACTGGAGCAAAACCAATTGGTATGCTTGATCATCTTCAATTTGGAAATCCAAAAGATCCTGAAATATTTTGGACATTTTTAGAATCTCTAAAGGGACTAACTGATTTTGTTAAATATTTCAACATTCCATGTGTTGGAGGTAAGGTTAGTCTGTATAATGAAACACCTGCAGGCTCAATAAAACCAACACCTGTAATTGGTGTCTTGGGACTAATTGACAAAAACCCACTAATTCCTCAAAAAATTACCGATGGTGACTGTCTTGTAATTATTGGGAATACTAAAAATGAGATGGGCGGTTCTGAATACTTTGAGTATATTAATAAATTCATTGGAGGCAAATGTCCTTCTGTCAACTTTACAGAATCAAAGAAAAATATGAAAACTGTATTAGAAATAATAAAAAATCAATTCCTAAAATCTGCACATGATTGCTCAAAGGGTGGGTTGGCAGTTGCAGTATCTGAACTTTGTATGACAAACCAAATTGGTTGTAAAATATCATTAGAAAAAGTTCCTGGTGAGAAACTTGACGTTGATAGAATTTTATTTTCTGAAAGTCATTCTCGTTATCTTTTGGTATTAGAGAAGAAGAATCTCAAAAAACTGGAGGACATGCTCAAAAAGAGCAAAGTTTCATTCAAACTTATTGGCCAGTTTAGAGGAGACAAAATTCAATTTAACAAGGGAACAAAATCGATCGTTGATCTAAGAGTTGATAAAGCGCAAAAAACTTGGTTAAATTCGTTAAAGGACTTGATACTTCATGGTTAAAGAAAATTGTGGCGTAGTTGGAATCTATAGTCTAAGTGGAACTAATGTGATACCTATGGTAATTGATGCATTAAGGGCACTTCAACATAGAGGCCAAGAAGCATGGGGTCTTGCAATTCCAAATAAAGCACCTCTAAAAAAACTGGGACTAGTTTCTTCAGCATCATCTGAATTCAAATCAATTACAGAAGAATATGCTTCTCCTTCAGTAATTGGCCATGTACGGTATTCTACGATGGGGCGAAGTTCCCTTGAAAATGCACAACCTCTCAAAGTAAAAGATCTATGTATTGCACATAATGGAACCATTGCAAATGTTCAGGAACTATCCAATCTTGTAGGTGGCTGTTCGTTTACCCCACAAAATGCAAGTGATACGCTTGTTGTAGCACAAAGACTAGTTACACTAATCGCTGAGAACGGTCAGATGGGAAAAGCACTCTCAATTCTTAAAAACGAGATGGTTGGATCTTTTTGTTTTACGTTTATCACTGATGATAATTCTGTTTATGCTGCTCGTGATCCTAAAGGATTCCGTCCAATGGTTTTAGGACATAAAGAAATAGATGATACTTACATTGTTGCATCAGAGTCTTCAGCATTATCTGCAGTTGGAGCTGTAATGCAACGAAATGTAACTCCTGGTGAATTAATCAAACTAAGCAAAAATGGATTAGAGACAGAACAATTCTCAGATGATCCTGAACGTGCACACTGTTCTTTTGAGTTTACTTACTTTGCACATCCGTCAAGTAACATGGAAGGAACCAACATCTATGTAGCAAGAAAAAACATTGGTAGATTTTTGGCAAAGAAATTTCCAATTAAAGATGCAGATTTAGTAATACCTGTACCTGATTCTGCAAGACCTGCTGCATTAGGATATGCACAAGAACTTGGTGTGTCCTTTGATGAAGGCTTACTCAAAGACAGATATAGTAAGAAAGGTCCATTGCGAAGTTTTATTGAACCACATCAAACTGATAGAATCGAAATTAACCGATGGATAATTCCAATTAGAGAAATAATTGAGGGAAAACATGTAGTTGTAATTGATGATAGTTTAGTTAGAGGTACAAGCTCCAAGGCAATTATCAAAGCACTTCGAAGAGCAGGCGCAAAAAAAATTAGTATGGTAATTACATATCCTCCAATTAAATTTCCATGTTATGCTGGAATTGACTTTCCATCACAAGAAGAACTTGCAACATTTTCTAATGAAAAAGACATGACTCCAGAAGAAATGACTGAGATGGTAAGACAAAGTATTGGTGCTGACTTTTTGGGATATAATGATGCTGAAAACCTTGCAGCAGCAATTGGTATTCCAAAAGATTCGATGTGTTTTACATGCTCTTCAGGAAATTATGATTCTCTTGGAATTACGCCTGAATTTAGAAGTAGAGAAGAGATGAAGGGAGAATAGGGAATTTTTTTAAATATATTAAATTGATTTGATGATTATGCAAGCAATCTGGAATGGAACTGTAATTGCCGAAAGCGATAACACTGTAGTAGTTGAAGGAAATCATTATTTTCCATTTGATTCCCTCAAAGAAGAATATTACACAAAAACTGACATGACTACTGTTTGTGGTTGGAAAGGAATGGCAAACTATTATTCAGTTACTATAGATGGTAAAACTAACAAAGACTGTGCATGGTATTATGCAGAACCAAATGATGCAGCATCCAAAATTAAAGGGATGGTGGCCTTTTGGAATGGCGTTCAAGTAAAATAATCACTCTTAATTATTAGAAAAACAACACAGAATCCGTGAAACAATATACTGCAATTATTGCTGTGGGTGTTGGAGCAATTGTGATGATGGTCGTAATTTTTGGTGCAGATATTTTGAAATTATCTGTTGCTACACAGGATTACGATATCTTTGTTGACCCAATTTTAGACAAACAAAGTCTGTTTGTAATGGGTAGAGTAATCATTCAAAATACTGGCTTTCAACCCCTAACAAATATTCATGTGAATTTTGGGGCAGGAGATACACTTGATCTTGGAACTCTTAAAGCAGGACAAAAAATTATAGTTTCACCTCCCTCTGAAAACCCCATGGTGTTTGTTATGATTAGTGCTGATAATGAGATATTTGTAAACAAAGCATATCGTGAGATGCCAAAGATGGTAGGCATGATGGGCTCTTGATCTTTTTCATATCAGTTAAATCACATCAAAATCCAGTGTGATTGTTTGAAATTTCTTACTAGTGGAAAGGTAAAGGATCTTTATGATGTGGATGAAAATACTATTCTCTTCAAATTTTCTGATAGAGTTTCAGCATATGATGTCAAATTCAAGCAGGATATACCTCAAAAGGGAGAGGTTTTGTGCAAATTTGCAGAGTTTTGGTTTCAAGAATTAGATATCCCAAATCATTTCATCCGACGTGAATCAGACACTGAAATTGTTGTAAAAAAGATGCAGATGCTTCCAATAGAGTGTGTTGTTAGGGGGTATTTCTATGGAAGCTTAGTAAATCGATGGAAAAAAGGTGAGGCCACAGTACCTGAAGGAACAGATACTACACTTGCTGCAAAACTTCCTGAACCAATTTTTGATCCAACAACAAAATCAGAACATGACATCCCTATTGATAAAACAAAAGCACTCAAAATGAATCTAGTTACAGAAGATCAATACAACTGGTTAGAAAAAACGTCAATTGAAATTTATAAAAAGATGGCAGAAATTACTGATAATGTTGGTTTTATTCTAGCTGATTTAAAATTGGAATTTGGAATCTTAAATGGAGAAATCACTTTGGGTGATTCAATTGGTCCTGATGAGTATCGTTTATGGCCTAAAGAATCCTTTGAGGTAGGAAAAATTCAAGAAGCGTATGACAAACAACTTTTACGTGATTGGTTAACTGTTAATGGATACCAAAAACAATTCGATGATGCACGTGATGCCGGAGAAGAACCTGTTGCACCTAATATCCCTGATGAAATAATTCAAAAAATGAGACAACGTTATGTTACTGCATATGAAAAATTAACTGGAAATACTCTTTAACCCTCAAACAATTGGCATATCATGGAATCTGAAGACAAAAAAGAACTTGAAACATTGTTAAATGTTGTAATTAATCAAATTCCATCTTACACTAACATGGTAAATTCTGCACACTGGGATGTAAACTCTAATGACTGCATCTTTGGCATGGTATATCATTCGTTTGTTGCAAAATCAACTGGTTATCTAGAAAACAAATTAATTGATACTGAACAGACCATAAATGCTGAATCAACTTTTGAAATGATGAATTTAGTTACTGAAGTGTTCAATGAGCGATTGGTAGATATTAAAAAAGCAATAATTTTTGCATCAAACTCTTAATCCACACACAACATTTCTTTTCCAACTCGAATCATATTCTTGATGATTTGTAAAATGCTTCCCTGATTGACCATTTGTCAACATCCATTCCAGAATTTACTTTGTTATGATATTTTATAATATTTTTAAAACCGTTACCAAAATTATTCTATTGATACTATGTATATCATAGCAATACTAGTTTTATTAGATGCATTACAATATTTTTAGTACCTACCCAATTTTTATTGGAACAAAAATAAATTGATGCGATTAGACAAAAAAATATGATACAAGGATCTTTTAGAACAGATAACAAGGTAATCTTAGTATGTCTACATTATTAGAAAAGCAAATCAAAGTCAATCGTATCGTTACGACAAGTATTGAACATGCACGTGCAATTGAAGATCCTGCACGAGCCAAAATCGTGGAATTCTTATACCATCAAGCACTTTCTGCAGACCAGATAACAAGTGCTCTAAAAAAGGTGGGATACAAAAAAGCACTAACAACGGTTAGACATCATCTAGAAATTCTTAAGAACTCTGGATTAATTGAAATTGTAAAAATTGAAGAATCTCGAGGTGCTATAAAAAAATATTATGGTACCTCAACTAAATTATTAGATTTTCAGACTCCTAAAGATTTTGATTCAAAATATTCAAAGATTATTGATAAGACTTCTACCAAAATTGAAAAGATTCTCAAAGGTCTAGCTCCAAAAACTACCAAATCAAAGGGTAAAAAATCTGAAGAATACTCTCAATACCTGGTAATGGAGATCATGAACAGAGCCATGACTAGTATACTTGAAAGTTCTGGCAAAAAACAACGATGAATAATATTGGAAGAAAAATCGGTAAAATTATTTTCTGAAAAAAATCTTGTTTTTATTGCAACAATCATGAAAGATGGTTCTCCTCAAGTATCTCCTGTTTGGGCAAACTATGAAGATGGATATGTCTTGGTAAATACTGCTGAGGGGAGAATAAAACACAAAAATGTTTTACGTGATCCTCGTGTTGCGGTATCTGTTGTATCAAAAGATAACCCGCTTGATATGACTACAATTCGTGGAACTGTTGAAGAATTGATTCCAGACTATGAATACAAACATGCAGACAAACTTACACAACAATACATGGGACGTGAACACTATCCATTCAAACGTGATGATGAAAAAAGAGTGATTCTAAAAATCAAACCAAACAAAGTTTTTGTTTTGCCTGAATTAAAGTTCAATGACTAGTAATTTAGAATGTTTCTAAATTCGAGTTTAGAAACATGTTGAATTGGAAATAAAAAAAATAGAAAAAAGTAAGTAAGACAGTTTATCGTTTACGTTTAGCTGCCTTTCTTTTTGGAGCTGCTTTACGTTTAGCTGCTTTACGTTTAGCTGCTTTACGTTTTGGAGCTGCTTTACGTTTAGCTGCTTTACGTTTTGGTGCTGCTTTTCTAGTTGCTGCTCCTCTACGTGCTGCTGCTTTTCTCTTTCGAGATGCTGCTGCTTTTGCCTGAGCTGCTGCTTTTGCTGCTGCATTTCTCTTTCGAGTACGTGCTGCTTTTCTAGCTGCTTCTGCTCGTTTGGCTTTGGATATTGCCATGACTTTTTTTCAAAACTTATGTGAGTTATATGGTTAACGTCACACATAACTACGCTAACTATAGAAAAATTTGACAATTTTTTTGATTTTAAAAAAATGCGATCAACAATTTGTTATACAAATAACAGCTGTATCTGCAGTTGCTTGTTCTTTTTGTGGTCTTATAATTATCTTGTATTGTTTTTCTTCATCAAATGGAATATCAAATTGTGTAGTTCGCTCAATTGGTTTGTTTGGTTCTAACACTTCCATAAGTAAGTCTTTAGAAGAAAATTTACCATAAACTGCCTCATGTTTTTGCTCTTTTTCATCAATAATGTAGAATTGTCCTCCTGAAAGTAGTGTTTTTTCATTACTGATGTTTTTTGCAGTAATTCCAATCTTTACAAACATGTTTTCAGGTATCGTTTCTTTATTTCCATCATGAGTTCCGTCAAATGTAATGACATATTCTACTGGACCAACGATAATTACCTCTCCTGCTACTGATGTGATGTAATTTGTTTGGTATTGTGTATACGTGTACATCCCAGCTATCATTGTAGCTATTATTACTCCTACTACAATTACAAGACCCATCTGTCCCATGAGAACACTGAATTATTTTGGTATATAGTTGAAACCAATTTTTAGAAAAAAAATCCAGATCTAGTGCAACAAATGGCACAAGGGGGCAAGATAGATCTGAATTCTAATACTATTATCACATAGAATAACATAAAATCCGCGGAAATTTGGCTTAAAACTCCCTACCATTTTGGAAAAATATTGGCGATTAGTAGGTAAATCCAGTATTTTCTGCACTAGTTATCTACCTAAATGTACATTTCCGGTTCATTGTCTTTGCTCTTTTTGATCTTTTTAGGGGGTTTAACTTTCACTCCTAACAATAAAACATTGTACATGTTTTGGTGGGAGAGCTTGGTGGTTTAGTGGTTGCATTTTATATCTAGGCACTAGTGTTCAACCCCCCATCAAAACACATGATTTTGAAAAAATGATACGATGCCTAAATGAACTAAATTTCAAGGGGGGTTTAACGTCTAGGCATGACTTTAAAAAATTAATAATTTTAGTGAATTTTTTAACTTTGGAAAAAATGTGATAAAATCATCACTAAAATAACAAACTTGAAAATTATTCTCTTTCTAGTCTGATGGTGATTTTACCTTTTTTGGCAGTATTTACCACTTTGAGAGCTTTTGCCATCACTCCCATTCCAAACCTTGATAGTTGTACTGAAGAAATAGTTAACTCTCTTGGTTTTGATTTTGATGTTTTACTTTTCATAATTTATGATGGTGTATTTTGGATATAAGGCCAACGTAGAACTGATAAATCGTCTATTTCTTAGAATGTCTTCATCAAAAATCTTGCAGTTTTTTCATGCATTTCTGCTACTCTATCCATTGCATCAAAAACTGTTTGCTGGTTGATATTTTCTTTATCATCTAACACAACATACACTATAATTTTTTGCTTTCCATCTTCAGTAATAATTTTGTTAATGGCATAAATTGAATTACAAAAATCAGCTACTTTATTTTCAAATATTTCTTTTTCATCATTATTAAATCCCAAATACCTTGCAATCTGGTTGTTTTTCATTACTACTTTGGCCCCTATCACTAAGATTCCTGGCTGTGCTTTTGGTTCAAATATTTCCTCAGGAATACCATATTGACCTGCATGTTTTACCATGATTTGAAAAGCGTTTTCAGGATTTTTTGTTTCTTCAAAAGATAAACCTTCATGTATTAACCATCTTTCAATATTATCTCGCATTTTAGATGCACTCATGATAAAATGTCTCAAACAAGTCCTATATGACTCTAAATTCGAATGATTACATCTCTAAATTTACAATATTTCTAAATTCGAGTTTAGAAATATTAAAAATCCATACCTAGAATCACATAGAAAATACTATGTGTTTACATTAAAGCCAGAATCTATTCCTGGAATTAGTGGACCAACTACAATATTGAAAATTATTCCAATTATCATTAATACAAGCCCCAAATACAAACAATTTTTTGCTTTATGTGGATCATCATGGCGTAACATAAAGAACGCAATAATTCCACCAATAACTCCTAGGAATATTGGCAACAAAAACCATGCATTACTTCTTTGTTTTTCTGGATATGACATAATTCTTCGTAATTATTTTGTAGTTGATGTTTTTTTCTGTATCTGTGTAATTTCTATCTCTACTGTTTCTAATGGATCTTTGACTTGGTTACGTCTAATTGAGAACATTTTTGGTTTTTCAAAGTCATCAGTACAATCAGGGCATGCATAAACTAGTACTCTATGTTCATTTGGAGCCTTTGGATTAGATAATCGGGGGTAATACACCAGTCTTGCACTACAATCAACACAATATCTATTGGTCCTTCTAGTTCTAACCAATGTAAACCTCCTGCATTCTTCTAGATATGCGATCATCTATTAGATCTAGGTTGTCTAATAGAGTAAACTAATTACTATCAACCGATCAATATTTCTAAATTCGAGTTTAGAAATATAATTAATATTGCCTATGCTTTGTATGCATATGTTGAAAACTAATGTTTCAAAATTCGAGTTTAGAAATAAATGGCGCCGCCCGTCAGACTTGAACTGACGACCATCCGATTAACAGTCGGACGCTCTACCACGCTGAGCTAGGGCGGCAACATGTTTGTACCTTGGTAAAAGTGATTTAATTCTTGCTACTATTCAAATTAAACCAAAGTCAAATTCTTAGTCAGTTGAATTTTGAAAAAAATTCTTTGATTTCTTTTGAATGATTTTCTACTATCTCAATAATTTCTAAATGTTCATCAGCTGTAGGTTCTCTTTTATGAACAATTTGAAATGCACTAAGTGCAGAACCCACCATTTCTCCAACAAAAAAACCACACAAAAAATCACCAATATTTGCACAATCCCATATTTCCCCAATTCTGGGAGAAGATCCTGATGTTTTGTATAATTCTAATGTCTGTTTAATTAAATTTGTTGTTTGTTTTGTAAATTCAGGATCAAGGGTCATAAGAAAAACTAGAAATTTATTTTTCTATGCCTTTTTCTTTGTTGTAAATATAAATTCCATCTAGGAAAACTCTGTGGTCTTTGTTTTTTACTTTTGTTTTAAGCTCAATGTTTGCTGCAGTTTGAGTGATGTCTGTCCAAACTTCACCAGTTAGAATTATATCTTCACCTTTTGGAATTACTTTGGTGTTTCCAACTATTTTTGTAGTTCTTGCTGCACGTTCTCCTTGAAAGTTTTCAATTAAAATTTTCTTTCCTTCAACTTTTACTGTAACTGGAAAGTGTGCATACACAATTTTCATTTTAATTGTATATCCTACTATTAGACCTTCACAAATATTTCTAATAATTGATCTTGAAGTATGTAGAATTGAATAATCTTTTTTTCTAGTACCTGGTGCCTTTAAGAGAACTTTGTCTTCTGTAACCTCAATATTTACTGGAATATTGCGAAAACTCTTGAAGGTTTTACCTAATGGGCCTTCAAATTTTAACATGTGTTTATTTTGTGTAATTTTAATTCCTTCTGGAATGACTACCTCTGCTTGAAATTTTTCGACTTGCTCAGTAGACATATCCTATCAAAAACCCTCCAATTCCTTTCTCTACTGCTTCATGATGAGACATTACCCCTTGATTTGTTGTAACTAGGAGCATTCCTCTATTGTATGCAGGCAAGTATTGTTGTTCCCAACTATTGTATTCATCATTTTTTACTTTGAATCTTGGGGAAATTGCTCCACATTTTGTTATTTTTGCCATTAGTTTGATTTTGAACTTTCCGCCTCTTTTATCATCAATACGTTCAAACTCTCCAACGTACCCATCTTTTTGAAGTGTCTTTAAAACTTCACCAGCTAATTTTGAAGTTGGTAAAATTACACAACCACTTCTTCTTCTTGCTTCATTATTATATAATGTGACAAATAGATTTGCTAAAATGTTAGTTGCTGGCATAATATCACCTATTTTTCCTAAATCCTAGAGATACCGCCACTTCTCTGAAACATCGTCTACATAGCATTAAATCATATTTCTGAATAACTGCTGTATAATCTCCACATCTTTTACACCATCTTGAACCTCTACCAAAATCATGTTTCTTTCTTCCAGTAAATTCGTATGATCTATCTTTTGGCATTATTCTACCGTCACTCCAAACTCTTTTACTAGATAATCCTTTGCTTCTTGACTTGTAATGATATGGGATTTTCCAACACTTGCTTTGTGTTTGCTTCTT
Organism: Thaumarchaeota archaeon casp-thauma3; assembly: GCA_001510275.1. Taxonomy (GTDB): domain Archaea; phylum Thermoproteota; class Nitrososphaeria; order Nitrososphaerales; family Nitrosopumilaceae; genus Nitrosopumilus. The sequence goes on from LFEY01000031.1 coordinate 21,417, forward strand.
TTTCTTATAGAATAACCTGGTCTAGTTAATGCAATTGAAATTCCAAGACCTAAAATTCCAATTTGTGGTTCATATTTTACACCTGGAATGTCTATGTGTTCATTAATTCCAAATGAATAATTTCCAAAATTATCAAATGATTTTTCCTTAACAATATCCCCTTTTGCTTCTAATAGTCTTTTTAGTAATGCGGTAGCATCATTGCCACGAACTGTTACTGACACTCCTATTGGTTCTCCTTTTCTAATTCCCCAATCTCTTTGTGTTTCTTTTGCATTACGTGAACATGGTTTTTTTCCTGAAATTTGATTAAGTGCTTTTTTTGCAGTATCAATTACATCTCCTGATTTACCTACTCCCATGTTTAGCACCACTTTTTCTAATGAAATTTGTTTCATTTTGGATTCTGTTATTTGAGACATATGATCACTTTAGTTGAATTACTGGCTCCTCTTTTCCTATTGCCATTACGATGTCAGCTGGAATCTCAATTTTTCTATCACCTAAAATAAGAACTACTCTTTTTGGAAGAATGAATGTTCCTTCTTCTATAGTTTCAATCTTACCTATTTGCCCTGTATTAATTCCATGTGTTACCAAACATTGGCAACCTGCTTCTAATTTTATTATTTCAAGAATTTTTTGATCTGGGGTTTGCATCAAACAAGTATCTCCGACATTAACTTTAGTATCTGAAATTATTGAACGTCCATCATGGAATCCTATTTGCATTTTCCCTTTACTAATTGTAGTTTTACTAACTACTCTAACAAGTTTTTTTGATTTCTCTGATTCGTTAATCTTAATTGGTTTTAGTAATTTTTCTTCTGATGGAACTAGACGATACACATCTGGAACATTTTCTAATTCCACTACATCCATTAACCCAATTGCATGGTGAAGTGATTTTCTTACAACTCCGTCAATTTTTACTTTGCCTGAATAGATTGAAGTTTTTGCTTCTCTTAGAGTTGTAACAATTTTTAGTGTATCTCTTAGAAATACTGCAGTAGGTATAGCATAGTCTTTTTTATGTGGGCCTGGTCTTACTGTAATTACAAATCTCTTACTCTTTCTGGCAATCCCCCAAAACTGTGGGGCCATTTGACGTTTGAGTTTTTTACTTCCTGAAATGCTTACCATTAATTTTCATCTTCCTTTTTTTGAACTTTATCTACCTCTTTTGTTTCTTTAGGGGTTTTTTTGACTACTGTAGGTGTTTTTTTGACTTCCTCTTCTTTTATGGGTGTTTTAGGCTGTTTTTTTGGATCTTTACCTTCGAGTTTTGCCATTCTCCATTTATCGCCAGAATTGAGTGAAGTGACTAGAAGATTTGAAGTGTGAATGTACACATCAAATTTGTCCCCTTTTGTTTTTTCTTTCTTTATTCCTTCAATAGCTACACTATTTTTTTGTGTAGATATTTTTGAAATTTTACCATCAACTCCTTTGAATTCTCCTCTAACAATTGTTACATTATCTCCTTCAATAACACGAACACTTTTCTTTCCATATTTTTTGTGTAGGTCTTTTGATAATGCACTTCCAAGTTGTTTACTTTTTGTTTGGAAAGTTGCCTGATAAATCATTTTGTTGCGCATTTTAGTTGGTTTCATTTTCTTATATCACCATTGATGCCAAGTTAGCTACTCTTGGCCATTTTTCTGAAGCTTCTGCTGCAACTGGTCCTTTGATATCTGTTCCTTTTGTTTCTCCTTCTGGTGTAATTAGAACTGCTGCATTATCTTCAAAACAAACTCTAACACCGTTTAATCTATGAATTGCATATTTTTGTCTAACAATTACTGCACCATGTACTTGTTTTCTTAACTCTGCTGGTCCTTTCTTTACTACAACATTACAAAAATCTCCTACAGATGCTGATGGAAGTCTTGATGATCTAGTTTTATGTCTTGGAACATTGATTATCTCTAAAATTTTAGCACCAGAATTATCTGCACATACAATTTGTGCACCAACTGGAAGTACTTTAGTAACATATGGGCGGAATTCTTCTACTCCTTTACCTGCTTGTTTTGCCATTATGATCTGACCTCAACTACTACGTAGGATACTGATTTTGATATTGGTCTACATTCTGCAGTCAGTACATGATCTCCAGATTCAACATCAATACAATTTGGCACGTGTGCATGAATTGTACTTTTACCTCTTGCATATCTCTTAAATTTACTAAAGTAAATTGGTGCTTCTTTTTGTAGCGTAATTGTCTGCTTTGCTTTACTACTTGTTACTTTACCATCAAAGAGTTTTCCTCTTATTGACAAACTTCCGTGGAACGGGCAATTTCTGTCTGTGCACTCTCTTTTTGGCTCTTTTACTTTTAATCCAATGTTTAGAGTCATGCTTTTCCTCCTATTCTGTCAAATGGTCTTTTTGTAATTTTAGAACCATCAACTACTACATCTTTATTCTCAATTGAGAATTTCCAACTATTTTTTGATTTAGAAATTGATTTCATTCCATTTTTTGTATTTATTGTAAACATTGATTTTGTTTCATTAACAATCCTTCCATTTAATCCTATAATCTCTGGATTTGATGATTGTATGATCTCAGTGTGTAATCCAATGAATTCATGTGATGTGATGTTATCGGTTGTAATCATTTCTCTTTTTTCATCTCATTTATTCTAGTTAACATTCTTGCAATGTCGTGGCGTAGTGGTTTTAATTTCCCGCTTTCTTTTCTTAGTGTACCTTTAGCCCCATCAACTCGGAGTTTTGTCAGTTCACTTCGCGTCTCTTGAATCTTACTTTTTAGATCTTTTTCATTTAATTGCTTAATGGTCTTCATGCTAATTCTAGTCATTATTTCATCTTCGCCTCTTCTTCTTCTAGTGTCTCTATTTTTTCCATCTTCTTTGCTTCTAATTCAATTACTTCCGATTCTGATTTAGCATCATCTTCCTTTCCTTCAATTTTAATAACTTCTACTTTAACATCTTCAATTTGTATTTCTTCTACTTTAACTGGTTTTGATTTTTCTTTTTGTTTGTCAGTTTTCATTTCAAATTCTGGAATAAGCTTTTCTTTTTTTGCAATTCTAATTCTAATTCCAATTAATCCCATTGCAGTTTTTACATGTGCAATGTCTTCATCAACAATAATTTCTGCGTGGTGTCCTGCTCTTGGTAAAATTCCTGCTGTGTGTTTTTCAAATGCTGAACGGTCTCCTCTAAGCTTTCCTGAAATTGTTATCTGAACTCCCATTGCACCACCTTCCATCATTTGTTTTAATGTCCACATTGTTGCTCTTCTAAATGCAGTTCCACGTTCAATATGGGATGCCATTCTGTTACACATTACACCTGGAACCAGTTCTGGCTTTTCAATTTCTACTACTGAAATTTGTGGATTTTTTAATCCAAAGTCTGTTGCAAGTTTTTCAGTAAGTGCCCTAATTCCAGTACCTTTTCTTCCTATGACAATTCCAGGTCTTGTTACGTGTAATGCAACTCTGGTCCCTGTTGGGGTCTTTGATATTTCTGCATGGGAAAAACCTGCATCTTTAATTGCTTCTCTTAGATAATCTTTGAGAAGCATCATGTTGTAGTTATCTTTGATTACATTTTTGACTGCTGACATTTCTAAATCTCCTGTGCCACCAATTCTACGTGAGTTAATACATTGTTCTTTGGAGTTGCTCTTCCCATTGCTCGTGGAGTAAATCTTTTTACAACTACTCCTTTGTGAACAGTTGCGTTTATGATTTTTAATCTATCTAAATCCATTCCTTTGTATTCTGCATTTGATTCTAAATTATCTAAAACTTTGATGAATTCTTTTGCTGTTTTTTGTGGATAACGCCCTGACATCATTCCAGGATCTGATTTATGTCCTACTTGATTTTTAAATCGTCTAAACGCGATTGCTCGATCTTTACTAACTACTGCTAGTAAGTAATCTCTTGCTTTTTCAATTGACAATCCTTTGATTGCAACTGCTACTTCACGTGCATGTTTGTGTGAGATGTCTTTTTCTCTTAATGATGAACGCACATGTCTTGTTGCATCATAATTTTGGAAAGCGTAACCGAATCTACTCATAATAATCACTTCAATGGAACGTATAGACTGGATCTTGATGCCCCTACACCTGGTGCACCATGTGAGACTTTTTTGTTTGTTATGACGTATTCTCCCAAATAATGTCCAATCATTTCTGTTTTAATTGTGACTGGACGAAATTCTTTTCCTGAATACACATTTACTGTAACATCTACCATGTAAGGCAAAATGATCAAATCTCTAACGTGAGTTTTGATAGGATTCTTTAATTTACCTGCTTTTGAAGCCTTGAACTCTTCTATTAATTTTCTCTTTCCATCAGTAATACCTCTGGTAAGGGATCTTCTTTGTCTAGAGTTGAATAACAGGAATAATTTTTCTAAAGATGTTTTGTCTAATTCCTCTTTTGGAATACCTCTGTATAAAAATTCTTTAACCATTCTTCTTCTCCTCTGTTAGTATACTTCGAGTTTTATGGTCCATATTATAGCATTCCTATCTTTGTTGCCAAATCCCTAGCTTTTGCTGTATTTTCAAACTGAACAAATGCTTTTTTACCATAAATTGTTCTTGCAGTGTTTACGTTGGTAACGTTTTCATTGTAAAGTGTTTTTACAGCCTCTTTAATTTGTGGTTTGCTTGCTGAAACTTCTACAATGAAACAAATTTTACTTTCGTTTTCTACCATTGCAAATGTTTTTTCTGTAATGTATGGTTTAACAATAATTCTACTTGCTTGATCTACATTCATTGTGTTTTCACCATTATCTCCAGATGTGCTGATTTAATTTTTCCAATTTCAGTTATTGCTGATTTGGAATATACTGTTAATCTAATTGGATCAGAACCTGGAGCCAAATCTAATACGCTTAAATCTTTTACATTTGTTGCTTCTACACCAAGAAGTGCACCTATTGCTTTTTTGATATTTGAAGTATCCATTGTAACAAACAAAACACTCTTTCCTACTTTTTTGCTTCTTCCTCTAAGTCTTGATTGTCCAGAACGTGGCTTTCTTGATTGTAATCTATCGACATCTTGTGTTAGTTTTAATGAATCTAGTACTTTGACCATTTCACCTGCTTTGGAAATAGATTCAATATCATCTGATATTATAATTGGAAATGATTCAATGCCTTCAACTTTATGACCTCGTAATTCTACAAGGTCTTTTGATGCAGTTGCAGCAATTGCAGAACACAATGCTAGTTTATTTTCTTTCTTGTTTAATTTCTTGTAAATTACCTTTCCAACAATAGGTGGATGTGCTTGTCTTCCTCCTCTAGTTGATGCAACTTCTGCACCTTGGCCTGATCTTCCGCCACCTCCACCAGTACTTCTGGCAACACGAGACACACCTTGACCTGTAGGTGGATCATTTGTATCTGCAACTACGTCTTGACCTGCACTTGGATGTCTTCCTTGTGGCTGGAATTTGTGTGATGTTAGATTAGTGAAAGCCTTATGAATTAACTCTCTTCTATATGGAGTTGAAAATATAATTGGAAGTTCTACTTCTCCTTCTTTTGTTCCAGTAATTGTGTATGTAGTCGCCTTCATTATACTACTATCTCCAAAATGTTTGGTTTGTTAACTTTAGCCGGGGCATTTCTAATTTGACTTCTCAGTTTGATTAATCTTCTATATGTTCCAGGAACTGAACCCTTTAGAACAATAAAATCCCCTTTTACTAATCCAAAATGTTTGTATCCCCCGTCGGGATTAATTTTAATTTGCTCATCATCTGTATTTCCTATAATCATAATTCGTTTATCATATTCAATTCTCTGATGGAATCCCATTTGTCCTGCTCTTGGAACAGTATACATGACACTTTGTGGTGAGATTGGACCAAGTGAACCAACTTCTCTAACTGTTTTTCTTGATTTGTGTTGTTTCTTTTTTACACCCCATCTTTGAATTACACCTTGCCATCCTTTACCTTTAGTAATTGCTGCAACATCAACACTTGAACCTGTTTCAAAAATTTGATCAATCTTAATTTCTTTCCCAAGTAATTCTTTAACATGTGCGAATTGTTTTTGTACATCTCCCCCGCTAACTAAAGCCTCAAAAATATATGGTTTCTTTTGTTCTAATCCTGCTGCACGTGGAGAAACTGCAACAATTGCAAAAACTTCTTTAATTCTTCTTAATATTTTTTCTGCATTTTCTAATGCACCTTCTTTGTTTTTTAATGTAATTTCTTTTGTAATGTATTTTGGAATGTCTTCTGCATATACGTCAAACTCTGCATGCATTCCATCATGGTCTTTTGAATATCCTCTAACTCCTAAAATCAATATTGGCGGAGTTACTAAGACTGTTCCAAGAGTTACTAGTTGTTTTCCTGCATTTGGTGTTTTTTCACGATCATCAATGCTTACTATCTGGATACAACCTGCTTTGAAACCACAATGGGCTAAAATTCTTGGCTCTTCTGAATCTATTTTTGGCCATGCTCTAATTCTTGCTTCCATACTTTTGGCACGCCCTCTAGGTAAGTATGCAAGACTTCCTCTACGTGGTTGATGTCGTTTTCGAGCTCCCATGATTAAAACGCATCATCGATTACCCTCTATTAAACCAATATAGGATATCGTTAACCACTTTGAAAATTATGGTTAACCAACTATGACTAAAATATTATGGTTTGAACAAACTTGATGTCATATTCCAAATAGTAGTTACACCAATTATGATTCCTATTACTCCCATTCCAATTGCTAATAACAAAAAATTTTTTCTTTCTGGCATGTTATGATGTACTTTGAGCGTTAATTATTGTTTTTTGATGTGTATGAGTTACCAAGTTTACCGGTTCTAAAACGATTCAATGTTAACTTTCTACGTCAAATGTTAATGGTTAACAGTTCGGATAAAATGCTAATTTAGTTTTATGATTTCTCCTTGTGTATCTGAATATTTCCTTTGGTTAGATTTCCTTCTTGTTCATAGATTACCAAACCATCAGAATTCTTTGAATAATCATGTAGTAAGATTATACTCCAGAACGTATCTTAAGAAAAGTCTCTAGTGATAAAATTATTCATGATCAATTGTTACTTGATTCTCAGATGGCATGCCACAAATTATAAGGTATAATTAAATAATTTGAAAGTGTAATACAGTACAAGTGAATTCGTGATAAGACAGCTGCACACTCTCATTAAAGTGCAGGTCTGCCTTCATTTGAATTCACTCTTTTGGAAATTGGGTACTAGACTATGTCAAAGATAACAAAACCATTTATGATTATTCTAGAGATTAGATTCTAAACTCTTTTGTTATGAGCGTTTTAGTTCCACCAATTTCTTCGGGCATGAATGTATAATGAATTTGAAAAATAAAAAGGGGGAACTTGATAAAATTAAGAAAAAATCCTAGCGATCATTAAATCAGTAAAAAAATTTGACAAAACGAGAATCATACATCAACGATTTTTCGAACTAATCAACTCATTTACACCAATTAATTATTGCTAATGTTCCAAGTAGTGCTTCTTCAAGACGTACAGTTTGAGTAGCTTGATTTGGAAAAAAGTTCAAAGTCTTTGCATTTTGTACATTTTTCATCTTTCCACCCAAGATTTCATGAACTCCTTTTTCAGGTGATCCAAACACTACTAGCGTTGGCTGATCTGATGTTGTATATTTAGAAACCTGTTCTTTTGTTGCAGTTTTTCCTTTTCTAGATGTAATAATGATATTTCCTTTCCACTCGTTTATTATTGAAAACAAGTTTGCTCTTTCTTTAACTGAATATCCCCAATAAAATGGAATTTCACTTTTGTCAATTTCTTTTACTGATAATTTAGGATACCCTTCTTTGAATTGAACTGTAACTCTTTTTCCTATTGCAGTTTTTCCAAAAAATTGTATTAGTTGGTTAATTCCAACATCAACAAATCTTTTTCCCTTTATACTAACTACAATCCCTTCTCTTACATCCCCTCTGATGATCTTTTTTGAATTTGCTGGTGTTATGTGGCTGGGAATTTTTAATGGCTGAAGCACTCCTGCAAATTTCAAGTCATTCATTTTAGGAAATAGTCTTCTTCTCAAAAATTGTGGTGTTTCTAAATATTTTAGAATCATTACAAGCAGACTTCCATCTTGTTTACTGTCTCCCTCTTGATAGACGTAGATTGTATCTATTTTGAAAATAGAGCAAGCTCTTGCTAGAATCGATATTTTTCTAGTCTTGTCTATCTTGAGTGATTCATCAGATAGTGCTGATTCAGGAATAGCAACGGATAATTTCAATGTAATTCAATCTCACAAGCCGTTAAAAGTAATTATTTTTGTTCGTGTGGATATTTCTCTTTAGCAGTATTTGCATATTTTGCAATCTGCTCATCAGAAATTAATTCATACAAACCTGTCTCTATTTTAATGTGTGCCATTCTGATGTGACTTGTTCCTTCTTTATCTTCACTTGATAGATAAATTCCTGCAGCAGCTAATGCTGATGCATCATCTATTGCAAGATCATTTTTGTAAGTTTTTTCTAAAAAGTCAGTTACTTGTTCAGAACCTGCCCCAATTGCAATTGCTTCATAAGAAATGTATGTTCCACTTGGATCAGTTAGATACAACTGTGGTATTTTGTTTACTATCCCTCCTAGAATCAGTGAAACACCATAAGGCCTTACACCTGCATATTGTGTATATTGTTGACATTGATCAGCTAAATGTTTTGCAATCGTTTCAACTTCAACTGGTTCATCATAAATCATTTTATTACTTTGAGAAAAGAATCTTGCATTATCTACTTGACTTCTTGCATCTGGAATATATCCTGCTGCAGCAACTCCTACATGATCATCGACTTGGAAAATCTTTTGTGCTGTTTCAGAAATCTGTAATTTTCTTGGTTTTTCTTCAACTGCTATGACTATACCATCTTTACATTTTATACCAACTGCGATTGTTCCTCTTCTTACAGTCTCAATGGCGTATTCAACTTGGTATAGTCTACCATCTGGTGAAAATACGGTGATTGCTCTATCATAACCTTGTTGTGCAGGAAGCATTTGATTCCAATGCTTTGAAAGTTTAATTTATTGGTTGCTTTAGTTGGCAAAAATTTAAAATACGCACAAAATTCTTTAAATCAATATGAAATGTGATCGACAAGAAAGTGTATTTTAAAAGTGGCTAAGCATGCCTGAAACTTGTTGACAATCATATATCTGAATTTAGAACAAGTTTGTATTATTAATCAAGAACTACTTGGTTCAAAATCAGGATTTAATTACAAAGGTGGAATGGAGTTTGTTTTGGCAAATGTTCAAACACTTTATGATGAATTGGAAGAAAAAGATGCAGTTATAGGTAAATGTGCTTATCTATGGTACAGTATTGCATCTAATCAATACTTAACGAATGGTAACAAACGTACAGGGTATTTGGTGGCTGAAGACTTTCTGAGGCTCAATAAACTGAGACTAAACATCACAGAAGATGAGAAACTCTTTGTGTCTAAAGCAATTGCAAATAACATCTACACAATTGATCATATCCGCCATTTGATCACAAAGGCTTTAAAGTCAGATTGAAAGAGCATTAATTATGAAACACAAAGTCAAAATAGCATCAGATGAAGAAGTAAAGAAAATCACAAACGATGTTATTGCTGAGAATAAAAATCTCTTGAAACGTTTAGAGAAAGAAGAACAAGAAATTGTAATCAAAGACCAAGTATCATATGCGGGTGAAGATTCATTTCTTGAACATGCTGAAATAACCACCACAGGGAATTATATCACAGCGAGTGCAAACAGAAATAAAATAGAGTTAATTTCATAACTATAACATCTTGTCAACTAATCAAGGAAAATCAATTGATTTTGATGTAGTAAGAGAACCATGGCACAAATATGAATTAAATGACAATACAACAATAAAAATAAAATACGTACTCACTAGACTTTTCAAAACACAAACAGGAGAGAAACGAAATTATGGCATAGATGGTCAGACAATTACAGTCATATTACCAACAAAAGAATCTAAAGGACAACCAGATCCTACTAAATACACTTCAGAGGATTATAACAAAGCAATAATTCAAGAAGATGTGAGATACAATACAATTTCTGATGAGTGGTATGAATACATTGTAGATGATGGGAGTAAGATTAGATTAAAAATGACAGTGTCAGGAATAAGTAAAACTGATAAGTTTGATGCAAATGGTGATCCTGTTTACATAGTAAATAACAATTTTATGATTCAAGTTAAACTCCCAAAACTTTAGTAAACTTCTTTTTTCAATACTATTCGATATTCCTCTTTGCATTTGACAGGAATTAAAGCAAGTCAAGAGACTACAGAACTAATCAGACGATTACAAGAAAGAGTCAGCATATTACAACCAATGCTTTCTGAGATAATTCCAAAATTTCTTCATAAAACGAACTTCGTTCAATTATTTTTCTTTAAATTAATGTTGAGAAAAATATCCAAAAAATGTTTAATTTAAGTCTAGCCTATCAGATTTGGCGTGAGGTTTGAAATTCAATTTTCTGGAAATGAAAATATTAGATCAAATCACCAAAAAACTATAGAGATTACAAAAGAGTCTCACTTGACTCCTCAGGGTGATTGTATAGTTGGTATCAATGCCACCTCAAGTTGTGCTGACTTGCCTCAAGAATTAAAAGACAAACTTAAAAATCCTGGTGCAAAAGTAACTTTTTCAATTCGTGTAGGCGAGTATGAATTTGTACTAGAGGGAAAAGGCCATCCTGATCTAATCCTTACTCATTCTGAAGATATTGTTATTCGAAAAAGCGACTTCATATGTCCTAGAACTTTGGCTGTTAAATGTGATAAAGCATCTGATCAGTTACCGCGAGAGATGGTCTCTCTATTACAGAATCCAAAAACAAAAGGCGTCTTTACTATCACAGTTGACTAATACTGTGACAATTTTATAGGCATCTATCTAATTTTATTCGTGGGTCGTAAAACCAATATTTTCATTTTGATTCCCTTATCTATTTTTGCAGCCGTAATCATTGGATTTGGAATGTACATGACTTTGTGCAAAAACTCTAGCATTCCTTTGAACTGTTAGAATTTATCAAATCGTTTCTAATTTTCCTGCTTTAGTTAATTCTGGTTTAGCAAGATTCTCTTAAAGTATAAGAGATTAGAATTTTCATGGCAAACCCAACCATTGAGTTACCAATTTCCAAAAAACCTACAGATATGGAACTAAAAAAACTCAAGGAATATTTCAAGGAAATGCCTGTAGGTGAGATCCTTACAGGACTAAAATTTGCAAGAAACAGATGGTCTGCAAAAGATGCTGGAACTCTCAAAGTAGGAAGAAAAAGCATTATTCAAAAAGAGGTTCATTCTGTTACTACTGAACAAGCTCAGTGGAGATTAAAGAATTGGAAGATGATGATAGCAAATTATCGTAGACGCGGATACAGCTATCCTACAATTTCTAGAATAAAGAAAATTCTAGTTCAGAAAAGCAAAAAGAAATTAAAATAAGATTGACTAGAAAAATTCTAAATAAAGACGTCTGATCTTTTCTCAACTATTTGATGTTTGAGACTATCTGGAACCTCTGGAATTGTTGATTTAGCTTGACCTGCAATGATACTATGTGCTTCTTCTAGAATTGCTAATGTATCTGCATTTGTTTCAGCACCAACACTCAAAGTATCTCCAGTTGTCAATGATGAGCCAGACATTACATCGCCAAGTATTTGTGACAAATCTTGCATTGAAGCATTTGCTTCTGGCATAATTCCTCTTAATGATGGACCTAGTCCTTTAATTATTGACATGCATGGGCTAAGTGTTACTACCACATCTCCTAGCTCAGATACTGTATCTAATCTAAGTTTGATTTGCTCCATGGATAATTTTGCACCACTTATCATGTTCTTCATTTTTCTAACCTGTGTTAATTCTCCTGCATATGCATGAGCATAGCTAGTTTTGTTATTTCTTTGCGCATTTACGATTTTTTCAAATATTATATCATGTTTTTTCTGTAATTTTTCATTAATTCCTTCTAATTTTAAAATCTGAAATTGTAATTTTTTCTGTGCAAAATCGACTTTGTTTTTTAATGGTTCCCCCGGCTTTACTCTATTGATTACTTTTTGAGATATACTCTCCCCCACTACTTTGTCCCAAGAATTACTTATCATGTCTTAATTTCCCTAGTATGACTTGAAATTTTTGTTTTAAAGAGATTTGTCACCACAGCTACTGTCACTGGAGTTACAATGGGTAACAGTTACACTATCCGAAGGTAAATGTGAACATTTGAAATCCTTTACCATTAATCTGAATTTCCATTTCGTGAGATGCACTAGTTTCACTGGTTATAATGTTGTAAAGACCAGCTTCTGATACTGTTAGGCTATTTCCTGATATGATGTCTTTTCCTGAATACTTTGCAGGAAGTGGTTCTCCGTCAAGGAAAATTTCTAGTATTGCATCATTATCAGTTACAATGTTTACTTCTTTTGCATTGTATAGTAATTTGATAACTCCTGTATCTGATACTAATTCCATACTGTCTTCTTGATTTTTCCAATCACCTGTTAGATAGAATTTGTGCAAGTCTATATTATCTGGTTCTGAATATGTTACTATTTTTTCTGGTTGGAATCCTTCTTCACTTCCTAATTGGTTTCTATTTTGTGCAAACTTGTAACCAAAGTATAATTCAGGTGATCTAAACACTGTATGCTCAAATGATTCAATTTCTACAAGTGATGCATCTGTTGTCATCTGAATTCCAAGTGATGCAGCTCTTTCATCTAAAAGTTGTTGAATGACTTTTTCTGTTTCCTGATATGATCCTTCTCCAATGTGATCATATCTGATATATCCTTCATGATCTGCAATGTATTTTCTTGGCCAGTACCTATTTTCAAATGCTTTCCATGTTTCCATGTCATTATCTAAAACAACAGGATAACTAATACCGTGTTTGTCTATTGCCATCTTGACATTTTCGGGATCTTTTTCAAATTCAAATTCTGGTGAATGAATTCCAATAATTAATAATCCTTGATCTGCATATTTGTCATCCCATGCAGTAATGTATGGAAGTGTTCTGATACAATTAATGCAGCTATATGTCCAAATATCATAAAGTACAACCTTACCTTTGATCTCTTCTTCTAATTCTTCAGGTGTGGTATTCAGATAATGAGCAATTCCAACTAAATTTGGTGCCATTTTGAATCCTGATTTGTCTATTTTAGTGAGTAAATCTCCTTCAGTAGATACGTTAATTGTCTCTTTATCAAGTGATGAGAAAACTACACTCATTATGCCTATTCCTGTAGCGATTACAACTCCAAAAATTAATGCTGTCCTTATTTCTGATTTCATTTTATCATCCTAATAATAATAGTTCATTGAGAAGTGGAAAATTTGCAATGTATGCTAATTGATTCGTGAATACAAGAATTCCTAAAACAATAATGAATGCCCCCAAGATTACATTATAGTATTTGAGATGTTTAGACATTGAACGAATGAGTCTTGTAGCTCTTGAGAAAAATATCCCCATTAAGATGAAAGGTATTCCAAGACCTAACGAATATGCAAGCAATAAACTAAATGAAAGAGAGGGGGTAGTAGCTGCCAGAGTAAGTATTGTTCCAAGTATTGGACCAACACATGGAGTCCACCCTACTGCAAATGCTAAACCAAATACAAATGACATTGGATAACTTGATTTTGAACTTTTTGGGAAGAATTTTTTCTCTATATTTAATGAACGAATTTTTGTTGATAACAACATAAAGATTCCAAAGGAAATAATGATTATCCCACCTACAAAATTAAGACTCTCTGTAAATTCACCAGCGGTAGTAGAAAGAACACTATTAATCAAAACTCCTAAAATAGAAAATACTATTGAAAAACCCAAGACAAAAAATACTGTATTTAGTACAATGTTTAATCGATTAATAGAAAGAAGAGACCCACTTTTAGAACTAAGCTCTGTAACCGTAGTACCCGAAATGTATGCAAGAAATGCTGGAATCATGGGTAAGATGCATGGTGCTACAAATGATCCAAGCCCTGCTAGTACTGCTACTGCTAGAGTTATCTCTACCATGTCTTAAAATTCTAATTTTTCCTTTAAAGCATTCTTCCATATCTGTTCCTAATCTCTGTACAATCCGTTTTTAACTGGGATATGCACATTTTTGGTATGAACAAGCGTTTCATAATTGTAGGTGTCGTTTTAGGAATAGTAATCGTACTTGCAGTAATTATTGGTTCACCAGCCATTGGTGGCTTTGATTCTATGCGTTAATTCACAAATTTTAGGTACGCTCTTTCAAAAATTTCAAGTGTATTTTCAATATCGGCACTTGTTAACCACGCAGTAACTGAAATTCTCAATCTGGCTTGATTTTTTGGAACTGTGGGATATCTAATTGGCTGTGCAAACACTCCATTACTAAACAAAAATTCCCCAAAATCCATTGCTGATTTTTCACTTCCAATAATTATTGGTATGATATGTGTTGAAGAATTTATTTCGTATCCAATCTGTTCTAATCCTTTTGATAGTCGAGTAGTATTTTTTTCTAGTTTTTTCTTTTGTTTTTCTCTGTTTGATTCAAATCTTTTCAGGGAATGCTCAATTAAAAATGAAGGAAGGGCTGATGTGTAAATAAATGATTTTGATTTGTTAATGCATAAATCAATTACATTGTTTTGTGATGCAACATAACCTCCAAATGATCCTAATCCTTTACTTAGACTGCTAATATACAAATCAATTTTCTTTGTGACATTAAAATGATCTGGGGTTCCTTTACCATCTTTTCCAATAACAAAATCACCATGTGCATCATCTATAATTATAATTGCTTTTGCTTTTTCTGAGATTTCTGTAATCTGTTTTAATAATGAAAAATCCCCATCCATACTAAATATTCCTTCAGTAATTACAAACTTGTTTTTCCCTTTCTGTTTTAGTTTTTTTTGCAAATCTTCCATATCATTATGCTTGTATATTGAAACCTTAGCATCAGATAGTTTGCATGACTCTATAATACTTGCATGATTCAACTCATCACTAAAAATTATGTCTCCTTTTTTTGCAATTGAAGAGATTACTCCAAGATTTGCCATATATCCAGTTGGATAAATCAAACTGTTTTGTTGTGACTTGTGTTTTGCAAGTGTGTCTTCTAATTTTTTGTATGATTCATCATTTCCAGAAACAAGTCTTGAGCTTGATTGAAGTTGTTTGAATGAAATCTTTGTTATTGGAATTCCTAGATAATCATTTGAACATAAATTGAGAAGTTTTTTGCCATTAATTGTAATATGAGCACCTTGGGCTTTCCCATATCGTAATTTTCTATAGAGGTTATTTTGCTTAATTTCCTCTAGTTCTGAATCAATAAAGTCCAGTTTACGCTTGGAGGCCAATCTTTTTTATCATTTCCATGTCTTTTTTAGCCTCATTTCCATCCATCGTCAAATAACCTGCAGTGATAATTCCGTTTGCACCGCTTTGAAGTAGTTCTTCACCTGCATCATCTAGGTTTGTCTCTCTTCCACCTGAAATTTTAATGACTGATTCTGGCAAGAGAAATCTGATCACAGAAAACATTCTGATAATCTCAGAGTTGGGAAGGCCTACTTGTAATTCTAAAGGCGTCCCTGGAATTGGAACTAGCATGTTAATTGTTACTTCTTCAGGATATAGTCTAGCTAATTCTAATGATAACTCCAATCTCTGTTCTCTTGTTTCTCCAAGACCAATAATTCCGCCAGTGCATAACTCTAATCCTGCGTCTCTTGCAATTCCTAATGTCTTTAACCTATCTTCATATGTATGAGTTGTACAAATTTCTGGAAATTTTGACTTTGCTGTTTCTAAATTATGATTGTATCTTTTCACTTTGAGTTCTTTTAGCTTTGTTGCCTGCTCTTTTGTAAGAAACCCTAAACTGCACTCTACGCTTATTCCAACTTTATCATTAATTTCACTAATAATTTTGCAAACTTTATCAAAATCTTTTAGTGATGGTTCTCTCCATGCTGCAACCAGACAATATGATTCAGCACCTTCATCTTTTGCTTTTTTAGCTTTTGTAACTATTTCTTCTGGAGTTGCTAATTGGTATGTTTCAATTCCTGTATCAAAAAAAGCAGATTGACCACAAAATGTACAGTCTTCGCTGCATGCATTTTTTTTAATATTGTTTAACTGTTCTACATCAACTTTACTTCCATTAAAATCTCGAGTAATCTCATTTGCAGCACTTGCTAAATCTTTTAGATTTTCATCTGGGATGTTAAATAATTTCTCAGTGTCTTCTGATGAAATTCCAATTCCAGAAAATACTCTTTCTTGACACTCTTTGATAAACTCTAGAGCACTCATATTGATTTTAAACAATATTGTATTAATAATATTATTGGAAATGTTAACCTTGAGGAATTTAGGGGTTAACAGTTAACTACCTTTGATCTTGCAGATTTTATAGTCATAATTGTCTTTTTTAGGAGCAAATTTAGCTCTTTTTCTGAGATTGCTAGAGGTGGAACAAGCATGACTATGTTTCCAAGAGTTCTAAGATAGATTCCATGCTTTTTTCCTTCTTCAAAAAATATCTTGTTTATTGATTTTTTGGGATGAATTGGAGTTTTTTTCTTTTTACTTGTTACTAGTTCTATACCCATTAACATTCCTTTGTGTCTGATATCTCCTACAATATCAATTTCCGAAATCTCTTGATAGAATTTCTCAAATATTTTAGATGTTTTTTGAATCTTTTTTATTAAATGATTTCTTTGATACATTTTGAGGTTTTCATTTGCAACTGCTGCGGCAATTGGGTTCCCTGTGTATGTATGACCATGAAATAGATGCTTCCAATCATTAAATTCTCCTAAAAATGAATCATAAACTTTCTTGTTTGTTAAAGTTGCAGCCATTGTAAGATATCCCCCAGTTAACATTTTTCCATATGCTACAATGTCTGGAATGCTTTTTTGCTCGTTATACTGTATCATGGAACCTAGTCTTCCAAAGCCTGTTGCAATCTCATCTAAAACAAATAATACATTATATTTTTTGCATAATTTACTAATTTTTCTTTGAAATCCTTTTGGATAAATTATAACCCCCCCTGCTACTTGTGCGCCACTTTCCATGACAAAGGCTGCGATATTATTATTTTTAGATAATTTCTTTTCAATTATTTCTAGGCAATAATCTTGATAATCTATAAAAGTAAATCCTTTGGGAATTTTGTATTTGTTTGGAACTGGAAACTGTATTGTTGAAAATAACTGTTCTTTGAATTTACTAAAAAATTCTGGTACATATCCTACTGACATTGCACCAAACGTATCTCCGTGATATCCATTTTCTATTGTGGCAATCTTTGTCTTTTTTCCTCCAATATTTTTCCAGTATTGAAGTGCTATCTTGATTGCAATCTCCATTGCTGAAGAACCATTATCTGAAAAAAATACCTTATACATTCCTGGAGATATTTTTACTAGGCTATCTGCAAGCCTTTCTGCAGGCTCATTTGTTAGATTAAACATTGAAGAATGCTGTAATTTTTTGCTCTGATCTGTAATAGCTTTTACTAGTTCTGGATTAGAATGCCCCCAAACATTACACCACATTGATGCCACTGCATCAAGCATTTTGTTGCCTTTAGAATCAATTAACCACATTCCTTTGCCTTTGGTGATTGTATCAAAAGAATTCCATTCTTTCATCTGCGTGTTTGGGTGCCAAACAGAGCTTTTCAACTGATTTTGTAATATTTCAGATCTTAATAACTAACCGATGAGTTAATCAACTAAAAATTCTGAACCTAATTTGTTGAAATCTCTTTTCATTACTGGAACTGATACTGATGTTGGAAAAACCTACATCACAGCAGGACTTGGGGTAGTCTTTCGAAAGATGGGAATTGATGTTGGAGTAATGAAACCTTTTGCAGCTGGAATTGCTCAGAAGAAAGGTTACAAATCTGAAGATATTGAAATCTTATCTCGTGCTGCAATGGCATGTGATCCTGAAAAATTAGTAAATCCCCAGTTTTTTAGAATTCCTGCATCACCATACACTGCATGGAAAAAATTAAAAATAAAACCAAATATACCTACAATATTATCTAGCTACAAAAAACTCTCAAAACTTCATGACATGATGCTTGTAGAAGGAATGGGAGGAATAATGACTCCAATTTTGAAAGACTATTACATTACAAATTTAATAAAAGAGATGAAAATCCCTGCAGTAATTGTTACTCGAAGTAAGATTGGAACTGTTAATCATACTATAATGACTTGTAAAATGTGTGAAAAATATAAAATTCCAGTCAAAGGAATTATAATTAATAATTTTGATGATGGTTATCCTGTCAAAGAACTAAAAAGAGACTTGCAAAATCTTACTGGAATCAAAGTTTTAGGCTCAATTCCTTTCATTAAAAATATGAGTGATGCATCTTTGTATAGAATTTTTAAAAAGAATATTGATTTTAAAATTCTATTAAAATAATTTTATGCTTTTGGAATCGTAAAAAATACTGTGGTTCCTTTTCCTCCTTCACTTTCTAACCAAATCTTTCCTTTCATATCCTCAATAAACCCTTTACAAATTACAAGCCCTAACCCACTACCTCCATGTGATCTTGTATGTGATGTATCCAATAATTGAGACTAATTTTCCATATATCTCTGATTGTGATGTTGATGCCATGGTAGGGCTATATGATGGTGGAAATAATAGCGACGTAATTTGTGAAACCTAGAATCTATCTTATACTCGTAAAATTTTGAATTTACTTTGTCCATGCACATTAACAAATTGTGCAATATCGTAGATAATTTCTGAAAATGTACTATTTTTTTTATCAATTACATATGATTTGTTTTTAAAATCCAGATCTTGAGATAAAACTAACCAAATGTTTTGTTTTTCTGGTTGTATTTTGTATATCTCTGTTAATTTTTTCTCAATTTCTTTTTTTTCACTAGTCTTTGGAATACATATGATCAAAGTTTGTTTAGGATCTTTTTCTAATGTTTTCAAATCTGGAATTACAATATCTATTTCTATTCCATTATATTCTACTTTTCTTTGACTATTTAGTAACGTATTGGTAAGAAGAAAATGAAGCAAACCTGTTGCTAAAATTCCCACACTTTCATCTTTTTCTCCTAATGTGATGATTTTATCATAACAATTCTCTATCACATCATCAATGATTTCTGAGAATTTCTCATCAGGTATTAATTTTTGAATTTTTTCATCTGATTTTAATAAATAATCAAACAGATACTCCTTGACTGGATTAGTCTCTTCTTGCATTATTGTATCATACTAGAAAATTATAGTATGAAAAAGTGTTTTGTTTTCCTGAGAGATTAAAACTAATACCAATTTTGATAACATCTGTTGTACCAGTCTCACAAAATGTTAATTTTTTTTTGCATTTAGTACAAAATTTGTAACCTGTATGGGTAATGAATTAAAATTCAATGAATTCTATGGCTGACTCCAGATGTGAGCATTATTGGACTCCAAATGGGGCTTTTTTCTGTGTACATTGTGGAACAGATATTACCAAAATTTCATCGTAAAATACTTTCTATTAGAATAATTAATTAAAATTTGACTGTGTCTATTCATTAAAGATGTAACGTCTTTCACCTCTAGTCTCAATTTCAGTATTTACCTCTACTAGTACAAATTCTTTCTTTGAGTGTACCATTGATTGATCAGGTCTTAGTTTGTTTTCATGCAACTTTTCATATTCATCCCATGTTAGTTTTCTTCTCTGACCCACTTCTACTTCCAAGTTCATATCCTTTACAACTTGTTCATACTCTGGTTGAATGACACCACTGAACACCATTGCACTACTTCCACTACCATATGATCCAAATCCAACTCTTTTCCCGTCTAAGTTAATTCCTTTTTGGTATTCAAATTCTAAACTACTTCTAAATCCCAAGTATAATGATGCAGTATACAAATTTCCAATCATAGTAGATGCAATAAGTGAACTTGCAAGTTTTGATTCGTACACTTCTTGGTATTCTGGAGTTTTTGAAAATAGTTTGGTAAATTCATGGTCTTTCGCCATAAATTCTTCATCACTTAACACTGATTCAATTGTCCCACGTGGATCCTTTGGAACTGGTTCTTCCATTCCTATTTCTTGTAAAATTCGCTTCCATCGTGGAAGTTGACGCCATTCATGTCTAACTAAATACGCCAAGGCCTTTTTCCCCATGTTACTATATGGCAAATGCATGTGGATGTAATCCATATGATCTAAGATGGTTTCTCCAGGCTCTATTTTAATTAGTCCTGATGAGATTACTTTTTTCTTGTATGCTTCAAGTGCTTTTCTTACTTGAATCATGTACAGTAAATTAGAATATTGACCATGCACAATTGGTGTTTCTTTTCCAAATGGTCTGTAAAAATCGTATTCATCTTTAATTGATGTAGCTGTAACTTTAGGATCAAATGCTAATAATCGTGGATTATCATTGAGAAGCATTACTACAGCTCCTGCACCTTGGGTCATCTCTCCACTAGAACCCATATCATATTTTGCAATATCTGATACTACTACTAGTGCTGCTTTTCCTTCTGCTTCTCCAGCTCTAATCCAATTGGTATTATCATAAAGTGCATAAGAACCACTAACGCAAGCAAATTTGGTCTCAACTCCTCCACAGTGCTCAAATGCTCCTTGACCATAAACCTGCTCTAGCATTCCAATAACATACGAGTTCATCGCCTTTGATTCATCAAATGCTGATTCAGTTGAAACGTATAATCTCCCAATATCTTCTGGAGATAGTTTGTTTTTTTGCATAATTTTTAAACATGCATTTGCTGCAAGACATGCTGGGTCTTGATTGGAGTCAACAATTGACATTTGAGATACTCCTAGGCCTTTTTGTAATTTTACTGGATCTAAACCTCTAGCTTCTGCAAAATCAGTTGCATCAAGATACAATCTAGGGATGTATATTGCAATATCATCTACTCCTGCTGCCATAATTTTGCCTCCGGAGGTTCACTAATAAGGATATCCAGTAAATTCTAACTAGCTAGGGAGGACGTTTTAGTGCTTTTTTTGCCCTTTTATCGTTATTTGATCACTAATTCTTTTATTTTTTTAGTTCTGCTTCAAAAATATTTTTAAATGCCTCAAATGGTTGTGCCCCAAAAATTGATGTAGTTTTACCATCAGGCCCAATGACAAAAAATGCAGGGGTTCCTGTTAATTCAAGTGTCCTTGCATCCCTATTACTTGAAAGAATAGTTTGTGAATGTAGTCCATTTTCTATACATTCAGACCATTTATTCACATCTAAGCCAATTTCCTGGGCAAACTTTGCAAGATTTTCAGATGATGCCCACCCATTATTTTCGCCTGTCCAGTTTGAATACAAAATATCATGATATTCCCAAAACAATTCTTGATCATTTGCACAATGTGCTCCATGTGATGCTGCAATAGAATCAGAACCAATTATGTTGTAATCTTTGAAGATCATTTTCACTTTTCCAGTCTCTACATAATTTTTCAAAATACGATCTTCAGTTGAATGAAAGAAAACATTACAGAAATGACATTGATAATCCCCAAACTCTATCAAAGTAACTGGTGCATTAGAATCACCAAGTACTGGTGATCCATTTTCTAAAAATGTTCTTATGGAAATATTTTGTGGGCCTGATACCTCAATATTTGCAGTTGGCTCTACAATAGTTGGAGTAGGTTTTAAAACAAGATCTGATTCATTTGAAATTGTATCAAACCCTAAAAACACTATAACTAATACTATTGATGCAATTCCCGCACCTATTGCAAGAGATAGACCATGTATCAATAAATGTTAGGATTTTTTGATACATTTAGACTTTTGTGCTACGGTGATAGCAATTTATCTAAACTATGTATCTTTAAAATTTTTAATGACTTTGCGTTCTAATATTATTATAACAATCAATCTTTGTAGGATTTTTAGTAGTATGTAATTCTATTTTAAAAAAATTAATTTACTATGTAACTTGAAAATTTAATAGTTTTTTCTATGTTTTTAATTATACATTGTTTGAATTTAATGAACTAAAATCACAAGATTGTTTTTCTTTTTTAATAAATAATTTCTTCTTGATCAGTTTTTTCAACTCATGAATTATGATTAATAAAATAATTTTATAATATCTCAATTTTA